>JAJRUD010000045.1 GCA_024277995.1 Chloroflexota bacterium
AGGTCTGGCTCGGCGTCTCGGGCTCCGTCCAGGCGACCACGCCGCCGGCCCGGCTCTCCCACCACGTCACGGCCAGGTAGATCAGCAGCAGCACAAGCAGCGTGCTCACCACGGCCGGCGCCCACCCCAGGACCTGCGGGAACCACACCTTGGGCTGGGCGGAGACCACCACGGGCCACCACCACTCCCAGTTCAGGGCCAGGACGAAGGAGCCCGCGATCATACCCACCAGGGCCACCCACTGAGCGACGTAGCCCTCGCCCATGCGGTACAGCGTCCCGGAGGCGCACCCGCCGGCCACCACCATGCCGACGCCGAAGAGCAGGCCGCCCAGCACCGTGTGCCAGCCGGTGGGGTAGACGTTGCCGGTGATGCCCTGCGTGGGGTCCGGCATCGCCTTGTACATGATCAGGGTGAAACCGACCGCGGCCACCGCCAGGCCGGCGATGACGCCCTTCATCAGGCGGCCGTCCTGCAGCAGGAAAAGGTCGCGGAAGGCCGAGGTGAAGCAGAAGCGGCTGCGCTGCACGACGAAGCCGAAGGCCAGGCCGAAGGCCCAGAAGACGGCCAGGGAGGGATTGAGGCGCGCATAGAGCAGCAGCACCAGGATCGCCGCCAGCGAGGCCAGCAGCCCGAAGCGTGTCGAGCGCGCCAGGCCGGCCCGCACCGCCAACGACGGCGCGGCTGTGGCACCGCCCTGGACGACGGGCACCACTCTGACCTCGGCCTGCGGGGCCACGGGGGCATCAGCCTCCCGCAGCTCGCTGCCGTCGACGAAGATCCGCGCCCTGCCGGGCGCGGGCCCCAGTTGCAGCCATGGGGCCAGCGCCGGGAAGCGGCGGATCAAGCCGCGCACCAGGTCCACACCGCGATGGGCACGAACGTCGACGTGGGTCCTGCCGCCCGTGATGGAGCGCAAGAACCCGGGAATAGTCACACGAGCCATGGTTCATTCTCTCCTAGCATCATTGCTCTTTGTATCTCCGCTCGATGAACGCGGGAGATTCACACCGGGTAGCGATATCTCGGCGGCAAGATGCGGTGAGGCTGGCCTCCACGGCTGCAGGTCATCTGGGTCTCAGCTTGAAGGGGTCTTGAAGAGGGCGTCAGCGGTTCGACAGGCTGATATCGATGGCGTGCGCCGCGATGCTGTTCTGCGGCGGCTTCGCAAAGAGGCCATCCTTTTCAGATTGGCTCACCACTGGAGTGGAGCGGTTTTCGCTCACCGCATCTGCCCAGGGGCGCGGGCACAGCCCTGCGGCTGGGAGGAAGCGCGCTAAGCTCGCTTCCCCCCGAGACGCGCGGACGGAGCCCGCTTTGTACAGATGCATTTGAGCGGGAGAGGACGTGTCCAGCCTGGTTGGCGGTCGAGCGCTTTCTGCTCCGCCATCGAGCGCATCCTCTCGATAGTTGGGGGTTAATCGATCGGGAGCATGATACCGGCATACCCGAGGAGATGTCAATAGCCGCAGTTCCTTATCCCTGGCGTTCTCTTCGGCGCTCATCACGCGAGCCGGGTGGAGCAGAGCGGGCCGCGCCGAGAGGAGCCTCCGGAAAGCGGCGGGGCCGAGGGATATCGGGACGGCGGAGGCTTTGCAGCCGGGCGTGAGGAAACGCGGGACTCAGTTCAGCGATGCGCCGCAGTAGGCGCACAGGCGCCAGTCGCTCTCGGTCGGGTTGCCGCAGGCGAGACAGGTATCGCTGCGGGAAGGGATGGCCTCCCCGACCGCGGATTCCGGGGGCGGACCGACCAGGGGCAAGCTGAAGGAAAAGGTCGAGCCCGCGCCGGGCCAGCTGTGGGCCCAGATGCGCCCCCCATGCGCCTCGACGATGCGCCTGGCGATGGTCAGCCCCAGGCCCGAGCCCCCCGTGCTGCGCGCTCGTGAGCGATCAACACGGTAGAAGCGATCGAAGACGTGGGGCAGGTCCTCCGGGGGGATGCCGCTTCCGGTGTCCTGCACGCTGACTACCAGCCTCTGCTCCCCGGCCTCGGCCCGAGTGGTGACCGTGCCTCCGATGGGCGTGTGGCGCAGCGCGTTGGAGAGCAGGTTGAAGAGCACCTGCTGCAGGCGCTGCTCGTCACCGTGAATGCGCGGCAGGTCCGGCGGCAGCTCCGCCTTCAGCGTCACGCCCTTCTCCTGAGCCTGCGCCTGCAGGCCCTCATTCGCCTGAAGGATCATCGCCCCCACGTCTACCAGCCCCCAGTTCAACTTGAGCTGTCCCGCTTCAGCCAGCGCCAGATCGCGCAGGTCCGCCACCAATCGGCCGAGCAGGGCCATCTGCTGGTGGATGGAGGCAACGTTCTCCATATTGAGCTCATAGACGCCATCGAGCATCGCCTCCAGGCTGCCCTGGACGACCGTCAGCGGCGTGCGCAGTTCGTGGGCGATGTCCGCCACCATGTTGCGGCGCTGGACCTCCGCCTGGGCCAGGCTTTCAGCCATGCGGTTGAAGGATCGCGCCAGGCGGCCGATTTCGTCCTCCGACTTCACATCCACACGCCGACCCAGCTGCCCGGCGGCGATGGCCTCGGCAGCCTGCGAAACGGCGCGCAGTGGAGAGGTGATCTGCCGGAACAGCAGGGAGCCCAGGATCAGGGCCAGCAGCCCGACGGCGGCCGCCGTGATCAGGATCGAGAGGTTCACGGCGCGCAGGAAATCCTCGTCCGCCGGGTTGAGCACGGGCTCGATCATTGAACCCACCAGCACGGCGCCCACCCTTTCGCCGTTCACCTCGATCGGCACGGCCGCCTGCAGGTGTTCGGGCGGGTGCCGCTCGTTCAGGCTCGCGCCGCTGGTGTCGACGATCACCTCTCCCTCTGGATTGAGCAGCACGACGCGGTCGGACAGCGGCCCGGTATTGCGCGTCATCCGGAAACGCTCCCCCATCCAATCCCACATCATCCCCGGCCCCATCCAGTCCCAGCCCATCATCCCCGAGTCGCTCTGCCAGTCAGGAACCTCAGCGGACGTGGGGAGAGCTCCCTCTTCCAGCAATCTCTCTACGCCGGACCAATCCCCCTGCTGAGAGTAATAGGCCGCCAGCAGCGTCGCCAATTCGTTGGCCTGAGCCACATCCTCCGAAAGCACGCGCCGCTTGATCTGCGTGGCCGTCGATATGCGCACGGCCACGATCATGACCATCACCCCCAGCAGGATGACGCCCAGGAACACTCCCATCAGTCGCGTCCACAAGCTGCGGCGCACGTGAGGCTACTCCTCCAATAAACGATATCCAACGCCGCGGATGGTCTCTATGAAGCGCGGGTTGTGCGGGTCGTCACCCAATTTCTTGCGCAGGTTCTTGATGTGGACGTCGATGGTGCGCTCGTAGCCAGCGTAGGCATCTTCCTGGACCTGCTCGAGCAGCTGCATGCGCGTGAAGACCCTGCCCGGATGGGCCGCCAGCACCGCCAGCAGGTCGAACTCCATGGTCGTCAGGTCGAGCGGCTGCCCGGCCAGGGTGGCCCGCCGGCGGGGTATGTCCAGCGAGATCTCGCCGGCCGCAATGACCTGCGGCGTCACCGGCTCCCCCTCTGCCCGGCGCAGGACGGCGCGCGTCCTCGCCACCACCTCGCGCGGGCTGAAGGGTTTCACGATGTAATCGTCGGCGCCCAACTCCAGACCGATGAGACGGTCCGTCTCCTCCAGCCGCGCCGTGAGCATGATGATGGGGACGTCGGACTGCCGGCGCAGGGCACGGCAGACGTCCAACCCATCCATGCCGGGCAGGTTCAGGTCCAGAATGACCAGGTTGGGATGCTCGTGGCGGAAGACGGCCAGCGCCTCCTGGCCGTCGGTTGCCGAAACGACCCGGTAGCCGGCCCGCTCCAGGTAGGCGCGCACCAGCTTGATGATCTCCAGTTCATCTTCGACGATGAGGATCTTTTGGGCCATCTTCAGGAGAGCGCTGCGCCGCAGGAGGGGCAGACGTTCCAGTCAGCCTTGACGCCGCGCCCGCAGGTGGGACATTTCCCCACGTAGCCGGAAACATTGGATGCCGCGGCACCCGGGCTCGCCGCAGGCGGACGAACCCTGGGCGAGGTCGCCGAGTCGCCCCTGGCGACCAGCGCCAGGATCAGCAGCGGCACTCCGATGACCAGCAGCAGGAAGAACAACACGAAGACCAAACCGACACCGAACATTGGCACCATCATCTTGCATCACCCTCCCGGCCGATTCGAGCCGTCCCCGACCTCAGCCAACCGCCCCCTGGCACGCACCGCCTCCAGTTCGGCCGCCTTGGCCTCCAGTTGCGTGCGCAGATCGTCCAGCCGCTCCAGGTCGCTCCGCAGAGCCTGCGCCTGAGCCATGAGGCGCGCGCGGCTCTCCTCCAGCTCCGCCCGCTCGGACAGCCTCAGACGGGCCCTCTCCTCGTCTCCGCTGCGCAGGGCCTGGCGGGCGGCTTCGTCCTTGTCGGCCATCCGCCGCTCCATGCGCGCCATGCGAGCCTCCAGGTCGGCCAGCACCCTTTCGGAGCCGCGCCGGGCCTGCGCCAGTTGCGCCAGTCTGGATCGGATGGCGCGCAGGGCGTTGGCCGTCTCGCGGTCGCCGGACCCGATCGCGCCGCGTCGCGCCCGCGCCCGATGCACGGCCAAGTCGGCAGGTCGCAGCTCGCCGCGCTCGGCCAGGGATCGCAGGGCGCTGAAGACCTGCTCGCTGATCTGCCCTTCGCCGTACATATTGTACAACCTCGCCAGCAAATCCTGGCCGCGCCCTGCGGATATCCCGGCTGTCGCCGGGCGCGCCTGGTAGGACGCGCCCGGCGGCCAGGACTGGATGAGGGAGTCGGCCAGGTAGAAGAGATCGCCCAGCACTGACCCGCAGCCCATGGCTAGCCCGCCTCCCCGGAAACCTCGGCTTTGAGCCGCTCCAACTCGCTCTCCACGGTGGCGGCTCGCGTGAGACTGGCCAGTTCACGATCGATGTCGTCGCCCTCCGGGGCCAAGGCGTCCTCCAGCGCACCCGCAGCGATCAGATCATCGATCGCCTCCACCCGCGACTGCATGGCCTGGATGCGGGCCTCGGCGCGCTGGATGGCATGGCCGGCGTCGGCCAGGTCGTTGGAAACGCCGCTGGCGGCTTCCTTCACTCGCAGTTGCGCGCGCGAGGAGTCGTAGAGCGCTTTCAACTGCTCTTTGCGCGCCTGGAAAAGCTCGATCTTCTGGCGCAGGTTGGCCTGGCTCGTTTTCAGGCTCTCGACCTGGGCCTCCAGCGAGGCGATGCTGTCGTCCAGGCCGTTCAGCCGCTCCTGGGCGAGGGCCTTGCGCTCCAGCGCACGCGTCGCCAAGTCCTCGCGGCCGACGCGCACCGCCTGGCGGGCCTGCGCCTCGGCCTTTTCGATCGCCCGCTGTGCCTGGGAGCGCTGCGCCTCGAGCGCCCGCCGGGCGGTGGAGACATCCACCAGGCTGTCGCTGATCTGGCGCAGGCTGGCCTGCAGGCGCGTCAGGCTGTAGTCCAGGCTGGCCCGCGGGTCCTCCAGGCTCTCCACGGCCTGATTGGCCTTGGCCCCGAACAGGGCTTTCAAACGTCCGAAGACACTCATGATGTTCACTCCTTGTAGCATCACCCAGGGCGGGTGATGGATTACTCCGTCACCAGATCCGCGCCGCAGTAGGCGCAGTGAGTCCAGCCGGCATCCACGGCGCGATGGCATTCAGGGCACGCCGTCAGCAGTTCGGCGCCGCATTTCGGGCAGAAAACGAAGTCTTCCCGAACCTGCTCCCCACATTGCGGGCACGGCTTCAGCGCCTGCTGCCTGGGCGCACGCTCAGACGGCCCGTCCATCTCGCTCCGGCGCTCACGGACACGCTCGATATGCAATCCTGGTCCACACATACGCTGTACCTCCAACTTCTCTCGGGTCTGCAGGCTTCACCTGCAAGCACGCTAACCTTAACCGCCGATTGTGAAGGGATTGTGAAGCAGGTGGGGTGCGATTGTGAAGGCGCCCGGCACGGCTTCGAGCGAGGGAGGCGGGGCTGCGGCGGGCGCTCTGCACGCAGCGTGGGAAGAAGGTCGACACACCCCAGGGGTGACCTTCGTCTATGACATGAGAAGTACGGAGGTTACTTGACACAGCCTGCCCCAGTGGCTATACATGCTTATGTGACCAGGACCAGCAAGACCTCCTCGAAGGGTGATAGAAGCGACGTGGGCATCGCGCGCCTGCGCGCTCTGACCGTGGTGGTGCTCATCGTCATCGCAGCGGGCCTGGTGGGCCATTTCCTGATCGACGCCGTCTGCGACCCGGTCCAGAACAGCGACCCCACAACCTGCACGACGGGCAGCATCCTGGGCCAAGTGGCGGAATCGGTCTGCGCTCTGCACTGCAACTTCGCCGCGCCTGAGTCGGCCGTTGCCGGCCTGATCGGCACGCTGACATATTCCCTGGCGAACCCTTTCCTTTTCACCCCCCTCTTTTCCATCCCCCCGCTGGTTCCACCTCCTGTCCGATCCGCTTCCATCGGCTGGGCCTGATCGATCAACGCGGGCAGCGCCGCTGCGCGGCCCGCGCCGCCGCATCGCGGCGCACCGGTCAGCCCCCGAGGATGCCCCGGCTGACACGCCGCAAGAATGGCCCGGCGCCCGGAGGAAAGCTATGGGCCCACGCTGATCGCAACCCATCCATCATCACGCTCCATCGACCCAGACCCAAGCAAGGAGCAATGTGCTCATGAGCAGCAAGAAAGAAAAGACCAGAAAAGCCAAGCGCCGCAGGCGAGACCGTTCCCAGCTCCCCGCCATCCTGGCCGTCGTGGCGGGCCTGCTGTTGATCGGGTCCGCCCTGGCGCTGGCTCTCAACCGGCAGGCCCCACCCGCGGCCGGCGGCCCGCCGGATTCGCACAACGAAGAAGGGATCCCCTACCCGGAAGTGCCGCGCGTATCGCTGGCGGAGGCCAAGGCGAAGTTCGAGAGCCAGGGTGCGATCTTCGTCGACGTGCGCGCCCAGAGTGAATATGAACGGGCCCACATCCCAGGGGCAATTTCGCTGCCCCTGGCAAATCTGGAGATGGATTACCAGGACCTGCCGCGCGAGGCGGAGATCATCACCTACTGTACCTGACCGAACGAAGAATCAAGCGCCCGTGCGGCGCGAATGCTGATGGACAAAGGCTACACCAACGTGTTGGCAATCAAGGGCGGCTTCCGCGCCTGGCAGGATGCAGGCTATCCGGTCGAAAGCGGACCCTAGCCGCCCCGACGAGTAAGGAGGAAGACGCACTCATGGGCCTTCCAAGAGGCCACGCACCGAGACACCGGCTGCCGCGCAGGCTGATCCTGCTGGTGGGCGCGCTGGCGGCGCTCACGGCCTGCTCGGCCTCCTCACCTCGCATCGTGGTCGATCCCCCTGTTCAGGATCTGGGTGTGGTCCCGCAGGAACCGCTGGACCTGACCTACGTCATCCGCAACGATGGCGGCAGCCCGCTGCGCATCGACAAGGTGAGCACCTCCTGCGGATGCACCCAGGCCTCAGTCGACCGGACGGTCATCCCCCCCGGCGAATCGGCTTTGCTGCGGGTGACGCTCGACCCCGTCGAGGACGACCTTTACGGCGACCTGCTGCGCATGATCTACATTCGCAGCAACGACCCCGAGCGACCGGAGGTCGAAGTGGAGTTCAGGGTCACCATCCTGAAGCCCGAAAGGTCGGAGGGATAGGTGCTGCGTAAACTGCTGGAGAAGCTGGCCGGCGGCAACACACTCTATTACCCCGGCTGCATGACGCGCTGCGCCCTGCCGGGCATTCAGGCGCGCTACGAGGCCCTGCTGCGCAGGGCGGGCGTGGACTTCATCGTGCTGCCGGGAGAGGTGGTGTGCTGCGGCAGCCCGGTGAAACGCGCCGGATACATGCGGGACTTCGAAGAACTTAAAAAGAAAAACCTGGCGCTCTTCGCCCGCTTCAGCGTGCGCCGCATCGTCACCAACTGCCCCGGCTGCTACCACACACTCAAAGAGGATTACGGACTCGACGCCCTGCATGTCAGCCAGGTCCTGAGCCCGCGCCGGCGCCCGGCGCAGGGCGAGGGCCAGAGCGACGGGGCGAGGCCCGCCATCACTTATCACGACCCCTGCCATCTCGGACGCTGGTCGGGGATCTTCGAAGAACCACGCCGTCTGCTGGAGGGCGCGGGGTGGCAGGTGGCGGAGCTGCCGCAGGACCGCGAGCAGAGCCTGTGCTGCGGCGCGGGCGGCGGCGTCAAGTCCAACTTCCCCGAGCTGGCGAACGCCGTCGCCCGGGCGCGCCTGGCCCAGGTGAGCAACGGCAGGCTTTGCACTACCTGCCCGCTCTGCTATGCCCATTTCAAAGAGAACGCCGGCGAGATCGAAGTGCTGGAACTGAGCGAGATCCTGACCGCCGACTCAGGGGATGGAGGCTCCCGATGAACCTGCAACCCCTGTGCAGCGTCCTGGGAGAGCAGCGCGTTTCAACCTCCATCGAAGACCGGCTGGTCTACGCGCGCGACGCCTCGCGGATGCGCGGCGAATGTCTGGCCGTGGTCTGGCCTTCCAGTCCAGAACAGGTGGCCTTCCTGGTCGAATGGGCACGGCAGGAGGCGGTGGACCTGGTGCCGCGCGGGGCCGGAACCGGCCTATGCGGCGGGGCCGTGCCCCAGAGGTCGGTGGTCGTGGATCTCTCCCACCTCAACGCGATCAAGTCCGTCGAGCCGGAAGGTAAATTGGTCCACGTAGAGGCTGGTGTGGTGCTGGGGACTCTGAACCGCCGCCTGGAGCCGGCAGGGCTCTTCCTGCCCGTCATCCCCGGCAGCCACCGCGCCGCCGCCATCGGCGGACTGATCGCCACCGACGCGGCCGGCCTGCGCGCCGTGCGCTACGGCCTGATGGGCAACTGGGTGCAATCCGTGACCCTGGTGGACGGCTCGGGGCAGGTGCGGCACCTCTCGGGCAAGGCATTGGGCGACGTCGTGGGCCGCGAGGGCGTGACCGGCTTCATCCTGGAGGCGATCCTTCGACTGGCCCCCAGGCCGCGCGAGCGCACGGTCACCATCATGGCCTTCGATGATGAGGCCGCCCTGCTTGCGCAGCGCGACCGTTGGCTGGCCGAGCCAGCGCTCACGGCCCTGGAGTACCTGAACCGCCACGCAGCGGCCCTCATCGGCTGGGAGCCCAGGCATCACCTCTTGGCCGAGTTCGATTCGGATCAGGGTGAGATCGAGGACCCCGGCCAGGTACGGGACCTGTGGCGGGACCGCGATGGGCTCTATCCGCAGTTGGCCCGCTGCGGGCACCCCGTCATCGAAGACCCGCAGCTCAGCGGCCCCGGGCTGGCCGAACTGCTGCGCTGGCTCGACCAGCACGCCATCCCCGCCTTCGGCCATCTGGGCCTGGGCATCGTGCACCCCTGTTTCGCCTTCGACGACGGACGCATTGAGACGCTCTACGAATCCGTCGCCGCGTGGGGAGGGCGCGTCAGCGGCGAGCACGGCATCGGCTTGAAGAAGAGGGCCTGGGTCGACGAGCGCCATCGCGAAGAGATTCGACGGTTGAAACAGATATACGATCCGCATGACATCATCAATCGGGGGAAGCTGTCTTGAGGGCGCTCATGGACAACCCGCCCTGTATCGAATGCGGCCTGTGCCGCGAGGTGTGCCCGATCTTCGAAGTCCTGCGCCGGGAGCACATCAGCCCGCGCGGGCTGGCCATCCTGGCCGAGGAGGGCATCGCCTCGCCCGTCTTCTATCAATGCACGCTCTGCCGTGCGTGCCGGACGCTCTGCCCCGTGGATCACGATCCCGATGGGGAAAGGCTGCGCGCGCGGCTCGTGGCGCGCGGCGTGGAGACCGAGGCCAACCGTGAGATGATCGCCAACATCCGGCAGCATGGCAACCCGTTCGGCCCGCTGGAAGAGGGGGAAATCCCCAAGCGGCTCACCTGCTGCTGAAGGAGGCTGCAATATGCTCCGCAACCTGCGGCGCGTAGCATTGGCGCTTTTCCTGCTCACCCTCCCCTACACCGCCGTCCAGGCTCAAGATCAGGGCACCGCACGCCGGGCCGTCGTCTATTACAACGAGGCCTGCGATGAGTGTGTGACCTACGTGGAAGGTGAGCTGACGGCCATCATGGCGGCCTATCAGATCCAGCTCGAAAAGAAGGACTACATCAACCTGCCTGAATACCGGCGCGAGCTCAACGAACTCAACGACTCCCTGGGCATCCCTCTGGAGCTGCAGAGCCATCTGGTCACCTTCATAGACGACGGCCGCATCGTGCTGCAGGGGGAAGTGCCGCGCGCGGCGATCGAGGCCCTGCTGCAGAACGATTTGCGTACGCCGGAGCGGATTCTGGTCTACGGCGAGGAAGAGCAGGCGGGCGGCTATCGGGCCTGGGCCTTCGCCGGGCCGGTCATGACCTATCCCCCTGATACACCCATCGAGACCTATCTGGAATGGTTTGCGGCGAACGAGGCGAACTTTGTCTCCGAGAGCAACCAGGCCCAGCCGGATTCAAGGAGCAGCCTGCTGCTGCCCGCCGTGCTGCTCACCGGGCTGGTGGACGGCATCAACCCCTGCGCCCTGGCCATACTGCTCTTCTTCATCTCCTTCCTCTTCACCATCCGCAAGACGCGTCTGTCGGTGGCGCGCATGGGACTGGTCTACATCGGCGCGGTCTACGTTGTCTACTTCCTCATCGGGTTGGGGCTGCTGAAGGCCTCCACCCTGCTGCAGGGCCATTGGCTGGGCCAGGCGGGAGCGGCGCTGCTCATCCTGCTGGGCCTGACCAACCTGCTCGGTGCCCTCTTCCCCCGCTTCCCCATCCGCCTGGAGGTGCCCGAGCGCAGCAAGGAAACACTGCAGACCTGGATGCACCGGGCGACGCTGCCGACCACGCTGGTATTGGGGACTCTGGTGGGCCTGCACACCTTCCCGTGTTCCGGCGGCCCTTACGTGGCCGTGCTCGGCCTGATCAGCAGCCAGACCGACTACTGGGTTGGCATGCTCTATCTGGTGCTCTACAACCTGATGTTCATCGTGCCGCTGGTCGTCGTGCTCGTGCTGTCATTGGACCCGGTGATGGGACGCCGCATCCAGGCCTGGGAACGGTCGTCATCACGCCTGGTGCGGGGCGTGACCGGCGGCGTGATGGCGGCCCTGGGGGCGGGCCTCCTGCTCTGGGTCCTTTGATCCGCGCCGCAGGCATGAGCGAGCACTGATGACAACCCACCAGGAGATGGGCAGCCGATGACCACCGTGCAATCGACGACCGCGCGTCACCGGCGCGCCCTGAACCTGACGCTCACGCTCACCTTCCTGTATTTCATCGTCGAGGTCGCGGGCGGATTGTTGACGGGGAGTCTGGCCCTGCTGGCCGATGCCGGGCATATGCTGACCGACGTCGGCGGGTTGGCGTTGGCCTCCTTCGCGGCCTGGATGTCGCAGAAACCGGCCACAGCCAGCAAGACCTACGGTTACTATCGCACCGAGATCCTGGCCGCGCTGGCCAACGCCCTGGCCCTGTTCATGATCTCCTTCTACATTCTCTACGAGGCCTATCGCCGTTTCCTCGAGCCGCCCGCCGTGGCCAGCCTGCCGATGCTGGCGGTCGCCGTCATCGGGCTGGCGGTCAACCTGGTCGGTATCTGGAACCTGAGGCGGGGCTCGAAAGAAAGCCTGAACATCCAGGGGGCCTTCCTGGAGGTCGTGAGCGATACGCTCAGCTCCCTGGGCGCCATCGCCGCCGGCGTGATCATGCTGACCACCGGTTGGTACTACGCCGATCCGCTCTTCGGCATGTTGATAGGGCTGTTCATCCTGCCGCGCACGTGGCAACTGCTGACCCAGGCTGTGCACGTGCTGTTGGAGGGCACGCCGGCCCACATCAGCATCGCCGCGGTTGAGCAGGCCATCCTGCAGGTGGAGGGCGTCGTCGCCGTTCACGATCTGCACGTGTGGTCCATAACCCCAGGAGTGGAAGCGCTCAGCGCGCACGTGGTTCTGGATGAGGGCGTCGATTGGCGGGATTCCTCCCGCATCCTGGAGGAGCTCTCTGCACGCCTGAAGGACGAGTTCGGCATCGACCACACCACCATCCAGGTGGAGCTTTCCAGTCGCGAAAAGAAGGAGCCGCAACTGTAGCGGCGTGATCGACTTCTGGGGACGAGAAAGGTCGCTGGCAATCGCCAGCACGCTCCGCATGCGGCCGCGGCGGGCTGGCCGGCGCGGGGATGTGCCGACCAGCCTTCTTGCCCGTTGATCGAGGCGCCGTTCAGGAGCGGGCCGAAGCCCCACAAACCTCAAGCGCGCTCAGACCCCGCAGCTCCCGCCCTGGGTCGGCGCTCGCTGCAGCAGGCCCCGCTCCGACAGCCAGGCGTGGGCGCTGCGGAAGCCACTCGCCGAGAAGGTCTCGGGGCCGACGAGCCTGCGCGAGTCGATCTCAGAAAGCGCGATGCCCTGGGAGGCCTGCAGGTAGAAGGCCACCTCCAGCGCCTGCTGCGGGAACCAGAAGGCGTTCAAATAGCGCGCCGCCTCGAACATCGCCTCTTCGCTGGCATCCTGGGAAGCCATCAACTCGAGCATCCCGAGCATGGCCATGCCGTGATTGCAGTCGGGGAAGATGGTCGGGTTGTTGCAGCACGGCCGGTAGACCATGCTCGCCACGCGTTCCAGGCGCTCCTGCTGTTCAGGGGTGAGCTCGACGATCGGAACGCTGGCATAAAGCTCGCCCGGCGTCCTGCGGCCGATGGTCCAGCCGCCGGTGGAGGCGAAGCGCTCGATCTGCCCCTCGGCGTAGACCATCATCGGCCCTTTCTCGAGGATAGGATTGCGGTTGACGAGGCCGAGGGCCCAGAAGAAGTTCAGCAGGAAATGGGCGTTCTCGCGATCGACCACGATGGGCTGCGTGGAACCCTGCAGAAGGATCTCCTGCTGCAAGGCCGTCAGAGGGGCGCCGGCGCGCTCGTACACCGCGGCGAAGGCTTCGGCGTCGATGGCGCCAGCCTCGATCATGCGCGGCCCCAGGTCTCCATAGGCCACGGGCAACGTGTACCCATCCCCGGGCAGCACGTCTTCCAGCAATGCCACCACCTGGGAGCCGCCCTCGAGCCCGAGCCCCCAGAGGGCGGCGCGCCCCGCGGCGGAGGAGAAGTTCAGGCCTGCCCCAGTGGGGACCTGGGGAAGGAGATAGAACAGGGCAAGCACTGCGCCCACGACTGCCAGCGGCCTGAGCGCCCGCACGGAGCCCGATGGCGCCGGCCGCGGTACGCCCTCCGGCTCCGCCTCGGGTTCTGAGCGCTCCAGCGAGGGCTTCCGCCGTTGCGACCACAGCGCCAGGCCCAGCAACGCGCCCGCCAGGAGCTTCAGTTCCAGTCCCTGCAAGGGGAAGGCCCGCAGCCCTCCCTCGATGCCCATCAGGGAGGGGATCGGCGCGCCGCAGGCCGGGCAGCCCACCGAGGCCAGCGTCAGGAACGCGCCGCTCAAAATGAGCCACATCCCTCGCGGCTGGCGGCCCTCGAAGGAACTCTGCAGTGCCCGCGCCGCGGCGAGACCGAACATCAGCGCCAACAATACGCCGAGCAGGCTGGAAACCCAGGCGTAGAAAGATGTCGTCATCTCGAGGAAGGTCGCGATGCTCGAATCCCACAGCAAGACCAGCAGTTCCAGGGCCAGCAGGTTGAAGGCCAGGCTGAGAGTCAGGAGACGACGAGGGAAAGGAGGCAGACCGGAACCGGAGTCATCATCGGGAACCGCGGTTTCGGTGGGGGAGGAGGGCTCGCGTTCGATCATCACAACCTCTCTGCTGGGGGGCTATCGGCATGCAGGGACTGCGCCGCCGCGTGATGTCCCGGGGCGACATCCCTGCCTCCCGCAAACCTTACATGCAAGCGGGTCCCTTTCCTAGGGCCATTTGGCCTGAAAGGCGTGGACGCCGCCAGCTTCAAGTAAGCCTTTGTGCCTAGCGTCTTTCGGCCAAACTACGCTTCGGTTCGGCTCTGATGCGTGGGAGAATCAAAGGTGAAATGAGAGGACAAGGACTGTCATGAGCAGCCGATTCTCCATCGCGATCGCCCGCATCACCGGAGTCGATATCCGCATCGATCTTTCATGGTTCATCGGCTTCGGGCTTATCCTTTGGTCGCTCGGGGACCTGTATCTCCCCAACATGTACCCCGATCTCACCCGCGGGGACACATGGAGCCTGGCGCTTGGCATGGCGACCTTCTTCTACGTATCCATCGTCGCCCATGAGCTCGCACACGCATGGGTGTCAAACCGGCTGAAAGTGCCCGTCAAGGTAATCACCCTGTTCATCTTCGGCGGCATGGCCCACATGTCGCGTGAGCCGCGTCGCGCACGCGATGAATTCTTCATCGCCTCGGCCGGCCCCGCGCTGAGCCTGGCACTTGTCGCAGCCTTCGGCCTTCTCGGTCGAGCAGGGCCCGAAGTGGTGGGCTTGAAATTCGCCGCCCTCGGCCATTGGCTGAGCATCGCCAACCTCTGGCTGTTCGCCTTCAACCTGATCCCTGGCTTCCCGCTGGACGGCGGCCGCATCCTGCGCTCGCTCATTTGGGGCATCACCGGCAACTACCGGCAAGCCACGCGCGTCGCCGGCTTCCTGGGCCAGGCTTTCGGGTACGGATTGATGGGCTGGGGGATCATGCGCTCGCTGAGCGGCGCCTGGGCGGACGGGATGTGGCTGGTCTTCATCGGCTGGTTCCTGCAAAGCGCAGCGGCGCGCGCCACAATCCAAATGACCATGCTGCAAGAGCTGGCCGGCGTGCAGGCACGTGAAGTAATGGTCACTGACTGCCCCACACTGAACCCGGTCACGACGCTCGCGAGATTTATGCAGCAGGTGTCGCAATCCGGCGCCGATCAGTGCTTCCTCGTCGTCGGTGGAGGACGCGTGACGGGATTGATCACACCCCGCGAGGCCCTGGCCGTCCCACGACGTGAATGGAACACAACCACCGTGGGACGTGTCATGAAGCTCATCGGCCAGTTCCAGGCCGTCCCGCCGGAGGCGAGCGTCTACGAAGTACTGCAGCAAATGGGGGAGGAACAGGTCGACCGAATCCCCGTCATCGAGGAAGGGCAATGGCTGGGCATGATCACGCGCGAGCGCATCCTGGCCCGTCTCCGCTTGGGTGGCCGGCTGCACCCTTAGCTGCGAGGCAACACCCACCCAGGGAGCCCAAATCACACGTGACCCCATCGGGGGATGGTATCCGCGACAGGCCAGGGGGCATCGAGGCCCATGAGGGATCCAGCGTGACACCACCAAGACGAACCGAGCAGGCACGCCGCGATCGCCGTCACTCAGGCTCTGCCAAACCGGGTGGGGGCAGTCATCCCCAGCTCTCCGCGGACGTGGCCGGGGACCTCCTCAGGGCGGAGGAACGCGCCGCGCTGAGCAGCTTCAGCCGTTCGCTGGCCCCACTCGGCCTGAGCTACATCGAGGCCGCGAACCTGTGGACCGCCCTCAAGTCCAAGCCGGCCCTGCTGCTGACAGGCTCGCCGCGGAGCGGCCTGCGGGAGGTGGCCCTGCGTACGAGCCGGGCGCTCGTAGGCGAAGACCGAGGGCGCGGCCTGATCTTTCAAGGCCATCCATGGTGGACCGCCAGGAGCCGCAATTCGGCACAGCTCACTACTGCGCAGCAGCTTCTCACTACGGCTCGTCTGCGGGCGCTCCTGGCCGAAGCCACGCTCCACAAGGAGCAGGACGGCCTCTACGTGGCCGTCCTGCACGCGATCAGCCGCGCCGAAGTACGGACCTTCTTCGTTGATCTGCCACGACAGATCAGGACCTTTGGCGGTGTCTTCGAACTGCCTCTGGACCGCAGCGCCGAAATCATCCCCTTCCCAGACAACCTCTACCTGCTGGCGACCATCGACGAGCGCAGCTCACACATTCATGATCCCCATGTGCTTGATAGCGGCATCATTGTCCGCCTGGGGCTCCCCATCCCTGCGGAAGATGATGGCGAAGCCTCCGGCGCGTCTGCCGCGACGCCCCCCCTCATGGATATATTGAGGGCCTGCCGACACTTCAAGCCGCGCGAGGCCCGTCTCGCCCTCCCGAAGCACGCCCACGGGCCCGATCCTCTCATGCCGCTGTGGGCGATCATGGCTTTCCTCAAACGGCACGCCTTGCGATGCCCGGCCGGTCTGGTCCAGGACGCTTTCCTCTTCCTGGGCAACGCCTGGGACACCAGCGGAAAGAGCCTATTCTCTGAAGACCCGCAGGCCAACAGCGTGCTGGCGGGCGACTTCTGGCTGCAACAGTGCGCCCTGCCCCGGCTGGCGCCAGCCATCCGGGAGCACGAGAGGCTGCACTATGAACTGGCCATGTGGCTGCCTCCCCGCTACCCGCGCGCGGCCGGCTACCTCCACCACCTTCTCGCAGACTGATGGCGAGGGCATGACGGCTTGTGCAGCGCAGCAGCCCACCCGGCCGCAAGATGTGAACCATCGCCGGGGCCGAACCGGAAGCAGCGCGTGAGCAAGATGGCCCTCGCAGAAGGCTGGATATTGTGCGAGAATGGCCCCGTAAGGGCCGGGGGGCGGTCTTGAGCGCCGCACCCGATCCTGGTGCCCCGGCCATGTCTCGCTGGCGAATGTGCTGCCGGGCACCCTTTGGCCAGCGCCCCGCAAAATGGCCTATGCCTGCCAGGGCCAGACAGCGCTCCATGGGACCGAAGGCTGTTGGTACACTGATCACGGCTCGAGAAGAGCCAGATCGCATTGTGCGGCTTCTTCACACGAGACTCGAGGATCGTGACCTGCGAAAGGAGCTTGACCATGGCGAAGGATCCCGTTTGCGGCATGGAGGTTGACGAGGCGACAGCCCAGTGGACCTCCGAGCATATGGGCAAGACGTATTACTTCTGCGCCCCGGGTTGCAAGAAGGCCTTCGACGAGACTCCCATGAAGTACATGGAGAGCGAAGGCGAACATGGGGGCCATGAAGGACACAGCGCCCATTGAGTAGCCAGGGGAGGCGGAAGCGCCTCCCCGGCTTCTTCTACCAGGCCGGGATCGCGTTACAAGGAGAGAGCACTATGTCGGAGTCACAAGACTGTCACGTCGAACCGATCAGCAAGGAAGCCTCGGCACAGGAGATGGCGCAGACCACCGAAGCGCTGTTGCTCGTCTCAGGGATGGGTTGCCCTAACTGCGCTGCACGCGTGCGCAACAGCCTGCTGTCCCTGCAGGGCGTGGTCGAGGCCCACGTCGATCACCTGAACGGCCGGGCACACGTGACCTTCAACCCAGCCATGGTCACAGGCGACGCGCTCACCGAGGCAGTCCGCCTCGCCGGCGGCGACGGCCGCCACGAGTACCGCGCACAGGTCGTACACTAACAGGGAGTGTCCCGCCAATTTTGATGCGACCCCCGGGCACCCTCTTCTCCCCTCGGCACTACAATGCGAAACCGCCGAAGTCTGCGCCAAGGCCTCTCACCGCTGCAGCAAGCCCTGCGGGCCTTGGCGTTCCCCACGGCCCTGGCCGCGGGGTTCTTCCTGGGCTGGCGCTTCTTCCTGGCACCAGAACCGAGCCGCCTCCCCCTGGAGACGCCCACATCCACCACCCCCCGCTCCGGAGCCAGCCCGACCCTGGAAGTCGTCCCAACCGGTCGGCCTGCCTCCAGCCTCGGGAGAGGCGTCCGGTTGGGACAGCCCGCCCCCGATTTCACGCTGCGCGATCTGAGCGGCAATCCACATACCCTGAGCGATCACCGCGGCCGGGTCGTGGTGATCAATTTCTGGGCGACCTGGTGCCCTCCCTGCCGGGTGGAGATGCCCGCCCTGCAGGACACCTATGAGACCTACCGCGACCAGGGGGTCGTCGTTCTGGCCGTCAATCTCACCCAGGTCGACGAACTGGACGCCATCGAACCCTACCGTCAAGAGCTGGGTCTTACCTTCCCCATCTTGCTGGACAGCGCCAGCGAGGTCTCTAATGGCCTCTATCGTGTGCTGGGCATCCCCACCAGCGTCTTCGTGGACCGCGACGGCGTGGTGCAGGAGGTCTTCGTCGGCGCCATCCCGCTCGAAGAACTCGACACTAAAATCCGGAACCTGCTCGGAGGATCTTCATGAGCCTACCGCAACCCGCCAGCGATCCCCCTGAGAGATTGCGCGGCCTGACCCTGCTCCACGCCTTGCTCTTCGTGGCGGGGTTCTCGCTGGTATTCGTCGTGGGATGGGGCGGCGCCGCCACACTGCTGGGTGGACTTTTCGGTCAGTACAAGACCGTCCTGGGCAAGGTCGGCGGTGTGTTGGTCATCCTCTTCGGATTGGTAACCATGGGCGTGCTGCGAATCCCATGGCTCTCCATGGACACCCGCCCCCAGATGCGCGTGCAGCCCAAGAACCGTTTGCTCCAATCGGGCCTTTTCGGCATCCTCTTTGCCGCCGGTTGGACGCCGTGCGTCGGCACCACCCTGGGCGCCATCCTCACTCTCGGCTTCAGCCAGGAGACTTCCGGACAGGCCATGGTGCTCGCCTCCGGCTATGCGCTCGGCCTGGGACTGCCCTTTCTCGCCCTTGCGCTGACCCTCGATCGCGCCCTGACCGTCGTCGGACGGCTGCGCAAGTACCAGCGCACCTTCCAGTGGATCAGCGGTTTCTTCCTGATTCTCATTGGGCTTCTGATGCTCACCGATCGCATCACGCTGATCGCCATCTGGGCGCAGCGCAACGGTTTCTACCTGGACCTGCCCCTGGGTGCCGCCACGGCGCCCAGCTACCTGGCCTCCATAGCCGCCGGGGCGCTCTCATTCCTCAGCCCCTGCGTATTGCCCCTGGTCCCGGCCTATCTCGGCTACCTGAGCGGCCAAAGCCTTGCGCCGGCGCAGACCCCGCCGGCCGCGGCCGCGTGACCCGGCCCTCATTGGATCCGGCATAGCCAGCCGCGATGTGCGGGCTGGCTGATAGGATGAACATCGATCGATGGACGAAATTAAGCGGCGAAGCAAACCGATCTGGTTCGTGTACCTGATCTTTTCGGCCCTGCTGGCCTTCCTGATCATCACCTCGATGCGCACTACGCTGGCTGAGGCGCCCGCCCGCGAGGCAGTCATGGACCTGGGCCCCTGGGGCCTGGTCACGCTGCAGCTAGAGCCTGACCCCCATCCCCTGCCTCCCGACAGCCAGGTGAGGCTGGAATTCAACGCCTGGGATTCCCGCCGCCGCCCCATCCTCCCCGACGAGATCGAATATGCCTATGGACGCGCCGGCGACGACCTCGTCGTGGGCACCGGCAGCGCACAGATGGAGGGCCCCGGTTCATCCACCTTCATAGGCCGCGCTCAGTTCCCCGAGGCCGGCAAGTGGTGGCTGCGCGTATGGCTGCGCAAGGGGGACTTGCGCAGCCAGGTACGCTTCAACCTCAAGGTCGTCGAGCAGACACGCTGATCTCGCCGGGGCGCCGCGCTCCGCAGCCGCTGCGCTGCTGAGGGCCTCCCCTGCCAGCCCTCAGCCCCCTTTCCCCATCCCGCTCATCGCTCCGCCCATCTCACCACATAGCCGCGCCTTGTCCGTCGGTCGCAACCTGGCGACCAGCACCGGGCCGCTGAGCTCGGGGTTCGAGTCGCGCGTCATGCGACACTGGAAGACGATGTCGTCACCGGCAGCAAAGGGGTACGTGTTCTCCCCCACCCGCAGTTCGCCCTTCCCTACCGCCCGGTAAACCGTGGGGAAGGGGCTGGCGAACCAATAGGAGCCTTTGTCTTCCAGCTTACCTTCACCCAGCAGGCGCTGGATTTCACGCTTGTAGGCTATTTCATCTTCCATCCAGGGCTTGCCTCGCATCACCTCAAAGCGAATGTCCCGTTCCAGTTCGGCCAACCTACCCATCTTCTCATAGCTCTCGCGCGCATCCGGATCGGTGAAAGCCCACACGTCGGCGGGGTCTGGCTCTGGTTCGTCGGCTGTGGTATCCGCACGCGAGACGTACTGCGGGCTTCCAAACAGGGCTTTAAGGATGTTCATGGGGTCTCCTTTTGTTCCAATGTTCGACGGGGTCATCTTGTCTACGAGGCACCACGCCCCAACGGCAGAGGCGCAGATCCGCACCTTGATCCACCAGCTGTATTCGCCCCGGCATGGGAGCCGGGCTCTTTCCAAAAGAGCAGCAGCCGCGCCTCCGTCCCGGTCCTTTCAAAAGCAGCAGGCGGCGGCTCCCATGCCGCCGCGCCTGCGGCCCGGCATGGGAGCCAGAGTTCCTTCTTCTTGTGCCTGGCGCTGCACTAGCTCATGCGGCCCTGCATGGCGTCGACCATCACGCCGCACAGACGCTGGGTGCGTGCGTCGCGAAAGTCGCCGATCAACACCGGCAGGTCGAGCTCGAAACGGTCGCGCGTCATGGGACAGGCCCAGACGATCTCATCCCCCTTCTCGAAAGGGACTGCCTGCCCACCGAAGCGAAACTCACCGCCCGCCAGAGCGCGATAGATCGGCGGGTGAGGGCTGGCGGCCCAGAAGGAGGCCAGGGGCCTGATGAGCCCTTCCGCCTGCAGGCGGGCGACCTCCTGCAGGTAAGCCCGATCCAGCTCCGACCAATCCTGGCCGCGCATGACTTCGTAACGAATGTCCTGTTCCAACTCCTCCAGTGTGCCCTCGAACTCGTAACGGGCACGCGCCACCGGATCGGTCATCAGCCAGACGTCCTCCATTCCGGTGGACGCCGGCATGAAAGTGCTCCCGCAATAGGAGCACCGGATGGCTTTGCCGTAAGTCCCGTCCCACTCAACGGGAGCCCCACAGCTCAAACAATCAAGTTGCCTCAGTCTCATACTCGTCCCCCGCTCACGATGTCCGAATCCAGCCCCCGCGATGCGCGGGCAGGTCCGCAGGTCACGTACGCGGTGCGGGTCACGCCCGTCGTCGCATCATGCATACAGGTCCTCTCGCGTCAACGGCAGGTGGCTCCGCCCGCCGTCGAGTTTCGCCAACAGCATCTGGTTGACGTTGATGTTGCCGCTCTCGAAGCCGCGCACCGAGGCCGCCATATACAGACGCCAGATTCGATAGGTGGTCTCGTCGGTGGCCGCCACGGCTTGCTGGCGATGCTCCTCCAGCCGTCGGACCCAATGGCGCAGCGTGAGGGCGTAGTGTTCGCGCAGATTCTCCACGTCCCGCACCTCGAAGCCGGCGCGCTCAGCGACCAGCCCGGCTTCGCTCACGGGCACCAGCTCGCCGTCCGGAAACACGTAGCGCTGTTGAAACTCGCCCGAGCCGAGCAGAAAGCGCTTAAGCCAGGTGTCCCGGCGCCCAGCGGCCTGCGCCGCACGCCGCGAGATACCATGATTGAGGAAGAGGCCGCCCGGCTTCAGCAGCCGGAAGACGTGCGAGAAGTATTCGGGAAGGTGATCGCGCCCCACGTGCTCGAACATGCCCACGCTGACGATCTTGTCGAAGGTCGCGTCAGACAATTCGCGGTAGTCCTGCAGTTTGATCTCCGCCCGGCCCTCGAGCCCTGCGGCCGCCAGCCGTTCGCGGCCCAGCGCGACCTGTTGCTCGCTGAGAGTGACGCCGACGGCCGTCACCCCGTACTTCTCGACGGCATGGATCACCAGCCCACCCCAGCCGCAGCCGATGTCCAGCAGCTTCTCGCCCGGGCGCAGGCGCAGCTTGCGGCAGATGAGATCGAGCTTCTGCCGCTGGGCCGTGTCCAGGTCTTCCTTGCCCGTCTTGAAGTAGGCACAGGAATAGATCATGGCGCGATCGAGCCACAGGGCGTAGAAGTCGTTGCCGACGTCATAGTGATAGGCGATGGCGGCCCGGTCGCGCTCGAGGGAGTGCCGTTCCCCCGAAAGGCGCGCCGGTCCCCTGCCATTCACGCGCCGCGCTCGGCCGCGCGGCAGCTTCGCCACCATGCGCGCCATCGTCGCCAGATCGCCAGCCTTGAGGGACCTCCCGCTGAAGCCATCACTCCAGGCGATGGCGGCGTGGATGTCGCCTTCGATGTCGAAATCCCCGTAAATGAAAGCCTCGCCCAGCGAAAGATCAAGCGGCGGCCTGAACATTCGCCGCAGAGCACCGGCGTGGCTGAGGACGAGCGTGAAGGGCGCCTCGCCAGATGCCCCGGTCAACGTCGTCCCATCCCAGAGGCGGACGGCATAATCGCTTCGGCCCGTCAGTGCGAAGAGCCATTCGAGAAAGAAGCGTGCCGCCGTTCGGGCGCGATCCTCGGTCGGATCCTGCTGAAGGGCATGTTGGGTGTTCATGGCACCTGCTCCATATCCCTAGGAGGTTGCGAACTCTTCTTCCGAGAGGGGTGAGGGGGCTTCGTTCCAGGAGTTCGTCAGGCTCCAGTAGCGATTCATGATCCACGGCCTTATCGGCTCACGACGCGTGATCGCCGCCAGGATGTCGATGCACACCGGAGGCAGCCGGGAGAGCACGAATTGCGCGCTGCTGAAGAAATCGAAAAAACGTCGCCGGGATTCCACGAAGGCCGCATAGCGCTCCAGACCTTCGCTGTGGGATAGCTCCCCATGCAGCACCTTCCCCAGGATCTGGCCGCAGGCCTCGCCGAAGAAGAGCGCCGGGCGTATCCCCTCACCCGTCAGGCCGACGCACATACCCGCCGCGTCGCCGACGACGAAGACCGGCCCGGCCACAGGTGACCGCAGCGTGTGCGGGAAATAGGTGCCGTGGATCGTATCAGGCGAAAGCCGGAAGTGCTCCATCAGGCGGTCGAGGGGCTCCTGCAGCGGCAAGGCGCCGCGATAGGAGGCCACGCCGACGCCGATCTCCCCCCGGCGCGGGAAGACCCAACCCACTCCCGGGCCTACCAGTCGCCGGTCGTACCAGAAGTGCAGACCTTCCGTCGGCGCCTCCTGTGTGAGGGGCACGGCCGTCTCGATGCCAAAGTTCATGGCACGGTTCTCGTTGAAGGATGGCTGCACCGAACTGGCCAGCACAGCCCTCCAGCCTGAGGCGTCGACCAGGTGTTTGGCGGCTAACTCGCCGCGCGTCGTGAGCACCTTGCCATTCTCGTAGCCCAACACCCTCGCCTGCAGGAACTCCGCGCCGCTGCGCTCGAAAAGCGTCTCACAAAGCCGCTTGTAGTCGAAGGTGCACCACGGATAGGGAGACGGATAAGAGAAGTCCCCGCGGCGCGTATGCAGCACAATGCGGTCGTGGACTTGCAGCACCGCGCCGGACAGGTTCCAGTATTCGAGCGTCGCGAGCATGGTTCCGCAGGCTGAAGTCTGATCTTCACCGGGGGGTTTCGAGTCGATCAGCAGTACTCGTCGTCCCCGCAACTGGTTGGCCACCGCCAACCCGGCGAAACTGGCTCCGACAATGAGGGCGTCATACACAGTATGGCTCCACGTTGGGCCGGGCGGGGGCAGTGCGCCCCCGCCCGATAGTTGGCCGCAGGTGCTAGGCCTGCGTTCCGCCTGATGCTCCCCGGCTCACCCAGTAGTTGTAGGGCCAGACCAGCAGAGCCGCCAGGTACAGGCTGTAGCCGACGATCCACAGCAGGCCGATGATGAACCCGCTGGCCGTTACGGGCCAGGTGAACCCCGGAACAAGGGGCATCCAGGCCTGATACATCGTCCAGCCGAAGATCAAGTCCCCGGCGATGCACAGCACGTAGCTGACTGTGAGTGCGATGAACAGCGTGACGCTTGCCGCACCGAAATCCAGCTTCGCCTTCATCGTGACCTCCTTGCTCCCTCAGGCAGCCACCTCGGCGTGTGAAGGGAGCGGCTTGGGCGCCTCCTCGGTCCCGGAGGGCCGCTTGTACGAAGGCGCGATATCGACCTTGCGCAGTCGGTTGGCGTTGGTAACCACCGTCACCGAGCTGGTCGCCATGGCGATCTCGGCCAGCACCGGGTGCATCCACCCGATGACTGCCAGCGGGATCATGGCCACGTTGTAGAAGAAAGCCCAGAACAGGTTCTGCTTGATCTTGCGGAAGGTGGCATGGCTCAGGTTGATGGCCTCCACCAGGCCCGTCAGCTCGCCGCGCACCAGCGTGACGTCGCTGGCCTCGATGGCGATGTCGGTGCCGGTCCCGATGGCGATGCCCACATTGGCCTGTTTCAGCGCCGGCGCGTCGTTGATGCCGTCGCCGACGAAGGCGATTAGGCCGAAGCGCTCCTGCAGCTTCTGCACTTCTTCCACCTTGCCATCGGGAAGGACCTCAGCCAGCACGTGATCCATCCCTACGATGCGGGCGATCGCGTTGGCCGTCCGTTGGTTGTCGCCGGTGATCATGGCCGTCTCGATCCCCATGCGGTGGAGCTCGTTGATGGCAGCCACGGAGTCTTCCTTCAACGTGTCGGCCACGGCGATCAGCCCAACCAGGGCCCCATCGGTCGCCACGAGCATGGCGGTCTTGGCGTCCTCTTCCAGCCCGCGCAGGGTTTCCTCGAACGGCTCAGGGTCAAGCCCGTTCTCTCGCATCAAGCGCCGCGTGCCGACCAGCACTCGCTGACCGTCCACCTGGGCCGTGACGCCCTTGCCACGGACCGCCTGGAACTCGCTAGGCTCGACCAGCGGCAGCCCTTCGGCCTCAGCGCGCTTGACGATGGAGCGCCCCAGCGGGTGCTCGCTGCCCATCTCAGCCGAAGCCGCCAGACGCAGCACCGTCTGCTCGTCATACCCGTCGGCGGCCACCACGTCGGTGACATCAGGTCGACCTTTGGTGATGGTCCCCGTCTTGTCGAAAACCACGACCTTGACATCTTTCAGGGTCTGGATGGCCTCGCCGGTGCGGATCAGGATGCCGTGCTCGGCACCCATCCCGCTGCCGACCATCAACGCGGTCGGCGTCGCCAGCCCGAGGGCACATGGGCAGGCGATCACCAACACAGCTACCATCGAGACGATCGCCAGTGTGATGACGCCCAGGTTCGGATCCACCCAGGGAAGGAAGGATCCTGCTTCTACCAGGGAGGACATTGGCCCCGGCAGCAGAATCCACGCCAGGAAGGTCACCAAAGCGATGCCGATCACCACCGGCACGAAGAAACTCGTCACCTTGTCGGCGAACTCCTGGATGGGAACCTTCGATCCCTGGCATTCCTCCACCATTTTGATCACCTGGGAAAGGAAGGTGTCCTTCCCCACCCGGGTGGCCTCGATCTTCAGCAGGCCTTCCTGATTGACGGTGGCCCCGATGGCTTCATCTCCGGGGCGCTTGTTCACCGGCATCGATTCGCCCGTGGCCATCGACTCGTCCACGGCGCTCTCACCTTCGCGAACGATGCCATCGGTGGGGATCTTCTCGCCCGGACGAACGATCATCAGATCGCCTACCACCACCTCTTCGATCGGCACCTCGATTTCCTGGCCATCGCGCAGCACGCGCGCCGTCTTGGCGCCCAATTCGAGCAGCTTGCGGATGGCCTGTGAGGCCCGGCCCTTGGCGGTCTCTTCCACGAACCGCCCTGTCAGGTGGAAGGCCATGATCATGGCCCCTACCCCGGCGTAGTTGGCCACCGGGTAGAAGAAATAGGCCGGCCCGGTGAGCAGCGAAACGCCCGTGCCGAGCGCAATGAGCGTGTCCATGTTGGCGTAACCATGGCGCACGGCGGCTAACCCGCTTCTATAGGTCCGCCTTCCCAGCCAGAAGAGCACAGGCAGCGTGAAGAGGATCAGACCCAGGTTGTAGATGGTGGCATTGGGCCACACGATGCCGAAGAACATCTCGGCGAACATCCACAGGATGATGGGGGCGGTGAACGCCCAGGCCATCCACATGCGGAAGCGAGCATCGCGCATCTTGCGCTCCGTCTCTTCTTCCTCTTGCTGTTCTGCCGCCGCGGCCGTGTCCAGGACCTCATAGCCTGTCTTGGCAACGGCCCGCTTGAAGTCGGCCAGCGAGGCCACCCCGGGCACGAAGGTCACGCTGGCCTTTTCGGTGGCGAGATTGACGTTCACATCGATCACACCAGGCACATCGCTCAGCGCGCTCTCGACGTGCGCCGTGCAGGAAGCGCAGGTCATGCCGCCGATGGGAAGCACGACTTTCTCCACGGACACGTCGTAGCCTGCTTCACGCACGGCCTTCACCAGATCCCCGATCTCCACGTCGCCGTTGGCGAACTCCACCGTGGCCCGTTCCGTGGCCAGGTTGACGTTGACCTTCGCCACCCCCTCGACCTTGCTCAGTGCCTTCTCTATATGGCCGGCACATGATGCACAGGTCATTCCTTGCACAGGAAGGATGATTTGCCTACTTGCCATGAGAGGACTCCTCGTATGATTTGATAGTCGATCTTGACAGGTGCGCGCTGCGCCGCGACTACGACTCGATCATTCCGGCGCGCGTCGCCGCCAGGACCTCACCTAATTCTAAAACCAACCGCTGCCGCTCAGGGACGTCCGCTCGCTCAAGCGCCGCAGGCATGCAGCCCAACAGATGCTCTTTCACGATCAGGGCAACCACCCTGTCCAGCGCTCCCTGCAACGCGCGAACCTGTCGCAGGACCTCCAGGCAGGGATGGTCTCCTTCGACCATGCGCGCCACACCACGGGTGTGACCCTCGATGCTGCGCAGGCGGCGCAAGATGTCGACTTGTTGTTCGGTTCGCATCCGGCACTCCCTCCATGTCCCTGTGCCACCGGCACCCAGCCCCGGCGGGGGGCTTTCCCCACTCATCGTATCCCTCCATCGAGGCCAGGGAAACAGGTCATTGGCCTATCCCGGTATAGGCATTCTCCCCCCCGCCTTCCAGGGCGGGTCCATATTTCGGAGCGCCCGCAGCCCGGATCGCCACCCTGCCTCCCTTACCTTCCGTCGATCTCGCGATTCCCTGAAAGGCCCGCCCGCAAGGTCCTGGAGCCTGTGCAGGTTCCAGGACCTGCGGGAGGCCACATCATTGCTCGAACACCACATCGGCGATCATCCCCGGCTTCAGCGCCAGGTCGTCATTCTCCAGCGCGATCACCACCGCGTACACCAGGCGCACCCGGTTGTCCTCGGTCTGGATATTGGTGGGGGTGAACTCGGCCTCGTTGGCTATGCGCAGAACCGTCCCGCTGAAGACGCGATCGGGATAGGCGTCCACGCGCACTTCCGCCCTCTGGCCGAGGCTGACGCGACCGAAGCGATCCTCAGGCAGGTAGACCGTCAGCTCGAGTACATCCAGCCGGCCGATCTCGAGCAGCGTCGTGCCGGGCAAGACTGTCTCGCCGGGTTCAACGCTCCGGGTCAACACCATGCCATCCCAGGGCGCGGCGATGGTGAACTTGCCAAGCTGCACTTCCAGCGCCGCCACCTGCGCCTGGGCCGCCTCCACCTGCGCGCGGGCGGCCTCGATTTCCTCAGCGCGGGCGCCTTGCCTCAGGGAGGCCAGGTTGGCGGCCGCCGCATCCCGCTGGGCGATGGCGATGTCGATCTGTGCCAGGACGGCCTCAACCGCGACCAGGCCGCTGCCCCCACCCGGAGCCGCTCGCCGGCCGGCGAGGGTTGTCGACTGCAGTTGTGCCTGCAGACGCTGCACCTGATCCCATCCCGCCGTCAACTGCAGCCCCGAGATACCGGAAGTCAGAGCTTCGTAGGCATCCTGGGTGGCCGCTTCCAGCTTGCGGGCGTCCTGCAACGTGGCCCGCAGCGTCGCCAGTGCATCCGGTGTGGTGTTCTCGTCATCGGCCAGGCCGTCGTAGATGGCCTGGACCTGCGCCAGGTTGAATTGGGCCGTCTCCCAACTCTGGCGCGCCATCTCGACTTGCAGATAATAGGGCCGTGCATCGTCTCTGGCCAGATCGTAGACCTGCCGTGCTACATCGACGGCGGCTTGCGCGCCGGCCAGGGTGGCGTCAGTGGCGGCGATGACATAAGCCGGATTGCGATTGTCATTGGCCAGGTCGTCGCGCCGGTCCTGCAGCGCCGATAGATTGCCCTCCGCAGTCACCAGCGCGTCCCGCACCTGCTCGAGCTGATCCGCGGTGAACACGACCTTCGCGTCGTAGTATCTGATGCGGGCGCCGTCCAGGCTGTTGTAGAGCGCAGACACTTCCTCCGGTCTGGCGTTTTGCGTCAGGGCGTACAGGTTGGCGCGCGCCGCCCGCAGACCGGCCTCGGCGGCCGCCAGTTGTGCTTCCGCAGCCTTGATGAGTTCCTCAGGGGCCCCGGCTTCGAGCAGTTCGAGGTTGGCCTGGGCCGCGCGCAGCCCCGCCAGCGCCTGATCCCGTTGGGCGGCCAGCAACTCGTCATCCACACGCACCAGCAGCTGACCGGCAGTCACTCTTTCGCCCTCCTCGACCAGGACCTCGACCACCCGTCCACCGATTTCGGGGGCCAGGTTCGCGGTGCGAGCCTCGACCACTCCCGTCGCTTTGAGCCCGGCTTCGCCGGCAGCGCTCGCCGTTTGCGACTGCCAGAGCCAAAAGCCTCCCGCACCGGCCGCCAGTATTACCACCACCCAGACGATGATCTTCTTGTAGTTCATGAGAGATACCTCCCTGCCGGACTGCAGCGCCCGGCTAATTGATCGTTCAAGCCAGATTCTTGCGAAAACGCAGCGCGCTTATCCCCAGCAGCACCATGCCGTAGATTGCCAGTGCCAGAGTCTGGGGCCACAGGATCTCCAGGCCGACGCCTTTGAGGAAGATCCCCAGCGCGGCTTCCACGTAATAGCGCAACGGGCTGAGGTACGTCAGCCATTGCAAAAAAGGCGGCATGTTGCTGATGGGCACCATGGTCCCGGAAAGAAAAGCCAGCGGAAACAGGACGAAGAAGGCCAGCAACAACGTCTGCTGCATGTTCTGGGCGATGGTTCCCATGAGCACCCCGATGCCGCTGCTGCTCAGGAACATGAGCAGCGAGATGGCATAGAAGAGCAGCAGGCTGCCGCGCAAGGGGACCCCGAAGAGCCACATCGACATGACCACTCCGATGGTCAGGCCCACCATTTTGACCAGGATCATCGGCAGAATCTTGGCCGTGATCAGCTCGGCCCCTGAAACGGGCGTGATCATCAATTGCTCGAAAGTGCCGGCTTCCTTCTCGCGCACGATGCCAGCCGCCGGCACCAACACCCCCAGCAGCAGCACGGAGATGGCCAGCATGGTGAGCATGATGAAGTGGACGTACTTCAACTCCGGCATATACCAGATGCGCACCAGGTTCTTCACCCGGGGGAGAAAGGTGTGGCCAGCCTGGCCGCTGCGCTCGACCCGCACCAGCGTCACCTGTTCGCTGTAGTCTTGCAGCAGACCGCTGGCGTCGGCCAGGGCCTGGCCAGCGATACTGCTGTTGGAACCATCCAGCAGCAGTTGCACCTCGGCCGGATCGCCGCGCTGCAGATCGCGACCGAAATCGGCCGGGATGACCAGGGCGAATTGCACTCGTCCCTCGTCCATCAGATCATCGATCTGCGCCGGATTGTCCACCTGCTCTACCAGCGTGAAGCTGTCCAATCGCATGAAAGCGTTGATCAGCGCCCGGCTCTCTGCCGAGCGATCGCCGTCATACACCGCGGTGGGCATGTTCTTGACCTCCAGGGTCAACGCCCAGCCGCAGATGGCGATTTCGATGAAGGTGTACAGGATCAGGATCACGAGCGCCTTGTCGCGGAAGAATTGGATGAACTCCTTGCGCATCAGGCCCGCCAAGCGACGATTGCTCATCTCAACCCACCTTCTTCTTGAAGCGCACGGCGGCCAGAGCCACAAGCGCCGACGTGTATACGATCAGGATGACGAGTTGCCCCAGCCAGACCTCCAGCCCAACGCCCTTGAGGAACACGCCATAGGTGATCTCGGTGAAATAGCGCGCCGGGAAGAGGTAGGAGTAGAACTGCAGCAACCAGGGCATGGTGAAAATGGGGAACATGAAGCCGGAGAAGAGGAACGATGGCATGAAGGTGAGCACCAGGGCCAGGAGCATGGCGGCCAGCTGGCTGCTGGTGAGCGTGCTGACCAGCAGGCCGATGGCCACGGTGCCGATCACGTAGGGGATAGAGGCCAGGACGAAGAGCCACACGCTCCCGGCGATGGGCACGTCGAACCAGTATCTGGCCGCCAGCAACAGCAATGCGAGCTCGCCAAAGGCGATGACCACATAGGGGATAAGCTTGCCCAGGATGAATGCCGCCGGGCTCACCGGCGAGACGAAGATCTGCTGGATGGAGCCGCGCTCCTTCTCGCGCACGATGGACAGCGCCGTCAGCAGCGGCGCGAAGGCCATCAATATGGTGCCGATCAGGCCGGGCACGATGAAATTGGCGCTCTTCAGGGCGGGGTTGTAGCGCACGCGCGGCACGGCCTGGATGGCCGGAGCCATGCTGGCACCGCCGGGCGCTCCCAGCGCGGTGAAATGCTCGGCCAGCAACCGGCCCGAGAAGACCTGGTTGATGGCATCCACGTAGCCCTGGACGACCCGCGCCGAGGTGGGGAAGGTGCCGTCCACCAGCGTCTGCACCTCAGCCGTCCTGCCGCCCAACAGGGCCTTCGAGAATCCGGAAGGGATCAGCAAGGCCACCTGGGCTTTGCCCTGATCGAGCAGGCGCCCCGCCTCCTCCGGCGTCGCGGGCCGATACTTCAGCTCGAAACTGCCGGTGTTGACGTACATCGCGGCGTAGGAGCGGCTTTCGGCGCTGTTGTCCAGGTCCACCACGGCCAGCGGGATGTTCTTCACATCCAGGTCGAGAGAGTAGGCGAAGAGGAACAGGAGCACCAGCGGCAGGAAGATGGCGATACCCAACGTATAGGGATCGCGCATGATCTCGCGGAATTCCTTCTTCAGAATGGGTGTCACGCCGCTCATGCCGCCTGCCTCGCTTTCCGGCCTTCTGCTTCCATTTCTATGAAGAGCATGAACAGGTCCTCCAGGGAAATAGGAACGGTATGGATCGGACCGCTCATCAGATCATGGGGGCCCAGCGCCTCTTCAATGGCGTGCTGCCCGGGCTCTGCTTCCCACACCAGGACGTGCAGTTTGTCGCCGAAGATGCTGGTCTGGATGATCCCGGAAAGCCCCTCCAGAGGTACCAGCGCCGCCAGCGGATCGCGCACCGGCACCTCCAGCAGCGAGCCCAACTTCATGTCGCTGCGCAGCTTCGCCGGCCCACCGCGCGCGATCAGCCGCCCCTGATGGAGCAGGCCCAGGCTGTGGCAGTGCTCGGCTTCGTCCATATAGTGGGTCGTGACGAAGACCGTCACGCCCTGGAGCGAGAGGGTGAAAATCAGGTCCCAGAATTCCCGGCGCGAGACGGGGTCAACGCCGCTGGTGGGCTCGTCCAGGAAGAGGATCTCCGGCTCATGCAGCACGGCGCATCCAAGCGCCAGGCGCTGCTTCCAACCGCCGGAGAGATCGCGCGCCAGCAGATGTTCTTTTCCCGCCAGACCGGCCATATCCAGCACCCAGCGCTTGCGTTCGTCCAGACGAGAGGGAGACAGCTCGTACACGTCGCCGTAGAAGCGGATGTTCTCCTCGACGGTGAGGTCGTCGTAGAGCGAGAATCTCTGCGACATGTAGCCGATGCGGGGCTTCATGGCCGATCGCTGGCGCCTGACATCGAAGCCGGCCACCGTGGCCCGGCCCTCTGTGGGCTCCAACAGGCCGCACAGCATGCGGATAGTGGTGGTCTTGCCTGAGCCGTTCGGCCCCAGAAAGCCGAAGATTTCGCCGCGTCGCACCTCGAAGCTCAGGTTGTCCACCGCCGTAAACGAGCCGAAGCGCCGGGTGAGCCCTTCGGCGCGCACCGCGATGCCATCACCCGCAACTTCCGAGACCCCCTCGGACTTCGCAGGTGCGCCTTTCATTTCCCCCGGCGTGGGTCTTTCGAAGGCGGGGAGCGGAACGCGCGCCGAGGCCGGGCCCTCGCGCTGCGCCTCGATGGCGGCGATGAACACGTCCTCCAGGCTGGGTGAGGTGGTCTTCATCCCCAGCACCTCCACTCCCGCCGCGGCGAGCTTCTCCGTCAGCCCACCGATCATGGACGACCCATCGCGCAGCAGCAGGTGCAGGCGTTCACCGAAGATCTGAACCTGGGTCACTCCGGGCATCTCGCGCAGCCGCGCCACGGCCTGCATCTGCGGCTTGGCGATCAATTCCACGGCCACGCCCTTCAGCGAGCGCTTGAGCGCACCCGGCGTGTCATAGGCGATCAGCTTCCCCTGCCGCAGCAGTCCCACCTTATGGCAGCGCTCGGCCTCATCCATATAGGGTGTGCTCACGAAGATGGTGATGCCCTCCGCCAGGAACTCGTACAGCAGCTTCCAGAACTCCTGACGTGAGACAGGATCGACGCCGGTCGTCGGTTCGTCGAGGAACAAGACCTGCGGCCTATGAATCAGGTTGCAGGCCAGCGCCAGTTTCTTCTTCATGCCGCCCGAGAGGTGCTGCGCCCTTCTGCCGCGCGCCTCCACCAGGCGGGCGAAGCGCAGCAGCTTCTCCTTGCGCTCGGCCGCCACCTCCGGCGGCACGCGATACAGCTCGGCGAAGAAGTCGATGTTCTCCTCCACCGAGAGCGAGCCGTAGAGCGTGAACCCCTCCGACATGTACCCGACTTTGCCGCCAAGCTGCTCCGAATCGCGGACCACATCCACACCCGCCACGTGCACTTCGCCTGCGCTGGGCGTCAGGATGCCGCATAACATCTGGATGGTGGTCGTTTTTCCGGCACCGTCGGGGCCAACCAGACCGAAGATCTGCCCACGCTGGACTTCCAGATCGACCCCACGCACAGCCTCCACCATCTTGGACCCTTTGCCGTAGGTCTTCGCCAATCCCGTGGCTTTGATCATGACACCTCTCATCTCGCGCCTTCCACTCGTTACAGTACCTCGGTGCAGCACTGGCCCTGCATGGTGCTCTCGATCAGAGCTCCCAGTAATTCACCAGGTCCATCACATCGCTGTAGCGCTTCAGCAGCGGTTCCAGCTTGTGCACTCGCTGGCACTGCACGGCGACCAGCACCCGTCGACCAGGATCGTTGCGCAGCGCCCGATGGATGTTCTCCGCCATGGCCTCATTCTGCGCCTCCCACAAAGCGCGCTCGCGCGGCGTCCAGGCCATCTCCGTCAGCGCACAGACCGTGTGGCATATATTCTCGAAAAGCGCGCCGTTGACGGCCCTCGCGCGATTGGCGGCGCGCTGTGCCCGACGCAGGGCACGATCGAAGACCCTCACAGCATTGCGCCGCCAGCCCGCAGGTGGCACCAAATCCTCGAAGCGCTCCACGGAAGCTGCCACCGGAACGAGCACCGTGTCCGTGAGCGCCACCACCGGAGCCAGCGCCTCTCGCACTTCCAGGGCCGCATTGCTCAGGTCTCCCCGCTCCCATGCCTCGCGCGTGATCTCCGCGCAAAGCAGATCGGGGGCCAGGTCGGCGATCAATCGTCGCAGACACTCCAGGTCATAATCGATGGGCTGCAGGTGGAATTCGGACAGCGTTCCGAGGATTCCCACGCGCGACTTCGACGGATTGTCCATGTCAATAGCCTACACGGCGCCGAAGGCTCCGCCTAGCGCCATGCGGCGGGGAAAGCATCAAGTAGGACTACCTGATTCGTTTCCCAGGCACAGGCGCAGCGCGGCGACCGCGGCTTCGACGCGATTGTGTACCTCGAGTTTGCGGTACAGGCTGAGCAGGTGGCCTTCGACCGTACGCACGCTCAGATACAGACGCGCTGCGATGTCCTTGTTGCTGAGGCCGTGGCCCAATAGCGTGAGGACTTCCAGCTCGCGGGGGGACAGGCTGCCCAGACGGGCCTGCACGGCGGAGGTTTCATCCCCCTCGCCCTTCATCTCCTGGAGCAGGGCCAGGGCCAGATCCTGCGGCAGATACCCTTCGCCCCGCGCCGCGTGGCGCAGGGCCTGGTTGAGCATCGCCGGCTCATCGTCCCGCGAGAGGCATCCCAGGCATCCCATTTCCAGGTAGCTACGGGCCCTGCGGGGCGTCAGCCCTTCGGCGACGACCACCACCGGGAGCGAGGGATGGCAGCGGCGCAGCTCGGCCAGGCCCTGCGCTCCTGAATCGGCAAGCCACAGGATCACGTCGGGCGGTTGCCCCTCCACCGGCCGGGCCAGATCAATGCCGGGCAGGCTCAGCAGGAGCGCACAGAAGGCAGCCTGCGTCAATGAAGAGCCCCCCGATACGTCAACGAGGATCGGTTTCATCGTCGCCTTCAACCTTCGCGCTTCGCCGAGAAGTCTCGTTTGGCCACCCTGCTTCCCCCAGCGGCCCCGGACCCTGGACCCCGATTGCGGCCCAGGGACGAGCCAAGATTAGGCTAACACGCCCTGCCCGATGGGCAGAGAGCCATCGGGCGCCTGCGCAATAGGCAGAAACCCCTGTTTGTACCGGGGGTGGGCTCCGGGCCTGCATATGCCCTTCACCGGTTCTTCACGCGCCGGTGAGATACTGCACGTGACAATGAAAGTATGGAGGTGAATGATGATGCTCGGAAGTGGATTGCTGATGGGCTTCGGCCTGTTGATCATGCTCGCTGTGCTGGCACTGCCGATCGTGCTCGTCGCGGCCCTGGCCGCGCTGGTCGTAGGACAGACCCAGAGACGAGACGGCCAATCCTGAACTCGAAACCTGATGGAGGTGTACTATGATGGGAGGAACGTGGGGAATGGGAGGTCTGGGATCGTGGGGGACCTTCGGCCTCGTCGGAGGAATACTCGGCCTGCTCTTCCAGCTCGCTCTGCTGACGCTGGTCGTGGTAGGCATCGTCTGGGCCGTGCGCAGCCTGGGCCAGGCCAACCGCTCAGGCGCCACGCCCGGCCTGGCGGCTCCAGCCGCAAGCCTCAGCTCCTGCGTGAGCTGCGGTGCTGCCCTTCAACAGGGCTGGAAGGTCTGCCCATACTGCGGGCAATCCGCGTCCTGAAGGAAGGCACCACCTGCGATCGCCATGCACGGCGTAACGGAGAAACCGGGTTTCATTGAGAAACCCGGTTTCTCGCACTTCCGATCCGACCCAGCGGGTCAAGGTCAGGGTCAGGGTGTGGCCGGCACGACCTCGGCCGTGAAGCGGAACTCGACCTCGGGTTCTTCGGGGTCGTTGGAAGCGATGAAAACCTGGCGCATGATTTTCCCGCTGAACTCGGGGCCATGGGCCCCTGAATCGTAAGTCACCACCAGGCGACCTTTGGCCCCCGGGGCCAGGGTCAGCGGTTCCACCATCGCCGTGGTGCATCCGCAAGAGGTGCTCACCCCCTGGATCACCAGTTCCGCAGAGCCGCGGTTTTCTACCCCCACCTCGAAAGTGCGCACCTCTCCATTGGGAATCGTGCCGATGTCGCGCTCCCCTTCCTGCAACACGAGATCAGGCTGGCCCCCAGCACAGGCTGTGAGCAGCACCCCCAACAGGAGCAAACCGACAATGGCTCGTTTCATGTTTCTTGCTACTCTCCAGTTCCTGCGGGATATGGCTCGGCCAGCAGCGCATCGATGCGCTGCTCGAGCTCTGGCGGGGCCAGGGGGCCGATCTTCACACCGCGCAGCGTTCCGTCCTTGGCGACGAAGAAAGTCTCCGGCACACCCTGGATACGGTACGCCTGGGCGATGCGGGTGCCGATATCAGGGCCGTTGGGATAGGTGATGTCGAATTCGGCGATGTAGGCCAGCGCCTCAGGCTCTGTGTCCACGTAGTCAACCCCGATGAAGACCACGCCCTGGTCTTTGTAAGCCCGCCAGGTGGCCTCCAGGTAAGGGGCCTCATCGCGACAGGGCGGACACCATGAGGCCCAGAAATTGATGACCACGACCTGACCGCGCAGTTCGCTGAGCGTGTAAGTGTCCCCGTCGAAGGTGGTGAGCGTGAAATCGGGCGCTGGCCCCTCAGAACGGGGGCCCGCCTGGGCTTTGGCCAGGCCCCAGCCCAACAACGCCAGCAATCCCAGAACCGCGCCGTAAGCCAATGCCTTGCCCCAGGGCAGCTTGCTGCGCTCCTCAGCGTCGCTCTGAGGGACCTGCGCTGAATCGCCGGCCTTCATTTCAGTTCCTTCGTTCCGCATCATCATAACTCCACCGAAGCACCATCAGATCCTGGAGTGGGGCCGAGGTCAATTCTCGGGGACCACCGACGTACGCCTCATCAATTGAAGGGCGAAGTGCCGAGCGGCGTTCGGCGGCTTGCTCCCGCCGGTGCTACGGGACGCCCATCGCCCTGCTTGCCTCCCAATCAGGGAGTGGCGCGAACGCTGGCCTGCACCCAGATCTCCACGTTGGATTCGTCCGGATCGTTGTTTTCGATGATCACCCCGCGCCGTACCGTCTCGCCCCGCACGTCGTGGAAACCGGCGTCCAGACGCAGGGTCACGATGGAGACCTTTCCAGGCGGGATCACCGCCGAAGTGAAGTCGGCTGTCGTGCAGCCGCAGGTTGTATAGGCCCGGCTGATGGTGAGCGGAGCGTCGCCAGTGTTGGCGATGACGAAGTCGTGGGTGACCACGTCGTTGGGGCCAATGCTGCCGAAGTTGTAGAAGGCCTCACTGATGACGATGTTGGGCTGCGGTCCGTCCTTCGGCAGGAAGGGGATGGGCGGGCTTTCCACGCCCATTTCGTGTACCGCGTGCAGTGGCTCGTCGTAAGCCACGTCTTCCGGGCTGTAATCCAATGCCGCCTCGACGGTTCGCTGGCCGCTCCACCAGGACCATGCAGCAGCCCCGATCAGCAGCAATCCGCCCAGCACGACCGCGCCCGCTGCAATGCGCCGTTGACGGGCCTTCCGCCTGCGCAGAGCCTGCCTCTCGCGGCGCGAGAGTTGCCGTGGGGTCATCCTTGTGCCTCCTGGTATCGTTCTCGTCGTCCACGGAGCAGCGACAGCTTAGAGGCAAGCATGCCTCTGCCACGCACTCAAGGTAACATCCTTCCTCAGCACTGACGAGCGCCAAATGGCCCGTCACATGACGGATGTCACCCGCCATGGTGACCTTTCACGGCGATCAAGGAAAGCCGACGCGCACAAAACACCAGCGGCACAGCTGCGACGTTCGCTCCCCGTGCGCCTGCAGTTCCTGGCCGCCCAGGTGGAAGAGCGCACAAGCGGGCCATCTGGCCCGCAGCCGGCCGGGCCGTTTCGCGCCTCGTCCCCCTTCTCCGGGTGAAGTAGAATGGAGGACAGGCGCCCGAGGTTGGCGGTGTTATCCTATTGGCAGCGAGTCTTATCAGTATATGGAGGAGGTAGGACCGATGGCCACCGTTTCCCCACGCACGAAGAAGGGCCGCTCGTGGGCGATCGCGCTCAACCGCACCGCGTACCGCGTCAGCCGCAGCTGGTTCTTCTGGTTCACGCTCATCAGCGGCACTTATGTGGGGCTCCCCTGGCTCGCCCCGATCCTGATGAAGATCGGTTGGGAAGGACCGGCCAGAGCCATTTACTTCGTGTACTCCTTCCTCTGCCATCAGCTTCCACAACGGTCCTTCTTCCTCTTCGGCCCCAAGGCCACCTACCCACTGGAGGAGATCCAGGCTGTGTGGCAGAACTCCTCCGACCCCTGGGTCCTGCGCCAGTTCATCGGGAACGCACAGATGGGCTACAAGGTGGCCTGGTCCGATCGCATGGTGTCGCTCTACAGCAGCATCCCCCTGGCAGGGCTGCTCTGGTGGCCCTTCCGCAAGCGCGTTCGGCCCCTGCCGCTCTGGGCTTTCGCCCTGCTCGCCCTGCCTATGGCCGTCGACGGAACGAGCCATTTCATCAGCGACCTGGCCGGCATCGGCCAGGGCTTCCGCGACGCCAACCTGTGGCTGGTGAACCTCACCGGGGGCGTGCTGCCGGCAACCTTCTATCACGGTGATGCCCTGGGCTCTTTCAATTCATTGATGCGCTTGATCACGGGCGGCCTGTTCGGCGTGGGAGTCGTCTGGGCCACCTTCCCGCACCTGGCCGCCGGATTTGACGACGCCGCACAGCAGATCGAGACCAAGTTCGATCGCGCCAAAGTGGAGCTATGACTATGGAGAATACCATCCGCGTCATCCTGGCCGACGACCACGCCGTGGTACGGGCCGGCATCCGCCGCTTCCTGGAAACGGCGGGGGACATCCAGGTCGTCGCCGAAGCCGACGACGGTGCCCAGGCCATCCTGGCGATACAGGAGCACAAGCCGGACGTGGCCGTGCTGGACATCCAGATGCCGGAGATGAGCGGCATCGAGGTCACACGCTGGGTGCGCACCCACACGCGCCAGACGGGTGTGCTGATTCTCACTGCCTACGACGATGACCCCTACATCCTGGCTGTGTTGCAGGCCGGGGCCAACGGCTACGTCCTCAAGACCGCCGACGCGGCCGACATCGTCCGCGCCGTGCGGGCCGTCTACGAAGGCAAATCGGCGCTGGATCCCGCCGTGGCGCGCAAGGTGATGGCCCACGTCTCCGGCACCCGTCTGGGATCGCCCGTCGAGCGCCTCACCGACCGCGAATTGGAGGTGCTGACGCTGGTGGCCAAGGGCTACACGAACAAGGCCATCGGTGTACAGTTGGGGATCAGCGACCGCACGGTCCAGGGACACCTGGCCAAGATCTTCAACAAGCTGCAGGCCGCCAGCCGTACGGAGGCGGTGATGCGCGCCGTGTCGTTGGGCTGGCTGGCCCCCGATCTGGGCCAGCTCACGGAAGAAGGATGAGAATTCGTCTCGACGGCCTGCGCCTGCAACTGCTGGGGCTGGTCATCCTGCCCTTCGCCCTGCTGCTGCTCGGCATCGCCGTGCTGGGCGTACAGGTTCACAAAGGGGCGATGCGGCGCCTGGTGGCGGAAAGAGACCTGCGCACGGTGCACGTCACGGCCGTGGCAATCTCTGAACAGATCCACCTGCGCGAGACGGCCATTCAGGGGCTCGTGCTGCGCCTGGCCGACGGCGCTCCGCCCGAGAGGCTGTTCGATCAGGCCCAGGGCCTGCTGCAGGATTTCGACGGCGGGATGGCCGTGCTCGACAGTCGCGGGCGCGCGCTGGTCTCTGCACCGGCAACACAAGACTGGCAAGAAAGACCCCTGGCCCAGATTCTGGAAGCCTCTTCCGGAAGAAGCATCTTCTTTTCATCCCCCTTCGACGAAGGCCAGAAGAAAATGGTCATGGTGGCGGCCAGCGCCGGCGAGCACATCGTCGTCGGGGCTTTCAGCATCGAGGCCATGCTGCGCCGTGCCCTTCCGCCCACCTCCTACGACAGCGGGTCCGTCGCCTTCCTCACCGATCGGGAAGACAACTTGATCGCCTCCATCGGTGGCTCCCCCGTGCCGCACCCGTTGGAAGAACATCTGGGAGTGCAGGGGGCGTTGGAGGGACGTGAGGGCTTCGTCTACCGCCCGGGCAGCGATGGAGAACACGTCGTTGCCTACAGCCCCATCGAACACCTGGGCTGGGCGCTGGTGCTCGAAGAGCCCTGGGAAAGCGTCGCCAGCCCGCTGCTGGACCTCTCCCTGGCGGCCCCGCTGGCGCTGATCCCGGCCCTCATCGTCACCCTGGTGGCCCTGTGGTTCGGCGCACGTCAGGTCATCGAACCGCTGCGGCAATTGGAGCAGCGCGCCCGTCGCGTCGCGGCGGGAGACTTCGATGCCGTTGCAGAACCGCTGGAGGGCATCGCCGAGATCCGGCAACTGCAGCAGACTCTGGCCTGGATGACACGCCGCCTGCAGGCCGCACAGCAGGCCCTGCAAGGCTACATCGGCGCCATCACGCGCGCCCAGGAAGACGAACGACGTCGTCTGGCGCGCGAACTGCACGACGAGACCATCCAGGAGCTGATCGCGCTCGACCATCGGGTCCAGTTTCTTTCCATGGAATCCGACAACGACCAGGGCGGTGACTACGCTCGCGAGCTGCAGGCACTGCACCACGCGATCCAACACGCCATCCAGGGAGTGCGGCGCACCACGCGCGCCCTGCGCCCCATCTACCTGGAAGACCTGGGTCTGGCCCCTGCTGTCGAAATGCTCACCAAAGACATCGAAGCCGAGGTGGGCATCCCGGTGCGCTTCAGCCTGGAAGGGACACCCAGGCGATTGGACCCCGAGGTGGAGCTGGCGCTCTATCGCATCGTTCAAGAAGCGCTGAACAACATCGCACGGCACGCCCGCGCCACCCAGGTCGAGGTGCGCCTGGATTTCGAAGCAAGCCGGGTGATCGCCACAATCCAGGACGACGGCGTCGGTTTCGAATTGCCGCGCGGCTCCACCAGCCTGGCCACGCTGGGACACTACGGCATGATCGGAATGCAGGAGCGCGCCGATCTGGTGGGGGGGCGACTCGAGATCAACAGCGTCCCGGGCGAAGGGACCACCGTCACGGTGAGCGTTCCCATCCAGCGCGTGGGCGACGGCACGGGGGAGGCGGCGCGCCAAACGGCCTAGCGATAGTCGGGCCAGACGACGCTCAATCCGGACCCGCTCGCGCGGTAAACTGGTGCCTGAGGATAATCATATGCGTAAGCTAACCATTCCCATCGCCGTTGACCAGGTCGTCCTGCGCCTTACGGAAGAGCTATCCGCCGCCGGGCTCGAGGTGGCCCGTTCGTTCGACCTGCAATCGGCACGCAAGATGCTCGGCACCCCCCACGAATGCCCTTGCCCTTACCACGGCACGGAGTCCTGCACCTGCCAGTACCTTGTGTTGCTGGTCAACCAGCCGGGTGCGCCGCCGGTGACCCTGGTGGCCCACGGTCATGATGATCATACGACCCTCAGCCTCGAGCCCAACGCGACGCCTGCCATCGTTGAGGCCGTCGAAAACGCGTTCTCCCGACTGGTGGAAGCCGCGGTAGACCAGGGCTAGCAGGCAAGCGTTTCGCCATCCCTCCGTCGCCCTCGCTCCGTTGCGTCCCCCCCCCATATGTAGCCAGATTACAGACAATCGCGGCAGCCAGCTTCACGCTGTCTGCGTGCCCATTTTCCGATTTGCCAAGGAGGAGCAATGAGCAAGAAAACCAAACGCCAGGCGATTCGAGCCCGCAGGCGCCGGGCCCGGCTGCGCTCCAACCTGATCTGGGGAACCCTGGGCGTGGGCGTGCTCGCCATCTTTGCATTCATGATCTGGAACGTGGTCAAACCCGCGGCTGGCGAGGCCGTCCCCGAACTGCTCGCTTCCCACGTCCCCGAAGGCTCGCCGCCCGGCCCCTATAACACAGATCCACCCTCCTCGGGCCCTCATTATCCAAGCAGCCTCCCGGCCGGATTCTACGAGCAGGCTGACCTCGCCACCCTGCCCCCGAACCCCGAGGGGTATCTGATGCACGCCGCCGAGCACGGCTACGTCATTTTCTGGTACAACTGTGACGTGCTCGACGGAGCGTCCTGCGACGAGTTGAAAGGCGACATCCAACAGGCCATGAAACAGGTCGACAACTTCAAGGTGATCGGCTTCCCATGGTCGAGCATAGAGGGGCCCGTCGTCCTCACCTCCTGGGGCCGCATCCAGCGCTTTGCCGAATTCGACCAGCGCGCCGCCGTGCGCTTCGTGGAGCGCAACCGCAACCGGGCGCCCGAGCCGAACGCGCCGTAGTCGGCATCCCCGATGGGAGCCATCTCCCAGCTGCGGCGGGGGGATGGCTCGCTCTGGGGGCGCCCGGCACCGTTCGCTGAGGACATTCTTACGGGCCATTCGGCGCGTTGACAGCTTTCCGCCGGCCGCTTAGCCTCCCGCCCATGCGAAGAGAAACATCCCAAGAGATGGAAACGCGTACCGACGGGGGGGAAACCCCCAAGGAGAACCAGCAGCCGGCCGAAAAGCAGAGCGACGCGGCGCCTGCGCCGCGCCGCCCTTTCAGCCTGGCGCGCGTGCCGCCATGGGCGTATCTGCTGGCCGCCGGCGCCCTGCTGGCAGCCGTGGTCTTCGCCGCCCCGTGGGGCCTGGGCCGCGGCAGGGGTGGCGCGCTGGTGGCCACGGAGACACCCGGCTCACCCCCCTCAGCCGGACCCGCTTCCCAGCAGGTCTCCCTGCCTCCCTTCCGCAGCAGCTCACCGCCGGATGGATCGGTGCCGCGACGTGCCGACCTGCACACCGTCATCCCCGACCGGCCGCGCATCGAGGTCGCCAAATACGCTGTCAAGGAGGGCGATACGCTCTTCGGCATCTCAGAGCGCTTCGGCGTGAAGCCCCAGACTCTGCTCTGGGGCAACTTCGAGACGCTGCAGGACAACCCCCACAGCCTGCGCCCGGGGCAGGAGCTCAACATCCTCCCCGTGGACGGGACCTACTATCAGTGGAACGAGGGTGACAGCCTGACGCGCGTGGCCGAGTTCTTCGACGTCGAGCCTCAGGCGATCATCGATTGGCTCGGGAACGACCTGCCGCAAGACATGGACCTGGACGATCCCCCCATCGAGCCCGGCACGTGGCTGGTCATCCCGGGCGGCCGCCGCGAGTTCGTCACGTGGCGGGCGCCGCGCATCACGCGCAGCAACCCCGCTGTGGCCAAGGTCTCCGGCCCGGGAGCCTGCGGTTCCATCTACAGCGGACCAGTAGGAGAGGGGTTCTTCATCTGGCCCACCACCGCCAGCTTCCTCTCAGGCTTCAACTTCAGCGACTATCATCCAGGCATCGACATCGCCGGGAGCATGGGCAACGCCATCTATGCCTCGGCCAGCGGCGTGGTGGTATACGCCGGCTGGAACAACTACGGCTATGGCCTGATGGTGGTCATCGACCACGGAGACGGCTGGCAAACGCTCTACGCACACATGAGCCAGGTGAACGTGGTCTGCGGGCAGGCGGTCTTCCAGGGGAACGTCATCGGCGGCGTGGGCTCGACAGGCAACTCCTCAGGCCCCCACCTGCACTTCGAAATGCAGCACGACACCTTCGGCCGCGTCAACCCCTACAACTTCACATCGCCGTGAGAGGCCAGCAAGCCATGGTCGCTCCCCTCCCCCCATCCTGCCATCAACCTCCCTTCCCCATCGAGCTGCGCCCGCCATGCGGAACGCCCAACGCATGGGCGCGTGCTCTTTCGCCTGGCGGATGAGACTCTTTCCGCGCGATGTTCCGTTCCGACGGCTCATGCCGCGAGACCTGCGCCCGAAGCAGACCGACGGTCATCAGAGCCGAGGCACCTTCGTCCTGTTCGCGGGGCTGGCCGTCCTGCTGTTGCTGATCGCGGCCGGCTGCAGCACCACCCCGGACCAGGAGCCCATCATTATCAACGGCACTGTCGTCGCACCCGTGCCCACTCTGGATCCCGCGCGGGTGGCGCTCGGCGAGCAGGTGTACGCGCAGTATTGCGCCACCTGCCATGGGGCGGACCTGGAAGGCAGCCCCAATTGGAGGCAGCCATACCCCGACGGCAGCTATCCGCCCCCTCCCCAGGACAGCAGCGGCCATAGCTGGCATCACCCTGACGACCTGCTGCTGGAGATCATTGCCGGAGGCGGCGACCCCACTATCGGGGGCACCATGCCTGGATTCGCAGAGGCGCTCAGCCGGGAGGAGATGGAGGCCGTGCTCGCCTTCATCAAGAGCCGCTGGGGGCCGGAAGAACGGGCCTTCCAATGGTGGGCCTCAGAGAGCCGCTAACCCAGACGTGACGCTTCTCGACACTCCCCCAGCCTGACCCCCCGACAACTGCAAGATCCGCCGCCGCGCCTCGGCAGAGGCAGCGCCCAGGCCCCCGGCGGCCGGCTTCCGCAGCCACAACCCGGGACAGCTCCACCTTTTGCATCTGTCGCCCGGCGATAGGCCAAACGGCGCGCTTGCACCGGATCCCGTGAATACCTCTGCCCTCCACCTTCACGCCCTCTTCACATCTTTTCCCTATCCTTGTGCGTGGCGGGTCCATCCCACCGGATGACCAGGCCCGACAGAGACTTTCCGCCCCTCACCGGGCGGATGCATACGGAGGTTCTACCGATGAAAAACAGCACACTGCTCGTACTCCTGATCGCAGCATTTCTCCTGGGTGGTCTGCTCCTGGGCGCCGGCATCTGGATCGGCCAGTCGAGCCTGCGCGCCATGTGGGGCACAGGCGCATACGGCCCCATGGCGGGCCCCGGCATGATGGGAGGCCCCGCCGCCATGATGGCACCCTATGCCATCACCGACGGAGAAACGCCTCCGGCGCTCAGCCCGCAGGAAGCCGGCCAGGCCGTGGAGCGCTATTTGGAAAGCCAGGGATATGCGGATCTGGCGGTCGGCGAGGTGATGATCTTCGACAACGGCGGCTACGCTCAAGTGGTCCGCAAGGATACCGGTGAAGGCGCCTTCGAGGTGCTCATCGACCCCTACACTCAGGCCGTCTACCTGGAGCACGGGCCGGCCATGATGTGGAACACGGCCTACGGGATGATGGACGGCGCCGGCTTTGGCATGATGGGCGGCGGCTACGGCGGCATGATGGGCGGGCTGGGCTTCGCCCCCCGCAACCCAGAGGCCGAGGATCTGAACGTGTCTCCGGACCGGGCGGTGGAGCTGGCCCAGGATTATCTGGACCGCTTCCTCCCCGGGCTGCAGGCCGATGACCACGCCGACGCCTTCCCCGGCTACTACACACTGCACACCCTGAAGGATGATCAGGTGGTCGGCATGTTGAGCGTCAACGCCTTCACCGGCCAGGTCTGGGTGCACACCTGGCACGGCACCTTGCTGGATATGGTGGAGTGAGGATCGCGTGAAGCACGCAGGTCCTGTTCAGCCCGCAGGGCAAGCCGCCGGGGTCAATCCCCGGCGGCTTTTTCTTCCTTCGGCAAGCGTGAAGGTGCGCGTCGGCTTGCGCGGCAACGCGCCCGAGGGCATCCCGCTCTGCGTCGCGCGACCGCAGCCCGATGCGGCAGCCTGTCCTGCCCATCCGCGGGCGCCTGGCGACCACCGGCCTGCAATGTGGATCATGGGCGACAATGCGCCTTGACAGGCGCCAAACCCACCCCTACCATCAGCCCATGCGCAAGCTCGCGCCCCTTGTCCTGATCTCATTCCCGCTCGCCCTGACCTGGCCGCTGGCCGCGCATCTCACCACGCACCTCCCGCTCGGCAGCGAGAACGCATTCACCGTCCCCCTTCTCAATCTATGGACACTGGGATGGAACGCCGACCGCCTGTTCCAGGGCTGGCAGGGCTATTGGCAGGCCCCCATCTTCCACCCCACCTCGGGGGCCTTCGCCTTCTCCGATCCACAGCCCCTCACCGGCCCGCTCGCCGCGCTGCTCTGGCCGCTGTCGCCCGCCCTGGCGTACAACACGATTCTGTTGCTCTACATGAGTCTGAACGGGATCTCGGCCTATGCACTGCTGCGGGAGCGGGGCCTGAAGCCCGCAGCCGCGCTGGCCGCAGGATTGACCGTCCAGGCGCTGCCTTTTCTGACCCACGAGCGGGGCGTCCTCCAGCTCCAGGCGCTTTTCGGCCCCATCCTGGCCATCAGCGCGCTCTGGCGCCTCTTCGACGGCCCGACCCTGCGGCGAGCGGCCGCGCTTGGACTAGCGACGGGGGTCACCTTCCTGACCAGCGAATATTACGCCCTGCTCCTGCTACCTGTCATCGCCGCACACGCCGCTTTCCACCCCCGGGCCATCCTCCGCCGCAGGCTGTGGCTCTCGGCCGGGCTGGCACTGGCCATCGCTCTGGCTCTCATCTTGCCGGTTGCCATCCCCCAGGGCCGCTACCTGCAGGCCATGGGATTCCGCCGCTCAGCCACCTCCCTGCAGCACACTTCCGCCCAGCCGATCGACTATCTGCGCGCCTCGCCGCGCCTGCGGGTGCACTCGCTGCTCGCCGATCCGGGCGGCGGATCGGGCCAACGGCTCTACCCCGGCGCGGGCCTGCTGACCATGGGCCTGGCTGGAGCCGCGCTCGGGCTGCGCCAGGACAGACGACGCCGATGGGCCCTGGCGCTGATCGCCAGTGGACTGGCGGCCGGAGTGCTGGCCTTGGGTACGAACATCCAACTCGGCTCGCTCAATCCGCTGGAAGCGATGCGGCAGTACATCCCCGGCTTGCTCTGGATCCGCAGCCCCTTCCGCATGACGGTCTACCTGCAGCTCTCCCTGGCCTTGCTGGCGGGGGAAGTCTTCCAGCGATTCCGGGCCACTCGCAGGGAGCTGGTGGCCCTCGGTCTGGCTGTGGCCGTTTTGGGGGAGATCTGGCCCCTGCCGGAGCCGCTGCGCGCCATCCCGCAGATGAACCCCGCGTGGGCTCGCGCCGTTGCAGGTCGCGGCGCCCGGGTGGTTGCCCACGTCCCATGGTCCGAAGGCGAATCGGTTTCCGCCTATCAACAGACATCCATCTGGATGCTGCAGACGCTCGCTCAGGACCTGAGACTGGTCAATGGCTATTCGGGGTTCTTCCCGAAGACCAATGGACAGCTGCGCCACCTGCTTGAGCGCTTCCCCTCCGCGGCGGGCCTGCGCGCCCTGAAGGTCATGGGCGTCGAGGCGGTCGTCATCCACCGCGAGCTGACGGATAGAGAGCTTTCCTTCTTGAAAGAGGCCATAGAGTGGGGAGAGATCGAGGTTATCCTGAGAGGGCGCGGGCTCTGGGGGCTGCGGCTCTTGCGCCGCCGGTCGGGCTCCGCAGAGCGCTATCAGGGTCCATGGAACCTGCAGGCGGAATACGAACGGGGGCGCCTGGATATCCAGGCCCTGGCCACCGTTCCCGACGCGTCCATCTATCTATACGACGTATGGTCGACGCCCCTGCCCCTGGAACTCGTCGTGGAGGGTGAGACAAGGCGGTGGCGCCGGGCATTTCGCCCGGCGGGCACCGCCCTGCTCTACCATGGATCAAGCGTCCGTCTGAGACAGACCTGGGATCTGCCCCTGCCGGCTGGCTCCTTCGTCGTCAGCCTGGCAAGGAGCGACGACCTCAGGCCGGTAGCATCCACGACCGTCGAAGTGGACGCCCCCTGAGGGGGCTTTACTGGCTCAGCTCACGCAGGTAGCTCACTAACTGCCAGATCTGCTCATCGGAAAGGCTGTTTCCCCAGGCGGGCATACCTGAATTGAAGGGCTCCATCGCCCCGCCCTCGCTGATGCGCCAGAAGATGTAAGCGTCGTCCATCGTTGACATGACCTGCGAATCCGACAGGTCCGGCGGTGCGGGATCCAGGACTGCCGCAGCCGGACCATCGCCCTTGCCCTCAGCCCCATGGCATGCGGCGCAGAAGGTGCTGTAGAGCTCAGCGCCGGCCACAGCGGCTGAAGCGTCTCCAGCCAAGGGGTTCGTCAGGCCTTCGAAACCCTCGGGGATCTCGACGTGTTCATGCTCGCTCGCCTCGCCGCCCTCATCGTGTTCACCGGTGGCGTGTTCTTCGCCCTTATCCTCATCGTGCTCACCGGTGACGTGCTCTTCACCTGCCCCACCGTCGTGCTCTTCCGCCTGACCGGCCTCGCTCTATTCCATGGCCTGGGTCGGCGCAGCCTCGGTCGTCTGCGCGCTGCCCGTCGTGTCTGTTCTGCCTGAGCAGGCAGCGACGACGAGCGCTGCCAGGGCGAGAATCGCCACCAGGAATGCCCACCTACGACTTCGTTCCGCCATCAGTTCCTCCTTGTTCCAACGATGCTGGGGCACGCCGACGACCCCATGCCTTCCAGCCGAGCTATCGCCTTATTCTACCCAATCTCGGTCCGTAATAACAGCTTTGTCGCCGCTGCACGTCCTCGACCCACACATCACTGCAGGCTTTGCAGGAAGAGGATGAGATCGTCCAGGTCCTCATCGCTCATCCGCCAGCGAGGCATCTCGCGGGAGAGTTCGCCGCCGCCGGGCTCGATGCCCTGGGTCACGGCCAGCTTGAAAGACGCCTCGTCGTAGGCCTCGGCCTCTTCCCCTGCTTCGCCCCCTTCGCCGCCGTGGTCGCCATGCTGACCGCCGGCCAGGGTCTCCCAGCGGATGTCGGGGGCGTCCATGCGCTCCATGTGCATCCAGTGCTCACCACCGCGGCCGTCCTCGCCGTGGCAGGAGGCGCAACTGAGGCGCCCGCTCATCATCCCGCCTATGGCCGGCCCCCCGGCATAACGGATGGCGCCCCCCCGCTCGCTGGTTCCCGTGTAGTAGATGCGCTCGCCGTTGGAGCCGTAGATACCCAGGCCCGGTGCCGAGACGCGCCGCGCCAGCCCCCAGGGAATGCACCCCGCCAGCGCGCCCAGCGCGATTACCGTCAGCAGCTTTCCGCTCCCCTTGGCAAGCCACATTACGATGCATCCTCCGCCGCTGTGGGTCTATCGTCGTCGGGAACGCGGGCCAGGATGAGCTTGAACACACCCCCGAACCCCAGGTCTTCCACACTCTCCAGCTTGAGCCCTGACCGCTCCACGTTGCCCACCGTGTCGCGGTTGATGTTGGCCCCGACCAGGCGCACGACGAGGGGATTCAGCAGGTCCATGATCCGGCCCAGGGTCGGCGACGGCGAGCGCACGTGCTCCATCAGGGCCACCAGACCGCCCGGCCGCACCACGCGTTTCAGCTCCCTCAGGCCCTGGATGGGATCTGGCACGGAGCAGAACACGAAGGTGGCTGCCGCTGCATCGAAGCTGTCATCGGGGAAGACCAGCTCCTGGGCGTCCATCATCTCCAGGCGAGCCTCCTTTTGCAGGCGCTCAGCGCGGCGGCGAGCGCGGGCCAACATGCCGGGCGTCAGGTCAACGGCCGTCACCTGCGCGTTCTGAGGCCAATAGCGGATGTTCTTGCCGGTGCCGACGCCGACCTCCAGCAGGAGGCCCTCCGCTGGCAGGCGCTGCTTGACCTCGTGCCAGAACCTCGTACGCCACGGCTGATAGCGCCTCTCAGCCAGCACTTCCATCCAATCGTAGAGCGGCGCAATGCGCTCATACCGGGCGCGAGCCAGAGCCGTCGCCCGGGCATCAGGAACCCCATCCGCCATTTCAGCCTCCCATCGCTGCCTTCTCTATTACCCAATGTAACCAGCGGGAGCAGAGGTCGACCAGGGCCATATGGCCTATGGCCGCGGTGATGGGAATCCAGGCGTCTGCGCCACGCCGGCCTCTCGCCGTCGCCATCGCTCCCCTGAAACATCGGATGGATTTCCCTGCCCCTGACCTGCCCTGTTCATCGCGTTTCCGCATCCGCGCCTGCTGGAAGACAGGAGACGCTTCACCAGCAGGAGACCGAAGGTTCAATGCATGCGGGGACGCGCAGCACGTGACTGGAGTACCCCCTACTCCAACAACCGCAGCAGGTTTTCGCGAGTCAATATATTTGATTCCTCGGCGCGCTCCAGGAAAGGCACCACATCATCGTGCACGCGTCGCCATTCGAGCTCTGCCCCGCGCTGGCGCAAGATGTCTCGCCAGTTGCGCTCCGTGAGCGCGGGACTTTCCCAGCCCGTCCGCAAAAGGGCATTGTTCAGCAGAGACAAATTCGGGTCAGTCCATTCAGGATCGCTCAGATACCACAGCAGATCGTAGAGATCGCGCCCCTTGGCGAGGGAATGTTGAAGGATGGCGTGAATCTTGCCGGCGAGCAGCAAGCCGGTTTCGAATGCAGGTTCATCTTTCACGATCTCGATGAGGCGCTCAAATTCCATGGCAGCATTTTGCCAGTAATGGCAAATAAACGCAACGGATTCCACCCGGGCGGCGCATTCATAGACTCACACGTGTGGCACAGGCCATCGCCAGACATCACCCCGGCGGTCTGCAATCGCTTGCAACGGATAGGCCGACGCCGCCGCGTGAGCTTCGATGGACCACTGTCCACATACCCACATACGGCGCCGCGGCTGTCGGCTTCGTGATCGTCAGCGCTGCCAGACAATTCTGGGTGGCATAATCCTAAGCCAGGCATGCATGTTGCGAAAAGGAAAGACCTGCCCTTCCTGGACAGGTCTACGGCGGGCAAGAACCATTGCTGCAATCTTGAATTCACGCCTCCGGTGGAGGCGCCAGGTGGCGAGGGGGAGATTCGAACTCCCAACCAAGGGCTTATGAGTCCCCTGCTCTGCCGATTGAGCTACCTCGCCGCTCCTTTTCGGAGGGGGATTATACCTGAGGCTGCATTGCTCATCAAGCCAAGGGGCTGAGGGAACGATATCTCCACCTGGTGCCCTCTATCCCGAAAGGCGTTCGCTCGCGCCCGACCCGGGCGCCTCTCGGGAGGGAATCCCGACCTCACCCTTCGACCGCTCGCCGCCACCAGCGCTCCATGCGGCGTAAGGCATGGTCCAGGCGCTCGTCAGGGACGCAGAGCGACAGGCGCATGTAGCCCTCGCCCCGCGGGCCGAAGAGCGAGCCGGGCGCCAGACTCACGCCGGCCTCCTCCAGCAGCGCCTGCGCCAGTCCCCTGGAGGTCCATCCGCAGGGGCATCCGAACCACACGTAAAGCCCTCCCCGCGGCGGCTCGAAGGCCGCGCCCAGCCGCTCCAGCAGGCGAGCCACCCGCTCGCTCCGTCGCTGATAGACGGCGTTGCGCGCCTGCAGCCAGGCCTCCTCCGTCCCCAGCGCAGCAACAGCCGCCTGCATGAGGGGCAGGAATTGGCCGCTGTCAGCGTGCGTCTTCAACCGGTAGAGCGCCTCCAGCGCCCGCGCATTCCCCAATGCCACCCCCACCCGCCAGCCGGCCATGTTGTGGGATTTGGAGAGTGTGTTGAACTCCACCGCCACCTCTCGGGCGCCGGGGACCTGCAGCACGCTGACCGTGCCCGCCTCCCCATAGGTGACCCGGCTGTAGGCCGCGTCGTGGCACAACAAGAGATCGTGCTCGCGGGCGAAGCCCACCGCCCGCTCGAAGAAGGAGCGCGTCGCCACCGCGCCGGTGGGGTTGTGGGGGTAATTCAGCCACAGCAGCCGTGCCCGCCGGGCGACCTGCCCCGGGATGGCGCTCAAGTCCGGCAGGTAACCGCGCTCGGGGAGCAAGGGCATGAAGTGAGGCTCTCCATCAGCGAAACGCGTGCTGTGGGTGTAGGTGAGATAGCCCGGGTCGGGGACCAGGACCACGTCCCCCGGCCCCACCACGGCCTGGGTGAGGTGGAAGATGCCCTCCTTCGATCCCAGCAGCGGCAGCACCTCCCGCCCGGGGTCGAGGTCCACGCCGAAGCACCTGGAATACGCCCTCGCCCAGGCTTCGCGCAGCCCGGCGGTGCCGCGATGGCTCTGGTAGCCGTGGCTGTCGGACCGCGCCGCAGAGAGCTGCAGCGCTTCGATCACGTGGGGCGGCGGAGGCATGTCCGGCGATCCCACATCCATGCGGATCACCTCCAGCCCGCCTCGCGCCAGTTCGTCGATCTTCCTGCCCAAATCGGCCAGGTAGTTGGCAGGCAGGGCCGCCACGCGCGGCGGGGACCCCTTCACGCCCCTTCCTCCCCGGCGTCCAGCATCCAGGCCAGCGCCTGCAGCGCCAGCAGGTAGGAGCGCCAGCCGAAACCCGTCACCTGACCCGCGCAGGCCGGGGCGATGAGCAGCCGGCGGCGGAATCCCTCGCGCGCCAGCACGTTGCTCAAGTGCACCTCGATCACCGGCAGGTCGATGGCCGCCACGGCGTCGCGCAAAGCGATCGAGGTGTGGGCATACGCCCCCGGGTTGAAGACCACACCCTGCGCCCAGGCGCGCGCGCCGTGCAGCGCGTCGATCAGTTCCCCCTCGTGATTGGACTGGCGGGCGTTCACCTCCAGGCCCAGGCGCCCCCCCCCCTCCTGCAGCCGGGCATCGATGGTCTCCAGAGTCATCGTCCCGTAGACCTCCGGCTCGCGCTCGCCGAGCAGATTGAGGTTCGGCCCGTGCAGCACCAGCACTTTCTTCATGGTCCCTCCCGCAGTGCAGCCAGCGTCTCCATGAGGGCCTCTTCAAGCACCTCGCAACCCTCTCGCACCTCGCCGGGTCTGATGGGCAGCGCGAAGCGCAGTCGGCCGCCGGCCCGTTTCTTGTCCCATTCCATGGCAGCCCGCACGCGCCCCGGCTCCAGCCCGCGATAGCGGGTCGGAAGGCCCAGGCGCCGCAAGACGGCTTCGATGCGGCCGTCCAATGCCGCCTCGGCCATACCCAGCGCCTGCGCCAGGCGCGCTTCCGCCACCAGGCCCACCGCCACCGCTTCACCGTGCCGCCAGCGGTAGCCGCTGGCGGCCTCCAACCCATGAGCCACAGTGTGCCCCAGGTTGAGCCTGGCGCGCGGGCCTTGCTCCAATGGGTCCCTCTCCACCAGGGCGATCTTCACCTTCAGGGATCGCTCCAGCCAGCGGACGGTCGGCTGGGCGCCCTCGGCCTCCATCCAGCCGAATAGCTGCGGGTCGCCGATCAAGGCCGCCTTGACCACCTCCGCCATGCCGGCGCGGAACTCGGCCGCCGGCAGCGTGGCCAGCGTGCCTGCCTCCGCCAGCACCAGCGCCGGCGGGTGGAAGGCTCCCACCAGGTTCTTCCCCTGCGGCAGGTCGACGCCCACCTTGCCGCCCACGCCGGCATCCACCATGGCCAGAAGCGTGGTCGGCAGGTTCACCCAGCGCAGGCCGCGCAGGTGCGTGGCCGCCACGAAGCCGGCCACGTCGCCCACGACGCCGCCCCCCAGCGCCACCAGCGTGCCGCCGCGCTCCATCCCCGCCCTGGCCAGGGCCGCGTGCAGCCGCGCCACAGCGTCCAGCGTCTTCGAGCCCTCCCCCTGCGGGAAGACCAGCGGTGCGACGCCCAGCGCCTGCCCCACCCGCTCGCCATACAGCGCACCCACCCTGTCGTCGCTGATCAAGGCGTAGGGCGGCCCGAGCCCGGCTTCACGGAGCCGCCCCGGCAAGTCTTCGAACAGGTCAGTGCCCAGCCAGACCTGGTAGCCCGATCCTTGCGCCACTTGCAAGCAAAGCGGGGGCTGCCGCCTGAGGAGGTCAACCACAGCCTCGACCACCTCCGGGAGGGACCGCCCGCTGGTGTCCACCTGCAGGGGGAAGGAAAGGTAGGCGCTCTGCCGCGAGCGCAGGAGCGCTTCCAGACGCGCCTGCGGGTCGCCTTCCAGCAGGGGACGCCCTGCTCCGTCCCCGGCGCGCTGCACCAATTCCTGCGTCTCACAGGTCAGGCAGACAACGGTGCCGCTGGCCTCGGCCGCGGCGCGATTGGCCGGGTCGAGCAGCATGCCGCCGCCGCAGGCCACCACCAGCCCCGCCCGGGGCGCGAGCGCCGCCAAGGCCTGGCGTTCGAGGCGACGGAAGGCCTGCTCGCCCTGGCCGGCGAAGATCTCCGCCACACTGGCCCGCTGGCGGGTCTCGATCCAGCCATCGCCGTCTACGAAGGTTCGACCCAATCGCTGCGCCAGCGCGCGGCCCACGGCGCTCTTGCCCACACCGGGGGGCCCGAAGAGGTAGATGTTGGACGGCTCGAGACCCGCCGGGGGATGGGGGAGATCGGCCGCTCGCGCCGTCGCGGGATCCTGCTGCAATCCGTGTCTCACAGCCAATCTCCGCTCATTCCCAGAACACCCGCGGTTCGTCGTCCAGCGGCAGGTCCTCCAGACGCGGCTGCCGCAGCCGGGCGAATCGCTCACGCAGCTCCGGCAGCGAGTCGCCCCCCAGTTTCTCCAGCAGGGCCTCGGCGAGCACGAAGCACACCACGGCCTCACCCACCACCGCGGCGCGCGGCACGGCGCAGAAGTCGGAACGTTCATAGCGCGTCCGGGCCGCTTCACCGCGCGCCAGGTCCACTGAGCTCTGCGGCGCCAGCGTGCTGGCGATGGGCTTCATGACCGTGCGCACCACCAGCGGATCGCCGGTGGTGATCCCACCCTCCAGCCCGCCGGCGCGGTTGCTCCGCCGGACCAGGCGGCCGTCCTCCAGGTCGATGGCGTCCTGCGCCTGGGTGCCCAGCTTGCGGGCGATGGCAAAACCCTCGCCAACCTCGACGCCTTTGATGGCGGGTATGCCCATCAGCGCCGCGGCTAGGCGGGACCCCAGGCGCCGGTCCCAATGCACGTAGCTCCCCAGGCCGGCGGGCAGTCCAAGAGCGACCACTTCGAAGACCCCACCCATCGTATCGCGCGCCTGCATGGCGGCCTCGATCTCCGCCCGCATGGCGCTGCTCGCCGCCTCGTGTGGGCAGCGCACGGCGTCCCGCTCGGCGCCTTCCAGACGCTCTTCGAAGCTGAGCGTCGACAGATCGGCCTGCACGGATCCGATGCCCACGACGTAGCTGCCGACGCGGACGCCGAACTGGGCCAGCAGTTTGCGGCACACGGCCCCCACCGCCACGCGCGCCGCCGTCTCGCGCGCTGAGGCCCGCTCCAGGGCGAAGCGCAAGTGGCGATAGCCGTACTTCAGCGCGCCGGTCAGGTCGGCGTGTCCGGGGCGCGGCACGGTCATCGGCTCCACCGGCCGGCCCTTCCATTGGGTGTGGTCCAGGTTGGGGATGAGCAGTGCCAGGGGCGCACCGATGGTCTCGCCGGCCAGCACGCCGCCCAGAATCTGCACTGCATCGCGCTCCAGCTTCATGCGCGGCCCGCCGCCGAAGCCCCGCTGGCGGCGGGCCAGATCCGGCGCGATGTCGGCCGGCGAAAGTGCCAAACCCGCCGGCATCCCTTCCAGGATGGCGATCACAGCCGGCCCATGGGACTCACCTGCGGTCAGGAACCGCAACATCCAGTGCCTCCAATCGGGCTACGGCCGCGCGGCGCATCACCGCACGCGGCGCCGTGGCCCCCGTCCAGCGTTCCAGGGCCAGCGCGCCCTGCTCCACCAGCATCCCCAGCCCTCCGCTCGCCCGGAGTCCCTCATGCTGCGCCCGCCTCACCAGAGACGAGCGCCGCGGGTTGTACACCAGGTCGTACACGAAAGCCCCTTCCGGAAGAGGCACCTCGCGCGGCCACGGCGAAACCCGGCTGGCGGGAGCCATGCCCAGCGGCGTGGCATTGACCAAGAGGGAACAGCCCCCGGCGGCCTGGCGAAAGCTCTCCGCCGTCCATGGGAAGATTTTCACCGGGGCGAGCCGATCGACGGCCTGCGCCAGGGCCAGCCCCTGGGCTTCCCGGCGGCACACGATGTGCAGCCCCATCCCCAGGGAGGCCAGCGCGCAGGCCACCGCCCGCGCCGCCCCGCCCGCTCCCAGAACCACGGCCGTCTCCGCCTCCGGCTCGACGCCCTGCGCCCGCAGGTCCGCCAGGAACCCCGCCACGTCGGTGTTGTCCCCGACCAGGCGCCCCTCCCGCTTGAAGATCGTGTTGACCGCGCCCACGCTGCGGGCCTGCCCCGTGAGTCCGTCCAGCAGCCGGATCACCCGCTCCTTATGCGGGATGGTGACGTTGGCGCCCACCCAGGACTCGCGGCGCAGCTCGTCCAGCGCCGGCGGCAGGGACTCAGGGGGAACATTCAGCGTCAGGTATTGCCACGCCAGTCCCAGCGCGGCGAAGGCCGCGTTCTGCATGGCCGGGGAGACCGAATGACCAAGCGGGTGGCCGATCAGCGCGACGCGTTTCATCTTATCGAGGCCCCCAGGGAAACCAGTGTCTCGGCGAAGCCAGGGTAGGACTCGGTGATGCATTCCGCCCCGCCGATCAGCGTCTCGCCTCGCGCGATCAGCCCGGCCACGGTCAGCGCCATCGCCAGGCGATGATCGCCGTGAGAGTCGACGGCCGCGCCCTGGAGCTCCGTCGGGCCGGAGACCACGAATCCGTCCGGGTGCTCCTCGATCGCCGCGCCCATCTTGCGCAGCTCGGAGACCAGCGCCGCGATGCGGTCCGACTCCTTCAGGCGCAGCTCCTGCGCGTCGCGCACCACGCTCTCCCCTTGGGCCTGCGTGGCGATCACGGCGAAGACGGGGAACTCGTCGATCATGCGCACCACCTGGGCGCCGCCGATCTCCACCGCGCGCATCTCCCCGGATCGCACTTTCAAGTTGGCGACCGGCTCACCGCCCTCCAGGTGCTCGCCCTCCACCTGCACGACGGCGCCCATCGCCTCCATGGCCTCCAGCAGACCCGTGCGTGTGGGATTGACCCCCACCCCCAGCATCTCCAGCCGCGCGCCGGGCACGACGGCGCCCGCCGCCAGGGTGAAGGCGGCCGAGGAGAAATCGCCGGGGATGGTCAGCGTGAAGGGCGGCAGCGGTTCATGTTCATGACCCGGGTTGAGCGTGATCCGGCCGTTCTGCTGCGCCAGGGACACGCCCAGGCTCTGCAGCATGCGTTCGGTATGATCGCGCGACTGCGCCGGCTCCCACAGGGTGGTGGAACCCTCGGCGTGCAGGCCCGCCAGCAGCAGGGCCGTCTTCACCTGGGCCGAGGCCACGGGCAAGCGGTAGGTGATCCCGTGCAGCTGCGTACCCCGCACCTGCAGTGGAGGCTGGTCCCCGTCGCCCTGCCCGCAGATGCGCGCCCCCATGAGCCGCAGGGGTTCAACGACGCGGCCCATTGGCCTGCGGTGCAGCCGCTCGCTGCCCTGCAGCGTCGCCTCGAGCGGCCTGCCGGCCAGCGCGCCCAGCAACATGCGCATGGTGGCACCCGAGTTGCGGCAGTCCAGCGGTGCGGCCGGCGAACGCCAATCGCGGCCCAACACCAGCAGGTCGTCGGAGCCCAGGGCTTCGGCTTCCACGCCCAGCGCGGTCAGGCAATCCAGCATGGCCTGCGTGACGCCGGAGCGCAGAAAGCCCCGCAGGCGACTCGGGCCGTGCGCCAACGAGGCGAACAACAGCGCCCTGTGGGTGATGGACTTGTCACCGGGTGGACGGAGGCTCCCCTTCAGGTCACGCGCCGGGCCAGAGACGATCAATTCCATCGAGCACCTCGCAGCATCAGGATCCTCCGGGGCGGGAAGCGCGCACTTCGCGCAGGCGCTTTAGCACCAGGTGGAGCGCTTGCTCGTCGCCGGCGGCCAACAGCTCTTCCATCCGCTCGAGCGCAGCCCGCACACGCCCGAGCGCAGCGCGCACGTTGTCGCGGTTGGTGAGCAGGATGTCGAGCATCATGGAGACGTCGCTGGCCGCCAGGCGGCTGGTATCGCGGAAACCGGAGGCCGCCAGCGACCACAGCTCCGGCTCTTCAGAGGCCGCCTGGTGCGCCGCCTCGACCAACCCGGCCGCCATGAGATAGGGCAGGTGGCTGGTGAGGGCCACGAGCCTGTCGTGGCGGGCGGCATCCATCACCAAGGGCTGCGCCCCCATCGTGTGTACCAGCTCTTCGGCCAGGGAACGCGCCGCGGGCGAGGTGCGCTCCAGGGGGGTAAGCACGAAGGTCGAACCCTGGAAGAGGCCGGGCAACGCTGCCTCCAGGCCGGAGGTCTCCTTGCCGCACAGGGGATGCCCCCCGATGGGGTCGGCACCCTCCGGCAGCGTCTGCATGGCCTGCACCACGGCCACCTTGGTCGAGCCCACGTCGAGCACGTAAGGCGGTAGCGGCAGGTCCCGCCCCAGGCGCTGCAGCAGGCTCAGGATGGCGCGCACGGGCACAGCCAGGATGGCCAGGTCGCAATCCGCCAGCGCCGAGGCCAGGTCCGTCGTGGCGCGATCCACCAGGCGCAGGGAACGAGCGCACTCGACCGCCGCGGGATCGCTGTCGACCCCGATCAGCCCGGCAGAGCGCCCCCGCAGGCCGTGCGCCAGGGAGCCACCCATCAGCCCCAGACCGACCAGCGCGATCCGCGTCTCGCGCAGCTTCATTTCGCCTCCGGAACGCGGCGGCCCACCGCTTCAGCCAACGCGCGTACCTGCGTCACCAGCCGGGCGAAGCGCTCCGGGGTCAGGCTCTGCCCGCCGTCGGAGAGCGCCTCGTCGGGCCGCGGGTGCACCTCCACCATCAGTCCGTCGGCCCCGGCGGCGACTCCCGCCCGCGCCACGGCGGTGACGTAGGTCCAGCGGCCGGTGCTGTGGCTGGGGTCGAGCAGCACCGGCAGGTGGGAGAGGTGCTTGACCACCGGGATGGCGTTGATGTCGGTGGTGTTGCGCGTGTAATGTTCGAAGGTGCGGATGCCCCGCTCGCAGAGCATGAGGCGCGGATTCCCCTGGGCGAGCACGTACTCGGCCGCCATCAGCCACTCCTCGATGGTCGCCATCATGCCGCGTTTGAGCAGCACGGGGCGCCCCGACAGGCCGGCAGCACGCAGCAGGGCGAAGTTCTGCATGCTGCGCGCGCCGATCTGCACCACGTCGGCGTAGCGCGCTACCAGCGGCACTTGCTCGGGCGACATGGCCTCGCTGACGATGGGCAGCCCGGTGGCGGCGCGCGCCTCGGCCAGCAGCTCGAGCCCGGCCTCCCCCATCCCCTGGAAGCTGTAGGGCGAGGTGCGCGGTTTGAAGGCGCCGCCGCGCAGCGCACTCGCGCCGGCCTCCTTCACCGCGTGCGCCGTCTCCAGCAACTGCGAGCGGCTCTCTACCGAGCAGGGTCCGGCGATGAGCACCACCTGCGGGCCGCCGACCTTCACCCCGTTCAGCGCCACCACCGTGTTCTGCGGCTGCATCTCGCGCGAGGCCAGCTTGAAAGGACGCAGCACCGGCATGACCTTCTCGACACCCTCCAGCGCCTCGAACTGCCGCCCGTCGATGGGCCGCCCGTCGCCGATGACGCCGATCACCGTGCGCTCTTCGCCGGCGCTCAGGTGCGTGCTGTAGCCGCGCCCTTCCAGGGCGGCGATCACGGCCGCGATCTGGCTGGCGCCGGCACTGTGCTCCATCACGATGATCATCGTGCACCTCCTCTTGCAGCCGCCTGCTGCACTCGGGCCGGCAGGTCGCTGCTTCCCCTGCGGGAAAAAAGAAAAAGCGCCGAGCCGTTGCTCCGCGCTTGTGTGTCCGCATAGATGTTACCGAACGCTAGTCAAGCCGAAGCAGCGGCGGGCCCTCCGTCGCAAAGTAGTAAAAATAAAAGGCGTTGACGTAGACGTTCAGCGCTCGGTTTTCCATGTCGCTCCTGATTGGCGGCATCTTAGCACAGAGCGCGACGCGATGTCAAGCTTTCGCCCGCTGCAGGGTGCTTTTCCGATCAGTCGGCGGCCGGGCCGGGTGCCCCCGTGCACCTCGCAGGCAGCGCCGGCTGCCCCCCAGGCCCACCGAACCCTCTGCGCTCTCTTCTCAGGAAAACCTCTTCAGGCACCCGCGCGTCCCGGGTGCCGCCGTCCCGCGACGGCTCGCGCGGCCGGGCCCCCACCGCAGCCCGCCAGGGAACGGGCCATGGGGCGCCAGTTCGCCCGCCGGTGCATGGACGACGCCGGGGACGGAGGACGGAGCAGGGGCGCGATGCACTTCGCCTCCGAGCACGCCGCCTGCGCCGCCCCCCGGCGGCAAGCCGCCGGGCTCCCGCGATTGGATGCCCTCCCAGCCAGCAGCCCCGGCTCCCACGTCGGGGCACCCGTGCGGCGAAGTCGGAGTCCGCAGGCTTGCCTGCGGGCCGCGGCAGAGCCGCGGGACTGAGGCGCGGCAGCTGGAGGGAACTGCAAAGGCGAGGCGTGAGGCGCCGCCTGCGCCGGCCCCGGCGGCACCCACCATAGTGCTTGCACTTTGCCTTATACTGGTTACCAAACCCGATCCCGAGACACGCGTGGAGTGCGATGGAGAATCCAGAGAAAAGCCCCGGTGACGGCCCCGTCGCCTTCCAGGGAGAACCCGGCGCCTACAGCGAGATGGCGGTGATGCAGCTCTTCGGGCCCCAGGCCTTTTCCCTCCCCTGCGAGACCTTCGAGCTGGTCTTCGAGCGCGTCGAGACGGGGCAGGCCGCAGCGGGCGTGATCCCCATCGAGAATTCCCTGGCGGGCAGCGTGCACCGCAATTACGACCTGCTGCTACGCCACGACCTGGTCATCGTCGGCGAATACCACCTGCGCGTGCGCCACTGCCTGCTGGCCCTGCCGGGCGTGGCGCTGGCCGAGATCCGCCGCGTCTATTCCCACCCGCAGGCCCTGGCCCAATGCGAGGGCTATCTGAGCCGGCTGGCCGATGTGACGGCCATCTACACCCACGACACCGCCGGCAGCGCTCGCATGCTGAGAGAGGAGGGCTGGCGCGACGCGGCCGCCATCGCCTCGCAGCGGGCAGCCGAGATCTACGACATGCAGATCCTGGCCGAGGGCATCGAGGACGACCCCGCCAACTTCACGCGCTTCCTGGCCCTGGCGAAAGAACCCGTGACGCCCGGCCCGGACGCCAAGACCTCCATCGTCTTCACCCTGCCCCACCGCCCGGGCGCGCTCTTCGAAGCCCTGCGCCCCTTCGCCACCCGGGGCATCGACCTGACCAAGATCGAATCACGTCCCCTTGTCGGCCGACCCTGGGAGTACCTCTTCTACCTGGACTTCCTCGGCGCACCCGACGATCCCCAGGTCGCCGACGCGCTGGAAGAGCTGGGGAGTGTGACGGCCATGATGCGCCAATTGGGCGCTTATCCGCGCGATGCATGGAACGCGCGGCAGGGGGCATGAAGCCCATGACCGCGAAAGGCCTTTGATGTCCACTCGTGCAGCGCGCGGCGCGATCACCGTTCCCGAGAATACTCGTCCAGCCATCCTGCGGGCGGCGCGCGAGATGCTCGAGGCTCTCGCTCAGGCCAACGGCATCACCCCCGAGAAAGTGATCTCGGCCGTGTTCACCGCCACCCCAGACCTGGACGCCGCCTACCCGGCCGAAGCCGCCCGCGGCCTGGGCTGGCGGCGCGCCGGGCTGCTCTGCACGCAGGAGATGGCGGTGGCCGGCAGCCTGCCCATGTGCCTGCGGGTGCTGGTGCTGTGGGAGAGCGAGGTGTCCCAGCGCGAGGTCCGCCACTGCTATCTGCGCGGCGCCGCCAACCTGCGCCCCGACCTGGCGCAGCGGGATTCCGATTAGTTTCACACCCTGTGCCAGGTTGCTGCACGTGCATCCCATCGGGCGCCGCGCCTGCACCGCCCCGAGCTGATGGGGTTGAGACAACCCGAGCGGCGCGCGCCTGGGGCAACACTCCTCTTTCTTCATCCAGCAAAATGGCAGGGAGGCTCCCGCGTGGCGGCAGGTGCACCTTGCTGCGCGCTTCGTGCCTTGGTGCCTTTGTCGTTCATGCCAATGCTATTTGGCCAATGACAACCAGGACACATGGACCCTGGTTAGGGTCATGGAGCCTGTGACCCCTCGCCGGATAGGGCCATCCACCAGATGGCCTGCACCAGGGCATCGACCTGGGCCGGCTCCAGTATGCTCCCCCAATAGGGCATGCCCGTGCCCATCCCGCCGCGCAGGATCTTGCCCTCCAGCACTACAGTGCTCGCCGTGGCCATGCGGGCCAGGTCCGTAAAGGAGGCCACCGGGGGATCGGCGAAGGCCTCGGCCATCACGCCATCGCCCCCGCCCTGAGGGCCGTGGCACGCGGCGCAGTTCGCCTGGAAGGTCTCAAGGCCCCTGCGGACCTGGTCGCGATCCAGCCGATCGGTCCAAAGGTAGGCCAGCAGGTCCCACAGCGCGGCGTCGTCCAGCGCCGTCAGCGCCGGGTCGGCGCGCAGCCGGTTCCAGGCCTCGATCGGCGTCGTCAGGTCCGGATCCTTTGGATCCAGCCAGGCGCCCTGCGGCGCCAGACCCGGGACGGCGCCTCTCTGCGCCGAGGGCCGCACACCGGTCAACCTCTCGATCGCCTCCCGGCTGTCGATATCCACCCCATAGCGCACGAAGCGCGGCGGAGGGGCTGCGGTGGATGTGGGGTAGATGCCCTGCGGGTCGACCACGATGATCGTGCCCGTCATGCGCCAGTGGTTCGGCCCGCACCAGCGCGTGCAGTAGAAGGTGTATTCACCGGGAGCCTGCGGCCGCCACCTCACCTCCCGCCAGCGGCCCGGCTCCAGACTGATGGGCTCCATCCCGCTGCGGGCGATGGCGAAACCGTGGACCACGTCATCGCTGGTCAGACGGAAGCGCATCTCCTGGCCCACTTCGGCCCGGATCTCGTCCAGGCTCCACCCGCCCTGCTCGGGCATGCGCGCGTGCAGGGTCACGACCTGGGCGGCGTCAGCTCCCGAGCGCGCCGCCTGGCTCCAGAGGGCGGCGGCCGGAACGCCGACCAGCAGCGCCGCCAGCAACAGCCGGGGAAACCATTTCACAGCATCACCCCCATCAGCGCCGCCCCCAGAGCCGCCTGCAGCAGGAGCACGGGGGCCGCGCGGCGCAGCGCAGCCCGCCTGCTTTCCGTGGTCTCGGCGAAGGCGCGCGAGGTGAGCCGAGTGGCCCAGGCCAGCCCGGCCACCAGGGCCGCGCCCTGCAGCGCTGGCACCAGGCCGGTGAGCGCCGGTCTCCAGGCCAGCCCGGCTGTGCCCAGCAGGTCCCAGCCCCATCCCAACGGATCGGAAAGCGTGGAGAGCACGTAGGAACCGTTGGCGAAGAGGAAACCCAGGCTGAAGGCTATCCAGCCGCCCAGTCCCAGGGGGATCAACCCCGTGGCGGCGAGCAGGAAGCCGCGCCGCAGCCCACCGGCCGGGCGTCGCGCCAGGCGATCGCCGATCCAGGCGGCCAGCAGGTACAGGCCGGGCAGGAGCAGCAGCGCCAGCAGCAGCAACCCCGCCGCGTAGAGGAACCACGGGCCGCTGCCCACCTGGAAGGCGGCATCCTTGAGAGCCGACCACGGCCCCATCATCACCGCGCCGTACACCAGCGCGGCCGCCAGCAGGATGAACCCCTTGTAGGCCTCGTCGATGGAAAGCGGAGGCCTGCCGCGCCGCGGGCCGAGGTCGGCCCCCAGCGGCTGCAGCACCACGGTGACGTTGTCCAGCGGGCAGGTCCGCAGACACTCCAGACACAGCCCACAATCCGCGTTGCGGTCCAGCGTTCCCGGGTAGGTCATCCAGGGGCAACCGAAACCTTGCGCGTTACCGCGATAGCAGTCCTTCGTGGGGTGTGTGCGACAGACATCGGGGTCGCGCACCCGCAAAGCCAGCGGCGCGGCCAGGGCGTAGATGCCGATGAAACCGCCCACGGGGCACAGGTAGCGGCAGAAGGCCCGCCGCTCGAAGACCAGGCTGACCGCCACCGCCAGCAGCACCAGCCCCAGCAGGACCCAGGCCGTGACGCGTGGCGTGGTCAGGATGACGGCGCTGAAGAGGGCCAGGGCCAGGAAGCCGGCGTTCTGCAGCCAGAGGCTGCGCAGCCGCCGCGGCCAGCGCCGCTTGAGGCCGCGCGTGCGCCGGCCGTCGGAGGCCATCAGGCCGCCGCGCTGCAGCCACTCCCCGGGGGCCGGAATGGGGCAGATGCTGCACCACAACCGCCCCCCGACGGGCACCAGGACCAGCACCAGCGCCGCCCACCAGGCGATCCAGACCAGCGTAATGGCAATGTTGCGGTTGCCCACCGGCGTGCCGAAGAAGCCGGCCAGCACGACGTATGCGAAGAAAGCCAGGGCCACGGCCATCAGCGACCACTGGGGCCAGCGGCTAACGAGCAGCCGCCGCAGCCAGGGCCGCGCCGTCAGTTCGAAGCCCTCAGTCCCGGAGCGCTTCATCGTCGTCTCGCAGGCCCACCAGGCCGGCCAGGGTGGCCAGCGAGGCCCCTAACAGGATGCGCGCCCCGCCGCCTGCGGGACGCACTTTCAGTTCGCCGATCATGAAGGGATGCAGTGGCCCGCAGGTCACCGAGCAGCGCATGCGGAAGGTCCCCACCTGATCGGCGATGAAGGACGCCCGTGCCCGCTGCCCGGGGTCGACCTTCAGCTCGATGTCATAGCCATCCAGGTAGAGGCCGTGGACCACGTCGGCAGAGGTCAGCTCCAGGACGACGCGCTCGCCCTGAGCCACTTCGACCTGGGGCGGATCGAAAGCGAACTGGCGAGCCGTCAGCCGCACCACGCGCTCACCCACAGCAGGGGAAGTGAAAGGCCAGGGGGCCACCAGAGCAGCCAGGGCCAGGGCCAGCAGGGTCAGCGATGCGGCGCGGGGAAGAGACATGGCCTAAGGCATGTTGGAGGGGCCGAAAACGCTGTACTTCTGATCGATGGTGGATTTCATCTCAGCCACCGAGCGGCCTTCGGTCTGCATGCGCATCACGTCACGCGTGATGTCCACACAGATCCCTCAACCAAAGGCGTGGTAATCGAAGACCACGCTCCCGTCAGCCGAGGTTTCGGCCACATAACAATCGTAATTCGAGCTATGGCCAACGGCGCCGCATCCGCAGTAGCAGGGGATCTGCTTCAGCAGATCAGGGTTGGCCAGCGCGAACTGATAGGCCTCCCGGACCTTGACGGGGGCCTCTTGGATGTCCTGCGGTAGTGCCGAGAGCGGCGCCAGCTCGACCTCCTGCCCCGCCGGAGAGCCGCATGCAACCAGCAGCAGCGCCAGCATGGGCAAGACGGATAGGATCCTCCGCACGCGCACAATTCCTCCTTGTCGACCCATGAACTCACATTCAGCTCATTGTAGGACGGTGGCCCCAACGCTGTAAGGGACACCCATCCCAGGGGGGGAGGACATCCGTCACGGGGCGCGTGGGCAAAATGGCCTATCCCCTGCCCGCTCGATGCTACGGGCGCCCAGCGAGAGAGGCAAGCCCCCCGTTTGGCCGGTCAAGGCCACCAGGCCGATCACACCTCGCCCCAGCCCTCGCTGAGCTTCGGCCCGCAGGCCTTGCGGCAGGTGTGGTTCGCCTTGCCTGGGTCGGTCAGGACCACCCTCGCGCCGCGCAGGACGAGAGAGCCGCATGCTGCTCTCAGACCGAGCGCCCGGGCAGAAGCTCTCTCTCGAACCCATTCACTCTGTCCCGCAATCGCACCACGTCGCCCACGACGATGATCCCCGGCGCCTCCAATTGCTCTGCCCTCGCCTCCTCCACAAGCCGCCCCAATGTGCTGGTCAGGCTCCTCTGATCGGGCAGAGTCCCCTGGCATATCACGGCCACGGGTCTGTCCCGGCCGACGCCTGCGTTGAGCAGCTGTTCGACGATCAGCGCCAGGTTGCCCATGCCCATCAGGATCACCAGCGTGTCCGATCCGCGGCACAGGGCCGACCAATCGACGGCGCGCCCCCCTTTGCCCGATGCCTCATGACCGGTGGTGATGGTGACCGTCGATGAAATACCGCGATGAGTCAGGGGTATGCCGGCAGAAGCCGGCACCGCCAGTGCCGAGCTCACGCCAGGCACCACCTCAAAGGGAATATGGGCGCCGAGCAGGAATTCGACCTCCTCACCGCCGCGACCGAAAAGGAACGGATCGCCCCCTTTGAGCCGCACGACCATCTTGCCCTGCCTGGCTCTCGCCGCCATCAGGTGGTTGACCTCACTCTGCGCCGCCAGGTCGCCTCCCCTGGCGATCAGTTCGCAGCCGGGCCGGGTTTGGTCCAACAGCCGCCTGTTCACCAGGCGATCGTAGATGACGACGTCGGCGCGGCTGAGGCAGGCTAGGCCTTTCACGGTGATCAAGTCCGGGTCGCCAGGGCCGGCGCCCACCAGGTATACCATTCCCGTTATCATCTTCCTCACTCGAACCTCACATGGAACCCGGTCGGTTCCGCGCGCCATGCTCGGCGCTTCGGCCCATCCCCCTTCCGGCTTCTGCGACGCACTGTGGCCTTAGAAGCCATCACCATTGCTGCCGATCCCCGCGACGATCTCATGCCATAACTCGCCCAATCGGTCGCGAACCCTCTTGGCCAACGCCGGCGAGCGACCACCGGTGGAGACAGCGATCAAGATCCCATCCTGCTCCATGATCGCCGGGAGGATGAAGGTACACTCGTCGGCAGAATCGGCCACATTGGCCAGAACCCCCGATGCCCGCGCGTCGCTGGCGATCTGGGCATTGACGCTTCTCTCCGAGGTGGCAGCGAAGACCAGGAAGGCATCGGAGAGCGTGCCGGGGCCGTACCGGCGCCGATGATGGCTGACGCGCCCCTCTTCAACCAGCCGCTGCAGCCCTTCAGTCAGTTCAGGGCTGATCACCTGTACATCGGCCCCGGATCTGAGCAGGCCCTTGACTTTCCTTTCAGCTACCCGGCCGCCGCCGACGACTACACATTTGCGGCCTTCCACGCTCAGGTTGAGCGGGTAGTGGCGCATGGTTTGCCTCCAGCAACCCGAGATCAGGGGGTCTACGCAGGCACCGCGTCCTTCCCTCGGCGGGCTCCCGGCCCATGCCGTCAAGTGGGCGGGCCGGATCGATCGGGGAAGAGAGGCCGCTGCCTGCACGGCGCACGCCTTCAGCCATGGGAATCTGGCCCCTTGGATCCGTTCCCATCATCGTCTTGCAGGATTGCACGGACCTCCCGGTAGGCGTCTCCCACATGAATGCCGCACTCTCCGCCTTCCTTGGAGGTGCCTGCCCAGCGGCCCACCCGCTCAAAGCGGCCCCAGCTGCCCGCCAGCGTGCACGGCCAGCAACCCAGGCTGCGATAGCCCTCGTCGTACAGAGGACTGTACGGCACGCCCTGCGACCGGATATAGCTCCACACCTCATCTTCAGTCCAGCCGGCCAGGGGGTTGATCTTCACGACCCCATTCTGCACTTCGACGACGCGGATGTGCTTGCGAAATTCCGTCTCATCCCGCCGCAAGCCTGTGATCCACGCCTCATAGCCCTTCAGCGCCCGCGCCATGGGCTCCACCTTGCGGATGCCGCAGCACAGTTCGGGGTTGGTCTTGTACAGGTCCGGGCCATATCGCCCTTCTTGTTCCTCGACGCTCAAGAGCGGGCGGTACTCCTTGATGTTCAGGCCCCACTCGCGTTTCAACTCTTCGATGAACGTAAGTGTCTCGGGGAAATCGAAGCCCGTGTTCAGATAGACGACATCGATCACCGGCTTGATGTCGCGCAGCATGTGGAGCAGCGTCACGCTGTCTTTCCCAAAGCTGCCCGCCACGCAGATGCGATCGAACCGGCTGCAGGCCCAGCCCAATATCTCCTGAGGCGTTGCCGTCTCGAGTTCAGCGACGAGGGACCCTTCCAATTCGACAATTCGCTCACGCATAATCCACAAACCTCTCGTTTCGATGAATGTCAGATGCAGGGATATACGAGGAGCGGCACGACCGTGCATCGGGCGGGGCCATCCCCCGGCGGCCCATGACCCCTGTGCTCCTCTGACCACATCTCTCGTTCTTCGCCGCGTCTGCTGCCCGCCGGGCCACCTCACTGGGCACATTCGCCGCGGCCGACCTGCACAACGAAATCTCCTTCTTCGCCCCAATCTCGATAAAGCTCGGGAGCCTCTGCATAGGGGGGCAGCTCGGCCAGATCGCTCAGGGCCTGCTTGATCCCCTGCCATGAGCCGCTTCGCTTTCGTCGCACCCGCTCCGTTCCTTTGTGCTTCGCAGCCGTCTGGACCATCATTCATCTCCTTTAGGATGAAGCTCGATACGATTTTTCGCTGCCAGTCAGAATCCCTCGCCATCGCCGCCTTCTTCCACCTCTTTCCTGCGGACCCAATCGAGAAAAGATTCCCCCTCGACACGCTCGGCGCGATAGAGGGCGATCAACCGGAAGACGGCCTCCGGAACACGGCGCGCTGGCAGGCGCATCACGGGGCGGCCGAAGGTCACCTCCCCATCGCGCACCTCACCCCCCAGCAGAAGCTGGTAGTACGGGACCTGGCGCCCTCCCACCCGACGCGAAGCACCGTGCAGGCCGATGGTGGCGATGTGGTGGTGTCCGCAGGAGTTGGGGCAGCCGCTGATCTTGATGCTCACGTCCTTCAGATCTTCGGCGAGGGCCAGAGCCTGTGCTGAATCCGCCGAAGGGTCCCGGCGCTCGGCGAGCTGCCGGGTCAATTCCAGGGCCAGACGGTGGGAGTGGGTCACAGCCAAGGTGCAGGTGTCTGCCCCCGGGCAGCCCAGCACGTCGCCAATGCCGTGCACGCCCGGCCGGCCGAGGCCCGTCTCCACCAGGCTCGCGTAGAGAGCGGGCAGCCATTCCGACCGCACCCAGCGCAACGCCAGGTTCTGGGTGATCACCATGCGCACCTCGAGACCTGGAAAGCGCCGTGCGATATCGGCCAGGGCATGCAGTTGACCGGCGGTCAGGTCACCGCCAGGCACGGTCACGTAGGCGGCGAAGAAGCCTTCCTGCTTCTGGGCGACCAGGTTTGTACGCCGCCACGTATCAAAGCCGGCCGGTATGGGTCCGTCGAAGGCAGGCGCCTGAGCGGGTGCCGGTGGGGTCGGCGTCGCGGCCTGCGGCACCGGGGGAGGTCCCCCCGGCCAGGCCGCCCACAGCACCTGCCGCTGCTCGAAGACCACTCGGCGGAAGGCCTCGATCCCCAGGTCCTGGACGACGAACTTCATCCTGGCCCGGGCGCGGTTCTGGCGGTTTCCCAGCCGGTCGAACACCCTGATCAGGGCCTCGGCCGTCAGGATCAGATCGTCCACCGGGGTGAACGGCTCCAGCAGGCGCGCCGCCCGGGGCACCGGACCCAGCCCGCCGCCCACATACAGCCGGAAGCCCCGCCGCGCCGCGCCCTCTCCCTCCTGCACCGCGGCAACGGCACCGATGTCGTGGATGCCGGCCACGGCGCAATCGGCAGCGCAGCCCGACAGGGCGATCTTGAACTTGCGCGGCAGCGTCTGGCAGACGGGATTGCGCAGCAGATGCCTGGACAGGGCAGCCGCATAGGGGGTCACGTCGAATATCTCGTCAGCGCACACGCCGGCCAGAGGACAGGCGGTCACATTGCGTACGATGTTGCCGCTGGATTCGCGCGTCGTCAGTCCCACCTCCGCCAGGCGGCTCAGTACCTGGGGCACCGAGTCGAGCGGTATCCCATAGAACTGCATGTCCTGGCGGGTAGTGATGTGGCCCTGCCCGAGGGCGAAGCCCTCGGCGATCTGCCCCAGGCGATCCAACTGCGCGGCGGAAAGGTCGCCGTAGGGGATCTTCACGCGGATCATTTGAACATCCGTCTGGCCCCGGATGCCGTAGACCCCATGCTGCAGGCGAAAGCGCCGGAAGTCCTCCTCATCCACCTCGCCGCGCCGCCGTCGCTCGATCAGGTCCGCCAGGCGAGCGATCTCCGCCGCCGCCGGATGCGGGGTGGCTGGGGCATCGTTGGCCTCTGACACGGCCTTTTGAACACTCATCAAACATTCCTCCCGGTCTTCGCCCCACGCGACGAGCGATGGAGAGCTGGTCGAGAAACAACAAGCAGAGCGACGCGACGAAATCGGAGCCTGTTTCGCCTGGGGATCCGAGGGGCTCTGAAACGAAAGAACCCTGGGGCTGCGCCCAGGGTTCAACCATTGCTCCCGACCCCGGCCTCCCCGCAATCCCACATCACTCGCACTGCGGGGGCAAATCGCACCGAATCGTCGGTCGCTCTCTGATTCTTAAACGGAGCACACATCCGTCGGACGAGGTGCTATTGCCCCCGCCCCGAACAGATGCACTGCATGAAGGCGACGTCCTTATACGATCGTGAGTTCGCTTGAGGGACGCCCATCCTGTTCCTGCTCCCTTTGCTCTTGCTTGCGATACTCTACCCGCCTGGAAGGCGGATGTCAAGCACCTTAACGTGAATGGCGCGGTCGGCCATAGGCCGTTTGGCGCGCTCAGCGCCAGCGCCCGGGCCCCTGCTGCTGCCGACCGGTTGCGTCCGCCAGACGGCTGCGGGCGAACTGCCCCACCAGGTCCACGAACGCCACCAGCAGCAGCATCTCGATGATCAACGTTGAGAGGTCGTTGTACTGGAACAGTTTCAGCCTGTAGATGAGTTGCGTGCCGATACCCCCCGCGCCAACGAACCCCAACACGGTGGCCGCTCGCATGTTGCACTCCCAGCGAAAGAGCGTGTAGGAAAGGATGCTCTGCAGGCTGCTCGGCAGGTGAACGTACGCCAGCACCTGGACCTCGTTGGCCCCCGCTGCCCGGGCGATCTCCGCGTGCCGCTGATCCACCGCCTCGAAGAGCTCGGCGTAGAGCTTACCCAGAATACCCGTGCTGTGGGCGACCAGCGCCAGCACACCGGGAAAGGGCCCCAGTCCGACGGCCACCACGAAGACAAGAGCCCACACCAGCTCCGGGATGCCTCGCAGCAGAGCCAGGAGGCCTCGCGTGAGATAGTACAGCATCCGACGCGCCCCCCACGCAAGGGCACCCTGGCCCTGGAGCGATGCCTCCTCGCCCCGCCGATCCATCGCCAGCAGCGAAAGCGGAAAAGCCACGACGATGGCCAGCGCCGTCCCCACGATGGAGATTTCCACCGTCTGCAGCATGTAGCCGATGGTTTTCAGCAGATAGGCCGGATCCAGATTGGGCGGGAAAAGGCCCGCCAGGAACTCCCGCACGGCTCTTTCCGTGGCCGGGCTGAAGAGGGCCTCCAGCGAGAAGCCGGTCCTCAGGGCGCTCAGGACCACCGCCGTCAACACCAACCCCGTCAGGATGATGTTGGCCGCGCTGCGCCCCCGCGCCGGGAGCGGGGCGGGCGCGGGCCGCCTTTCATCGATCGCCACAGCCCACTTCCTCTCGACTGCGATAGATCTCCAACCCCCGAATCTCACCCGGAGAGCCGTCGTGCAGCAGTCGTCCTCCGTCCAGCACCAGCAGGCGGGAGCAATAAGCGAGGGCGAAATCCACCTGATGCAGGCTCATCACCACCGTTTTCCCCTGCTGATTCAATTCTCGCAGGACGTCGAGCACGGTCTCGGCCGTGGGCTCGTCTACCGAGGCCACGGGTTCGTCGGCCAGGATGAGCGAGGCCCCCTGCACAAGGGCCCGCGCCACGGCCACCCGCTGCTGCTGCCCACCGCTCAGCACTTCGGCGCGCGTGTGCAGTTCCCCGCCCAGCCCCACTCGCTCCAGGGCGCGATGAGCCATCATCACCTCCTCGTAGCGGGCGCGGGCCAGGGTCAACAGACTGCGCCCGGTCGACAGGTAGCCCAGGCCACCGATGAGGACGTTATAGAGCACCGAGGTATGCGGTATCACGTGATGGCTCTGTGGAATGACGGCCACCTGCCGACGCAGGCGCCGCAGGATCGCCGGTTGAAGCTGGTCCATGGAGCGACCCATCACCTCGAGCCGGCCGGCGCTGGGCCGCAGGGCACCATAGAAGAGCCGCAGCAGCGTGGTCTTTCCCGCCCCGCTGGGGCCGAGCAGCCCCACCATCTCGCCGGGTCCGACCGTCAGCGATACCTGCGCCAGGGCCAGCGTTCCGTCGGCATAGCGCTTGGTGAGATTCTGCGCCCGGATCATCACCCCCCACCTCCGGCCAGCCCCAGCGCCTCAGCGATGCGCCGGATCTCCTCGTAATCGGCCGCCGAGGCCGGGACGAAGCCCTCAGCCACCGTCGCCGGCAACACCTCGGCCGGCGCGCCCAGGAACGCCTGCAGCAGAAGCTGCTCAACCTCCCGCGATACGTCGTCACGAATGACCCATGGGTACTGGGGGATGGGGGCGGAGCGCCAGATGATCTTCAGGCGCGCGGGGTCGATCAGTCCCTGACGGATCATCTCCTGGAGCACCGGCTCCTCCATCGCGCCGGCTTCCACCCTGCCGTTGTACACGGCCAACGCCGTGGCGTTGTGCGCCCCGGTATACAGAGCCGGGCCCTTGAAGTCCTTTTCGGGATCCACCCCGGCCTCGATTAACGCCTGGGCAGGGATCAGGTGGCCCGATGTTGAGCTCACGTCCCCGAAGGCGAAGGTGTGCCCCTTCAGGTCAGTCAGCCCTTCGAAGGGGGCCTCTCGCAGGGCGATGATCACGCTGTGGTAGGAATCCGATCCCGCGATGACCGCCTTGGCGAAGGGATGGATGCCAGCCTTGCGCGAGGCCTGCACGTAGGTCAGGGCGCCCAGGTAGGCCACGTCGATCCTGCCGGCAGCCATGGCCTCCACGACAGCCGTGTAGTCGGTGGGCACGAAGATCTGCACCTCGAGCCCCGTCTCCTGGCGCAGATACTCCTGAAAGGGCGCGAAGTATTCTTGCGTCTCCTCGGGGCTCTCTTTGGGCACAGCCCCGATACGCACAACCGGCGGTGCGGGCGGGGTCGCCCCACCGCAGGCAGATATGAGCAGACCGGATTGAAGGATCAGCGCCGCGGCCGCCAAGGCGCGGCGGAGAGGTTGGCGGAAAGTCACTTCTCGTCTCCTTTGCTCTTGGAGGGCCGGCCAAAGCCGATCCGCTCCCTCGCGCAAGGAGACGGATTCACTCACCGCCGGTGACGGCTACGTCTCCTCGCTGGAGCGAGCGGCAACGGCCGGGCCGTCAGCTCCGATGCAAGATACAGCACGTGTATCGTGGGAAGCTCCCGGCCCATTCAGCCATTCGACATGGACCAAAGCATCAGCCCGGTTTCCATTCTGCTCGCCTCCTTTCTTGGACAGCATCCCCGGACGACAAACGCAAGCGCTGAGGCTGTCTCGGATAGCCAGCCCCGGCCCTGTGCTTCCACCCGGGGACAATTACGAGGACGCCGATTGCGTGCAGGCCAACATTGTCATCGCTTTCAACCCATTAATCAAGTCGGACAACGCGCCCAGCGGCCTGTACCAGGCCTCCGGTTGATGACCCGGAAGGATGGCCATATAGCGGAGGGGACAGGGCAGCACCCACCACGGAGTCGCTCACTCCCCCAGCCTCGACATCCACCGCAGGCGCGATCGCGCCACCTTGCCCACCCACAAGCCCGAACTCTCTGAGCCACATGGCCCGTAAGCTGGCAGGCAAGTCGACGCTGGTGTCGCGCCGTCAGAGCTTTATGATAGGCAATGAGCCGCAATGGAGGTGATACATGGCCATCAACGCCGACGCGAGCACCAGCCGGCCGCAGCGGAGGCGCGCCACCTTTTGGGATGCGCTGGACGAACGCCTGGGTCTCTCCGCGCTCTCCTATCCGGTGCCTGCACACGCCAACACCATCAGCTACCTGCTGGGCGGCATCACGCTCTTCGGCTTCATCGTGCTCTTCGTGACCGGCGTCCTGCTGGCGCAGTTCTACAACCCGAACCCCGCCAGCGCACACGACAGCGTCGTTTACCTCATCACCAGGGCGCCCTTCGGGGACTTCATCCGCAGCCTTCACTTCTGGACGGCCAACCTGGTGGTCGTCACCGCTCTGCTCCACCTGACGCGCGTTTTCGCCACCGGCAGCTACAAGCGACCGCGTGAGATCAACTGGCTGATCGGCCTGGGACTGCTGGCGCTGACATTGGCCTTCGTCTTCACGGGCACGGTGCTCAAGTGGGACCAGGAGGGGGTTGAGGCGCTGGCCCATAACCGGGAGATGGGTGAGCTGCTCGGTCTGTGGGGCATGTGGTTCACCAGCGAATTCACGCGCAGCGTGCCCATCCTGACACGCCTCTACATCGGCCACGTCACATTGCTGCCGGCCGCGCTGACCTTCCTGGTCATCGCCCACCTGTACCTGATCAAGCAACTGGGAATATCACCCCGCGCCGCCGAGCAAGCGACTTCGGGGCCGCCGGCGAGCGGGCCGGGAGTATCGCGCTTCTCCGTGCACCTGCGGAAGATGACCGGTTATGGGCTGCTTCTGCTGGCACTGGCGGGGACGCTGGCGTTGTTCTGGCCAGCCGCCCTGGGACAGGCCGGGGTCGCCGGAGCGGAGGTCACCAAACCTCCCTGGATGTTCCTGCCCTTCTATCCGCTGGAAGACGTGTTCGGTATCCAGGGACTGCTGCTGTCGAGCATCGCGCTCTTCGTCCTGCTGGCGCTGGTACCCTTCGTGGATCGCAGCCCCTGGTTGTCGCCACGCCAACGGCGATGGATCATCCTCGCCGGGGCCATCCTGCTCTTGGCACTGATCGTGCTGGCCGGGTACGCGTGGCTGAGCCGACCTGTGCCCCACCTCATGGAGTGAACACATCATGCGTAGAGTGAGCGCGACCTTCTTGATCCTGCTCGGCCTGGCCACCTTGGCCCTGGGCCAAGTGTGGCTCCGGGGCGGCGCCCTGCTTTCTGGCAAGGGCACGATCACGGACACCACCCTCTTCATCCTCGGCACAGGACTGCTGGCATTCAGCCTGCTCGGGCTGGGCCGGATCCTGGTCTATGCGAGAGCAGAGCTTCCCCGTGGTGCTGAGGTCCCGATCGAGGACAGCCATGATTAGGAGGATTCCCGTGCTGCGTTCGCTTCCTTTTGCCGGCGCGCTGGCCATTCTGTTGGCCGTCAGCCTGGGCGTCACGCCGACGATGGCACACGGCGGGGCAGAACTGACCTTGTCCCCCGCCCAGGTGCCGCCCGGGGGTTCAGTAACCGTGAAGGGCGAAGGCGTCGAGGCTGGCGAAATGTTCACCATCCATATCGAGGGTGTGAGCTACCAGGCAACCCTGGGCACGGTGGCCGTCGGCGATGACGGAGACTTTCACGAGGAGTTCGTCATCCCGACGGACACACCGCCCGGGACGTATCAGGTTCGAGCCACCAGCCAGGAGGGCGAGGTCCTCAGCACGGAGCTGAGCGTGGTGGCTGATCCGGGCCCCGTTGAGCCGGCCGCCGCCGAGCCTTCCGCCGAGCCCATGCAGCTCAACCGCACGAAGTCGACCGCGCAATGGGTGGTCATCCTCGCCGGCATCCTGGGCAGCGCCGCCCTCGGCCTGGTCCTGGTCCGGACGAAGGAATGAGGTTCTTCCGGGAAAGGCTGCGACGGACCCCGCAGGGGATCGACCACCTCGGCGTTGGGTTCCGCTCGCGGACGCGCGTGGGATCAAGGTCGCCGATGCCTGGTCAAGTCGCGCCACCGGATGGATAATGGGATAATGATAGTGGAAGCAACCAGCAAGGCCGGTCCGACCATCCGCGGGCGAGACATCCATGCTGGCTGCCGGCGACATCCACGACAAGCATGGCCCAGCTTGCATCGGCGAGGCAGTGCGTGAAATTCGGGAAACGAATGAATGGGAGGCGGAAGATGCGCAGGCTCACCATCGGCAAGCTCCGCGGGCTGCAACAGATCGCCGATGATCGCGGCGTGTTCGCCATGTGCGCCATGGACCATCGGGGCTCCTTGCAGCGCATGATCAATCCCGACGACCCGGGATCGGTGGGCTACGAGACACTGGCCGCATACAAGGAGGAGCTGTGTAGGGCTCTGGCCCCGGTCTCCTCGGCTGTCCTGCTGGATCCGGCTTATGGTGCAGCTCGCGCCATCGCCAGCGGTGCTCTGCCGCGCGATGTGGGCCTGCTCGTGAGCCTGGAAGCCACCGGCTACAGCGGGGAAAGCGGCGCACGCCTGACCCGGCTCCTGCCCGGCTGGAACGCCGCCAAGACCCGGCGCATGGGCGCCTCGGCAGCCAAGCTGCTGCTGTACTACCACCCCGGCCTTCCCGACGTGGCAGCCCGGCAGCGCGAGTTGGTGCAGCAGATTGTCGAGGACTGCGCCCAGGCAGATATCCTCTGCCTGGTCGAGCCAGTTGCCTATCCCATCAGCGATGAGGACCGCGACCCGCGCACCTTCGCCCGTCGTAAGCCCGACGTTGTCCTGCAGACGGCGCGCGAACTGACGGCCCTGGGGATCGACGTGCTGAAAGCAGAGTTCCCCGCCGACCTGCGCTTCGAGCAGGACGAGGGGCGGCTGCTCGGCTATTGTCAGGCGCTGGACGAGGCCTCCCAGGCGCCGTGGGTGCTGCTCAGCGCCGGTGTCAACTACGAAGATTTCGCCCGCCAGGTTGAGATCGCCTGCCGTAGCGGGGCCTCAGGCTTCCTGGCCGGCCGCGCGGTATGGCAGGAGGGGATGAGCCTGGCCGACGGGAGCGCCAGGCGCCGCTGGCTCGAAACCGTGGCCGCAGACCGCATGCGGCATTTGAGGGACATCGCCGCTGAGTACGGCCGTCCGTGGTGGAAGAAATGGGGGGATGCGCCGACCGAGCTGGTTCAGGTCGGCGAGGACTGGTATGCTACCTACTGAGCGGCGCCCGGGGGAACCCACAAGGATGCCCAGCGAGTCGTCCGCGGAGACCGCGCTGGTTGAAACCTGTTGAACCAGGACCGTGGGCGACACCAAAGGCTGGAGCCACCATCGACCTCAACTGCATCCGGGCAGGACGCCTCTCGGGTCATGTCCAGGCGGTGCTGAACAGGCACCACGCCCGGCCTCGACCATGCACAACGATGGAAGCGAGAGGTGACCGATCGAAAGCCGGGCCGAGCCGGAGTGAAGGCTGAGACGCCTCGATGTCGCCCGACCTCGGGGCAGATCAGATAGATCTGATCCCTGAACCATGCGGGCCGCACGACGCCCGCCGATGAGACGATGCATAAGGAGACGACGATGAGCGGAAAGAAGATCAGAGTGGCCGTGAACGGATACGGCGTCATCGGAAAGAGGGTGGCAGACGCCGTCAATCTACAGCCCGACATGGAACTGGCGGGCGTGGGCGACGTCGTCAGTGACTACCGCGTCCGGGCGGCGGTGGTCCTCGGACTGCCCATTTACGCCTCCCTGCCCGACAAGGTCGACGAGATGAAAGCAGCCGGGATCCCGGTCCGAGGCACCCTGGACGACCTGCTGGCCCAGGCGGACGTCGTGGTGGACTGCACGCCCAAGGGCATCGGCGCCAGGAACCTGGCCCGCTATCGCGAAGTGGGCATCAAGGCGGTCTATCAGGGGGGTGAGAAGCACAGCCTGACGCAGCACTCCTTCGTGGCGCAGGCCAATTACGAGACCGCCCTCGGCCGGGAAGCGACCCGCGTCGTCTCCTGCAACACCACAAGCACCGTGCGCACCCTGATCGCGCTGCGCGCCGCCGGGCTGCTCAAGAAGGCGCGCGGCGTCCTCATTCGTCGGGCCACGGACCCCTGGGAGTCGGACCACAGCGGCATCATGAACACCGTCGTCCCCGAGAAGGAGATCCCCAGCCACCAGGGCCCGGACGCCCAGACGGTGGCACCGGACCTGGACGTGGTCACCATCGCGGCCAAGGCCGCCCACACCCAGACCCACAATCACTATTGGGTGGTGCAACTGACACGTGAGGCCAGCCGCGAGGAGGTTCTGGAGGCCTTTCGCGCTGCGCCGCGCATCGCCTTCATCCGCATGAGCGACGGCATCGTGGCCCTCAACAGCACCATCGAGCTGATGAAGGACCTGGGCCGCCCGCGCGGCGACATGTGGGAGGTCGCTCTGTGGGAGGACGTATTGACAGTGAACGGGGATGAGGCCTACTATACTTATCAGGTGTATAACGAAGCCATCGTCATCCCTGAGAACATCGATGCCATCCGGGCCCTGGCGGGCACGGTAGAGCTGGGAGCCGAATCCATCCGCATGACGGACGAGGCTCTGGGTATCCGACGCGACTTCCTGGCCGCATGAAGGACGCGAGGGGAGTCATCCAAGGAGTCCTGTCAGAAGGAGCGATCATGAAAGAGACAATATTGTGCGTCCACGGCATGATGTCCGTGGGAGACGGCCGAGGTGTGGAGAAACGGTTGCTGCGGCATCCCGCCATCCACAAGGTCGAGGCCAATTATCTGAACTGCACGGCGACGGTGCACTACGACGAGACAGCCATCAGCCTGGCCGAGCTCAAGGCCATGGTGCAGGATTGCGGCTACCACTGCACGGGCGAATCGCTGCCCGAGCACATCTGCAAGCCCGATGACCCGACCTGTGCAGCGCCCGCGATGGAGGGCGATGCCCATGCGGGACACGCCATGGCGGCCGAGCCGCCCATGGAGCACGGCGAACACGCGCCGGCCGAGCACGCCGCCATGGACGAGCACGCCGGGCACGACATGGGCGGCGAGGAGACGGCCATGGCCCACGAAATGGGCCACGGCCCCGGGATGAGCATGGAGTCCATGGTGCGCGACATGCGCAACCGCTTCTTCGTCGCCCTGCTGCTCACCATCCCCGTATTCCTCTACTCGCCGCTCTTCTACCGCCTCTTCGCCTTCGACCTGCCGACACCCCTTGGGATGAGGCCGGACTTCTTCGCCTTCCTGCTTGCCACCCCGGTGGTGCTCTACGGCGGCTGGCCCTTCTTCATCGGCGCGTACCGCGCCCTGCGCAACCGCGTGCTGAACATGGCCGTGCTGGTGAGCATCAGTGTGCTGGCCGGATACCTCTTCAGCGTGGCGGCCACCTTCCTCTTCGAGGGCGAGGTTTTCTACGAAGCCGCGGCCATGCTGGTCACTTTCGTGCTGCTGGGGCATTGGATAGAAATGCGCGCCCGCAGCGGCACCGGTCAGGCCATCCAGAAGCTGCTCACGCTGGCGCCGGCCATGGCCCGCGTCGAGCGCGATGGCCGGGAGATGGAGATCCCCACCAGCGAGGTGAAGGTGGACGATGTGGTGGTGATCCGGCCCGGCGATAAGGTCCCCGTGGACGGAGTCGTCATCGAGGGTTCCTCCGACGTCGACGAGAGCATGATCACCGGCGAGAGCCTCCCGGTCAAGAAGCGGCCGGGGGACACGGTGATCGGGGCCACCATCAACAAGACGGGGAGCTTCAAGTTCCGCGCGACGCGCGTCGGAGCCGACACGGCTCTGGCGCAGATCGTCAAGCTGGTGCAGAGCGCCCAGAACAGCAAGGCGCCGGCCCAACGCCTGGCCGACCGGGCGGCCCACTACCTGGTGCTGGTGGCCATCTTCGGCGGATTGCTGACCTTCGCCATCTGGTTCTACCTCCTGGGGCAGACGACCATCTTCGCGCTCACCCTGGCGATAACGGTGGTGGTCATCACCTGCCCGGACGCGCTCGGCCTGGCCACACCGACCGCCGTCATGGTCGGCACCGGCCTGGGCGCCCAATACGGCATCCTCTACAAGAACGCCACCGCCCTCGAGCAGGCAGCCAAGCTGGACGCCATCATCTTCGACAAGACGGGCACGCTCACGAAGGGCGAGCCGGAGGTGGTGGAACTGCTCACCACGGGCAACCCCCTCAGCGAGGAGGAATTCCTGGCCCTGGTGGCCTCCGCCGAACAGGGCAGCGAGCACCTGCTGGCCCAGGCCATCGTCCAGAAAGCCCGCGAGCGCGGCCTGGAACTGAGCGGCGCCGAGGAGTTCGACGCCATCCCGGGCCATGGGATGCGGGCCGTCGTCTCCGGTCGCGAGGTGCTGATCGGGAACCGCAAGCTGATGTCCGACCGCAAGATAGCCCTGGACAGCCTGGACCAGAAGGCGAGCGAGCTGGAAGGCGGCGGGCGCACTGTGGTCTACGCCGCGGTGGACGGCAAGCTGGCGGGGATCATCGCCATCGCCGACGCCGTGCGCCCCGGGGCCAAGGCAGCCGTGCAGGCCCTGCACGACAAGGGGATCGAGGTCGCCATGCTCACCGGCGACAATCAGGGCACGGCGCAGCGGGTGGCGAAAGAGCTGGGGATCGACACAGTCTTTGCCGAGGTGTTGCCGGACCAGAAGCAGGACAAGGTGAAGGAACTCCAGGCACAGGGCAAGTTCGTCGCCATGGTCGGGGACGGAATCAATGACGCGCCCGCCCTGGCCCAGGCCGAAGTGGGCATCGCCATCGGCGCCGGCACCGACGTGGCCGTCGAGACAGCCGACGTGGTGCTGATGAAGAGCAACCCGTTGGACGTGCTGAAGGTCATCACCATCTCGCGCGCTACTGTGCGCAAGATGCAGGAGAACCTGCTCTGGGCGGTGGCCTACAACATGCTCGCCATCCCCATCGCGGCCGGGATTCTCTATCCCATCTGGCAGATCACCCTGCGGCCCGAGATCGGCGCCATCGCCATGAGCGGCAGTTCCGTCGTGGTGGCAGTCAACGCGTTGATGCTGAAGCGCCTCAAGCTCGAGGAGTGAGCCCGGACTCTCAGGCCATCACGCCCCTCCGCCCCGCGCACTCATGATGTGCGGGGCGGAGGTTGTCTATTCGAACCAGCCTCAGGCGCCGATCGGCAGAACCGGGCAGGCATGATGAGCGCAGGCCGCCGGCTGGAGCGCAAGCCCACAACGCCCCTCTGTCTCGGCGCCACCGCCATGCCGAAGGAGCCGGCTGCCACCACGCCGGCTCCTTCGCCAACGATCCCTTGATGCCCAGGCGTCAGACCTGACTGGGGGGCAGCCTTTCTGGGGAAAAGCCACCCCTCAAGTTCACTCGAACCAGGCGGAAGATCATTACCAGTGTCTCGATGAGCATGACGATCAGCGCCACGCCAAGCCCCAATCGGAACGCTTCCATGCCCAGAACCTGCCATCCGTTGGCGATATTTTCGGGGAGCCGGCTAACGGCGTCGAGGAAGCCGCTCCCCCCATGCTCCGCCAACCAGGCATTATGGCCCTCAATCAGCAGGAAGAGAACAGCTATGCCCAGCAAGTTGGAAGCGATCTTGCCGATGCGGATCTTCGTTTCCCAGCGCCCCCTCCAGAGCAGCCATATGTCCAGCCCGATGCCAGCCAGGAGCGAAAGACTGATCCAACCGATGTAGCGGGTGATCACCGGATTGGACACGAATTGGCCGCCGGGGCCCGACACGAAGCCGATTATCTCCGGGAAAAAGACCAGGACGACCAGGATCACGATGCCCATGGCGATGGCGAAGACTCGCTCGCCCTTCTTGACGCTTTCGGCCTGGTCGATCTCAGGCAGGCCGGTCGGATCCCAGGCTTCGCCTTCGCTTTCAGGACGGACCTCGAACCACTGTAGAATGGCGAACACGATGACCACCATCCCCAAGGCTGAGGGAATGCTGTTCATCAGACTTCCCAGGGCTTCCAGTGAGGCGATGGGTTCTTGAGCGATGAAGTGCGCAATTCCCAAAGCCAACAACTGCGCCCCCAGCACCGCCGTCAGGGCGATCCCGGCCACCAGCCGGAACAACGGGTAAAGCGCGGGGCCGATCAGGTACTGTCCCTCGGGATAGTACGAGGCCGCCACCGCTTTGGGTGGACCAAACTCTTTAAGCAACTCGACGACATCAGCCTCGATCGGCTCACGACCGACGCGATCTTGCAGCGCATCGATCAGCGAGGAGCGCAGCTCGGCCTGGATGTCAGTGCGATTCTTGCGCGGCAGGTAGCGCCCCACCTCATGCACGTATCGGTCGATCAGACTCACGGAACTAACCTCCCCCGGACGTCCCTTCCAGCAGAACATCCATCACGGTCGTCAGGCGGCGCCACTCTGCCGTCAGTGATTCAAGCAGACGTAGGCCGGCCGGGCTGATGACATAATAGCGGCGCGGGTGCGACCCGTCGACGTTCCATTCGCTCTGCAGCAACCCGCGCGATTCCAGCCTCCTCAGCAGCGGATAGAGCGTACCCTGCTCGATCTCCAGCCCGCGCTCGGCCAGGCTGTTGATCAGCGCATACCCATATTTGGGCTCCTTCAGCTGGCTGAGCGCGGCCAGGACCAGAGCTCCACGCCGGAGTTCCTGCGTGAGCTTTTCGTGCAGTTCAGACGACTCTCGTTCCCTGCTCATGAGTACCATGTTACCATATAGCACACAGTATTGTCAAGCTAATAATATTATCGCAAGGCCGATGCCTGCACGCTCTTGGACCGCCGACCTGTGTCGCGTTCACAGCAAGCCGGCATGCCCCTCGCCGAGCCGCCCGGTGCCTCATTCAGACCTTGTTTTCATAAACAGAACACCGCCGGGCTCTGACCGCGCGGCCATTCGCCCGAACCCGAGACGACGAAGGACTCTTGCAGACGGCAGGTTTTCCGCAGCAGTCTCTGCCACAAGGCACACGACGGCCTCATGCGAGAATGCCCACTTGAGCAGCGCCGCCACCATTTCGGATGCGATACCCAGGCGCTGATACTGCGGCAGCACCGAATAACCAATCTCCACTGTGCCTTTGCTGTCGGGCGGGCCCTTGAATCCAGCACTGCCGACGAGCAACGGCTGCTGAGGCGCACCTGTTGACAACAATGAGTACCAGCCATACCAGCCCAAATGGCTGGGTGCCGCTTCAAGCTGCGATAGAAACCACGGCAGGGCATCCCTGAGGATTTCTGGCGGCCAATTGTCGGGTACGACGGCCCCGAGTTTCCGGGAGAAGGGTCTCCGGATCCATGATTTCCGCCTCGACCAGAGACTGACTGGCAGTATCATCAGCCTTAACGCTGCCACAAACAGAAAAGCGCCCTTTCGGGCGCTTTCTTCAGGTAGCGGGGCCTGGATTCGAACCAGGGACCTTCAGGTTATGAGGTCGCTTCCTAAAACAGGGGCCTTGGATTGTCAGGCTGGTGTTCCAAGTGTTCTGCCCAAATGGAAATGAGACAACTGGGCCGAAAAAATAGGTGACACTGGCTGCCCTCCCGGGAGGCTGTAGAATGAGCAGGAACGGGAAGGAGCAGCACGATGGACGGTCAGTACGGAGGCAAGCGGCGCCGGGTCTTCTCGCCAGAGATGAAGCTGCGGGCCATCCAGCAGGCCCGGCAGGGAGGGGTGCCGGTCAGTCGAGTGTGCGAGAAGTACGGCATCCGGCCGGCCCAGTTCTATGCCTGGGAGAAGCAGGCGGAACAGGGTGCGCTGCAGGCGCTGCGTGGCAAGCGACGGGGACGGAAGCG
>JAJRUD010000046.1 GCA_024277995.1 Chloroflexota bacterium
ATGCTTCCCGAGATCCCGTCGAGGCTCTCCACGTACCAGCCCTCGATCGCACACCCGACAGGAACCCGGAAGCCCTGGTAGGGCTCTGTGGAAGCATCGATGACGTTCTGGCCGTCGCCGAAGATGAGGGTGACGCCGGCATCATCATCAATTGCAGCCACGCCGCCCTCGCCGGCAGCTTTTGTCACGATCTTCTGGCCGTCCTGCACCCCGGATTGCTTCGTCAGCCGATGCAGTAGTGACAGCGGCGACCAGAGGAATTCCCGCTCGTCCGTCACCGCCAGGCTGCCGTCCGTCTGGATCGTCACCTGCGCCAGCGGGATCTGCCACTTGCTTCCGTCTGTCCGGGTGAGACTCGGGGCTCCCCCGCCCTCGGTGCCGGCCACGCGCGCGATCCGCACGGTCTGCGCCGTCCAGTCCTTCTCCAGCACGATGCGATCGATGCGCTGATTCGCAGCCGGTGTGGGGATCGTCACCTGCACCTGGGCGTCGTTTTCGTAGAACTTGCCGTCCACGAGCGCGCCGCCCGTCTCCACGGTCACCGGGGACGTGGTCCCCGAGACCGCCAACTCGTTCAGATAGCCCACCAGCACGCCATGCTTGGTGCGGTCCTTTGCGAATAGCTTCCGCCAAACGTCAGACCACTGGTCGTCGGAGTATTGCTGGGCGTCGCCTCCGCCCGTCTCCGGCCACGGCATGGATGTTTCGGTCATATCGACCTCCTAGATCCCAATGAACCGCGTCTTGTACCGCAGCTCCACTTGCGATTGGCCAGGGACGGCGCCCCCGGCCGTCACCTTGATCTGGTTGTCCTTGGAAGCGCTTCCATCACTGGCGGCCTCGAGGTGCCAGGTGGAGAGATCCGAATCCGTCGAGAGCGTGCCGATCAGGTTGTTGCCATCGCTGTCGGTGATGGTCTTGGCCCCCGGTGTCAGGTCGATGGTCACGCTCTTTCCCGCAGCGATATTGGTCTGTAGCTCAAGCTGCTCGTTTGTGGTGAGGTTCTCGATCTTAGGATTCTGCAACGGGCCCGTGAGGATGATCGTCGGGAAGGCGTGCCATGTGCCCTGGTACGCAATAGTCTGGCCCTCGTTGATGATCGATGCCGAGAACCCTGCAGGAAAGCCGAGTGGGAAGGACCAGAGGCCTCCTCCGCCCACGCCGAAGACTACGACGACCTCGGTGGGGTCGTAGAACGTCGGGTCGGGAGCTTTGAGCGTTATCGCCACCCGTTGCGCCGCCCACCGGCTGGGCTTCCAGGGCAGCGTCATATCGTCGATGTAGTGCACGTCGATCTGCCGCGTCTTCCCGTTTGGCAGCTCCCAGAGGAGCTTCGGGGCGTTCTCCGGCATAAAGAGCCGCAGCAAATCATCGCGGCGGTCGTACATGCCCTGGAGGGTGATCTCCTCCAGGCCGAAAATGAGCACACCGCGCCGCGGCTCGAGCGCGAAGCCGACATCCGAATCCCCGTGCTGCCGTGGCCCCTGAACGCTGCGGCGCCGCACTGCCGACATTCCCCATCCGTCGTGTTCCAGGAGGCGGCAGATCGAGCCATCGTCCAGGCTGTACTGGTTGCTGCCCACGATCACCGAAAGCATCCCTGGATCCCTAGGACGTCCTCAAGAGCAAGCCCGAATATCGAATAGCGTTCCGCAGGTCCTGCTCGTCGCGCATCGGAACGCCATAGACGTTGATGTTCACATCACCCTCCCTCACCGACGCAGGCCCGCCTGCGCCTGCGAAGGCCACGTCGAGGCGGCCCATGTTTCCGGCCAGGGAGGGCAGCTCGATCCGGTTCAGGTCACCCATCGCCCGGACGATCCCCCGAAGCCCGATCTCGAAGGGCGTGGGGCTGCCCGGCGTGAGCCAATCGGGCAATTCAAGGTTGCGGATCTTCTCAGCCAGCTTGTGCATGTTCTCAACAACATTCCCGATGAGCTCCTTGATGTTGTTGAACGGGCCGATGAGCGGCACGATGACGTTGTCCTTCAGCCACTGCAGCGCCGGGCCCACCACCTCCATCACCTTGTCGGCGATCCTTTGCAATACCGGCAGGATCTTCTCCTGGATGAACTTCCAGATCTTCTTCAGCGCCGGCCACAGCACCTTCTGCCACAGGCCGGCCAGGGCCCTGATCGCCGTCCCGACCACCGCGGTCGAGACGTCGGCGATCCCCAGGAAGATCGGGATGAGCACCGTGGAGATGAAGCTCCACACCTTTTGAATCGCCGGCAACAGGACGGTCTGCCAAAAGTTGGACAGGAACTGGAGCGCCACCGGGATGTTCTCCTGCAGCCAGGCGACGAGCGTCTCAAAGGCGGGCTTCAAGTTGTTCTCCCAGACATCCATCAGGATGTCCCGGATCCCGCCCCAATTGCCGGCCCAGGCTGCCGCCAGCAGCCCGACGATGGCGATCACCAACCCGATGGGGCTGATGAGCGCCCCGATCGCCGAGACCAGCATCCCCAGGACCAACAGCACCGGGCCTGCAGCGGCCGCAATGGCCGCGATGACAACGACCATGCGCCTTGTCGACGGGTCGAGCGCCGTGAAGCGGTCCAGGAGACTCCTGAACCACGTGACGGCTTGCTGGGCGTAGGGCAGAAGCTCCTGGCCAAGCGACGCCGCCAGGTCCCTGAGTTGCGCCTTGACAATACGCTGCGAGTTCGCCAATCCATCCGACGTGCGCGCAAAGTCGCCCTGGGCGTTGGCCGTCTGCTCGAGGATGAGCGCATAGCGCGCCTGGGTGAGCATCGCCGGCGTAAGCGCATCCGCCGTATCGGCCAACCCCATCTCCAACGCTCTCTGCTGGACCATCGCCTGGTTGAGGTTCACGCCGAGCGTCCTCAGCGGTTCGACTTCGCCCACCAGGCCTGAGCGCAGCTTGTCCAGCACCTCCGTTGGATCCAGATTGTTGAAGGACGCCAGGTCGGAGGCGAGGGTCACCAACCCCGTCGACATATCAGCAGCCACGTCCTGGCCAAGCCCCATCGACGTGAACAGGTTGCCGAACGTGCCGACCGCCTCGAGCGCCTGTTGCTGGGACTGCCCGAGCGACGTGGCCGCCGTCTGCGAGAATGCGACCACCGAGTCGGCCGCATCGCCAAAGACGACCTGGACCTTGTTCATGGACTCTTCAAGATCCGACGCCGCGTCGACGGCGGCAAGCCCGGCCCCTATGAGGGGCAGCGTCAGGCCTGCCGTCATCCCCTTGCCCACCGTTGTGAGCCCGGAGCCAATTGCAGAGAGCCGCTTCTTGAAGTTCCCCAGTGTGCCGGCCTGTTTATCCAGTTCCTTCTGGAACTTGGCCGCATCCAGTAGCAGGCTCACAGTCAGCGTCGCAAGCGTCGCCATTACTTCTTCCTCAGATCTTTACCGCCAAAGGCCACGTTGAGCATTTCGACCAGCCTCAGCATCTGCTCCGGCGTCTTGCGGCCCTTCTTGCGCTCGAACTTCGGCTCGAACTTCGGGATGAAGTCCTCCGGCTTGAAGGGGCGCTTCCGCTTCTTCGGATCTCGGTGCGCGTTGGCCACCGTGCTCGCCACGATGCCGCTGCGCAGATCCGCCCGTTCCTCGCCCCAGGGCTCAACCTGGTAGAACGCCATCCACTCGGCAAACTCTCGGCTGCTCATCCGTCGCTGCAGCTCGGCGACGGTGCAGCCGAGCGCCAGGGCTAAGCGGAACCAGAATCGGCGCTCGGGGCGGCTGCGGAGTTTTTTGCCAGTTCCTCCACGTCCTCAGGGCTGATCCCCGAGAGCTTGGAGGCCACGTTGAACACCCGCTGCAGGGCCGCGGCCGATTTCTCGGCAAGCGCGTGTACGTCCGCCTCCGTGAACAGCCGGTTCCCATCCTTGTCCACGATGGAAAACGCAGCGAGCTTGGCCCGCAGGTTCCGCAGGTTCACGGCGTAGTCTTTGCCGCGCTTTTCGAGGATGGTCGCCTCGAAGGCGTCGCGCTCTGCGCCCGTCAGGGTACGAACCATCACGTCGCCGCCCCACTCGGGGACGTGCACGCGCTCGGTCTGGATGTCCTGGGCCTGCAGGATGGCATCACGCGTCAGGAGTTTCCCCATGCATCACCTCACGCCAGCGTCGGCTGCCCGGTGACTTCCAGCGTCACCGATGCCCCGAGCTCGCCCTCGACGGGCTCGTCCGGCTCGAACTTGGTCACCAGCGCAGTGAACTGCCAGGTCGTGCCCGCGTCCGGAAACACGAGCTGGAAGTTCCGCTTGGTGCGGTTGACCATGTCGTTGATCAGGCCTGTGGAATAGCTGTGAGTCGCCTCTGTGGGGATGAAGTTGAGATCGAAGGTGACCTC
>JAJRUD010000047.1 GCA_024277995.1 Chloroflexota bacterium
CCAGGTCGAAGACCAGGATGGTCTCGTTTTCCTTCTTGTCCAGGCCGTAGGCCAGCGCGGCGGCGGTGGGCTCGTTGATGATGCGCATCACCTCCAGGCCGGCGATCTTGCCGGCGTCCTTGGTTGCCTGGCGCTGCGCGTCGTTGAAGTAGGCCGGCACAGTGATGACGGCCTTGGTCACCGGCTCGCCCAGATAGGCCTCAGCGTCGGTCTTGAGCTTGGCCAGGATCATGGCCGAGATCTCCTGAGGCGTGTACTCCTTGCCCGTGACGGGGATCTTCACGCGCACGTCATCGCTGGGGCCCTTCACGACCTGGTAGGAGACCATCTTGCGCTCGGTTTCCACCTCCTCGAAGCGCCGGCCCATGAAGCGCTTGATGGAATAGATGGTGTTCTCCGAGTTGATCACCGCCTGACGCTTGGCCGTCTGCCCCACCAGGCGCTCACCGGTCTTGGTGAACGCGACCACAGAGGGGCACAAACGACCGCCCTCAGCGGTGGAAATCACCGTGGGCTCGCCGCCTTCCATGACGGCGACCACGCTGTTGGTCGTTCCCAAGTCTATGCCAATGATTTTCGACATCGATCTCACCTCACGATTCCCAGTCTGAATACGAAGCTATCGTACGGGACACGTGCTAGAAAAGCATTAACAGCGCGTTGGACTTGCGAATACCGTCTCGCTTCGGAACGCAGAAAACGGACCTGCCGAGTGGGTTATACTGGGCGGGAGGAGACTCTATGCCCGGGTTGTTGACCTTCATAGGCTCAGGGGAGACCGCGGCGGGGATGGTCAAGGTCCATCGAGCGCTGTTGCAGGCCCTGGGCGAACCCCCGCAGCCCGCCTTCCTGGACACTCCGGCCGGCTTCGAGCTTGGCCTGGAGGCCATCCACGCACGCTTTCAGGAGTATTTCAAGCGCAGCCTGGGGTTGGACCTGGCCGTGTCCTCTTTCCGCCGGCGCGACCAGGAGCCGGAGCGCACCGCTGCTGCGCTCCAGGTCCTGGGCCAGTCCAATTACCTGCTCGCCGGGCCGGGCAGCCCCAGCTACGCCATCCGACACTGGCGCGCATCGGCGCCCTTCGATCTGCTCGTCCAGCGCTGGCTGGCCGGCGCGCAGCTCGTCTTCGCCAGCGCGGCGGCCATCACGCTCGGGCGCCACGCGTTGCCCGTTTATGAGATCTACAAGGTCGGCGAGGATCCGCACTGGATCGAGGGGATGGACCTGCTGGGCCGCTTCGGCTACGAGCTGGCCATCGTCCCCCATTGGGACAACGCCGAGGGCGGCACCCACGACACGCGTGCCTGCTTCATGGGCATGTCGCGCTTCGAGCGCCTGCACGCCTTGCTGCCCCCCACCGCGGTGGTGCTGGGCGTGGACGAGCACACGGCCTGCACGCTGGATCTCGATGCCGGGCTGGGCCATATCCGCGGGCGCGGCGGCGTTACAGTGCTGCGCGGCCAGCAGCGCCTGCGTTTCACGCACGGCGAGCAGTTCCCCATGGAGACACTGCAGCCTCCATCGGGCGACGGGACTCTCCGGCGCGAGGATGCCTCCCCGGTGGGTCCCACCGGCGACCTGGCCCGGGCCGCGGCCCTTCTGGCCGCCGGGGACCTGCCCCGAGGCTTGCGCGAACTGGCGGCCCTGGCCGAGCCCGAGCTGGCGGCCCTGCTCCACCAGGCGGCTTCGGCCGCCGCCTCCATGGCCCCGCCCCAGGACCAATTGGCCCCCTTCGTCGAACTCATGCTCGACGTGCGCACCGCGCTGCGGGAGGCCCGGCAGTGGGAGCTGGCCGACCGCATCCGTCAGGGGTTGGGCGCGCTGGGGGTCGAAGTGCAGGACACACCCCAAGGGTCGCGCTGGACCCTTACACGCCCACAGGCATCGCGCGGCGAGTAGGGCCTGCGCGGGCTCGGGCTCTCGTTATTCCTGCGATGGGTTCCCCCAACCGGCGGGATGGGTCACGCGGCGAGTGTGAGCCAGGATACGGGATGAGAGCGCCTTACGTGCTATGAACGGAAGAACGAGGTGACCCCATGAACACTCTCGATCAGTTCCGCCACGATAAGGACACCTTCTTCCGCGCGAGCCCCAACAGTCCCCTCACCCCGGAGCAAAAGGGGGAATTCCAGGGGCTGCGCTATTTCCCCGAGAACCCCGATCTTGACCTGGCGGTTGAGGTAGAACCCTTCCCTGAAGGGGAGACCGTCCTCATTCAGACCAACACCGGGGACGTGCGGACTTAGCAGCGCTTCGGCCGCTTCCACCTCATCGTGGAGGGGCAAGAAGCCGAGTTGGCCATCTACGTCCACGAGAAGGGCCACTTCCTGCCCTTCGCCGATGCATTGGCCGGCGAAGGGACCTGCGGAGCAAGGCGCCATCTGGACCCTGAGCCGCTCGCCGACGGGCGCTTCCGCGTCGACTTCCACCTTGCCCACAACCCCTACTGCGCCTGCAACGCCAACTGGTCCTGTCCCATCACCCCGGCGGAGAACCGCCTGCAGGTGCCCATCCGCGCCGGGGAGAAGGTCTTCGAAGCTCACCCATAACAGGCGCTCAGAGATGAGCCGGTCCTGCGCTGCAAGGCGCCCGCCCACGAGGCGTTCCGCCGCAAGGCGCGCCCGATCGACTTCCGGAGCCCTGCGGGCTCCGGAAGTCGATCGCTTATTCCTTGCCGCGCCGCCCGTGGTCCTCGTGGATGAAGAGCCAGCCGGCGATTTCGCCCACGTCGAAGGGCTCTTCCACCTGCCAGCACCGGGCGTCAGGATAGGCGCGATCCAGCCGCGAGCTGGTGTCGTCGGCCAGAGCCACTTTCAACTCGGCGCGCAGGGCCTGCAGGCGCTGCCGCCAGCGGGCCATGTTGGCCGGGGTGAGGTCCACCCAGCCGTGCTCGGCATCCGGCGATTTGATCACCGGGCCGCGCAGCAAGCGCTCGCCGTCGGGCAGCAGGATGGGGATGCCGATGGAGAGCATGTGCTGGCGCAGGCGCGGTTCGCGCGACACATCGCTAAACAGATCCGCCGCCATGTCCTCGGGTTCCCGGGCGATAGCGGCGGACAGCGTCCTGTAAGCGCGCTTGAGAAGGTAGGCCTCAAAGAGCAACTTCGAGAGCCTGGGCGGGCCCAGGATCTCGAAGGCCACCGAATCCACCTGATGCTCGCGCTCCAACTGGCGCAGCCGGTTCAACGCCGCCTGGCGCAGGAAGCCGGCGCGGTAGGAGGGTCCCATGACCGCGCCGTCCAGCGCGGCGATCACGTCGCGGCCGGTGTTGCCGCCCAGGATCTCGCGCACCACGTTGCGGGCGATCTCCTCGGGCGTGACGAATTCCATCTGGCCCAGGGTGGTGATGGCCGTGAACTCGCCCACGGCGAAGAGCCCGTTCTCGCCCGTATCGATGTAGACCGACTGCAGGATCTCGCCGGTGTCCTGACCGAACTCACCCTGCGGCTCCAGCGTTTCGGGGTCGCTGAGCGGATAGGCTTCCTCAGGCGGACAGTCGTAGAGCGGGAAATCGCGCCCGCCGCGGCGGATGGGACCGTAGCCGATCTCCTTCCATGCGATGGCCGCCGTGGGTTTGATCTCCTTGACCACGCTCGGGCCGCCGGGCGTACGTGCCAGCAGCCAGATGAGCATGGTCTGCGCACCGGCCACGGCCGATTTGGAGAGCAGCACGCGCGAGGGGCGCTCCTCGCCGTGGGTGTAGGGGATGTTGAAGCCCATCCCCCCCGTCCCGCTGGTGCCCACTTTGACGAAGGCCTGCGTGCCGGCGGCGCGCATGGCCTCGTAGTAGACCTGCATGTGCCGCACCAACTGCGGGATGTACAGGGAACTGAGCAGCCGCTCGACCTCCTCGGGCCAGTCAGTCCGCTCCCGGCGGTCGATGGCCCCCTCCAGGCGACGTGCCGTATCGAAGATATTCTGATAGGCCACCGCAGTGGCCGTGTTCACGCAGTCCACCACGATGTGCGCCGGCTTGCCCTCCAGCCCCGGCCCCTTGCCGACGATGAACTGATAGAGCAGAGAGGACTCCAGGATGTCCGCCTCCAACTCGTCCAGGATATCCGCCACCAGCCGCCGCCGGCGGGCTGGATCCGCCAGGACCGCGACGCGGGGATGGACCTGCTGCGAAGCCTCCTGCCACTCGGCCCGCAGCAGCACGTCACCCCAAAGGGGGACGATCTCCGTCGCTGTATCGGGATGTTCCTCCTGCAGGTACCGGACGGCCTGTTCGGCCTCAGCCCGGCGAAGGGAGGCCACAGCCAGTCTGGCGGGGCAATGCTCCAGCAATTCGCGACAGACGGCCATGCCCACCAGGCCATAGCCGCCAAGCACCAGAGCGTTCTTGCCTAGGATGTCCACTTCGACGCACTCCTTGTGCACGCGATTCGGATGGTTTGCGGCGGGGAAGCCCTGCGGCCCGACCCGCCACAGCACCTTTCAGGATACCCCACGTCAGGGGGAGGAGGGAAGACGACCGCCGGCAACCTCCCGCAGGTTTCGAACCTGCGGGAGGTTCCAGGGACGGCGGCCGCCCTTGACTGCGGCGAGGCCCCGGAAGCGCAGTCTCAGTCCTTTTTCAGTTCCGAGCGCAGCAGGACGCTCAGCACCGCGCTGGCCACGCCCACCAGCAGCCCACCCCAGAAGGCCGGCCAGAATCCTTCCACAGTGAAGCCGATGTTGAAGTATTGACCCAGCCAACCTGTGAACCAGAAGAGGGCGGTGTTGATGATCAGGGTGAACAGGCCCAGGGTTATCAGGATCAGGGGACAGGTCAGGAACTTGAGCAGCGGCCTCAGCAGAGCGTGCACGATGCCGAAAACGAGGGCCAACCCCAGGATGGCCCACCACTGGGTGTTCTGTGGATGGATGCCCGATATCCATCCCGTACCGATGGCCAGGTAGAGCGCCAGAGCGTTGATGGCCCAGCGCAATATCAGTCTTTGCATCAGTTTTCCCTCCATAAGTATTGTGGTGGCAGTTATTCCACATAGATCTCCACGCGCTGGCCTTCCTCCTCGTCGATCACGTCAATGATCTTGCCCTCCATCCCCTCGCGCAGGGCCTGCGCCAGCGCCTCCAACTCCAGGCCATCCATATCGGGGGCGAAGCGGGCGCCGATGCGCAGGCCCACATCCAGCAACTTCATGGGCAGGTTGATGTTGACCGACGGTTCGCCGCTTTCCAGATCGCTCACCCGAATGCGCAGCCAGCGGCCGGCGCCCCGGCGGGGCGTCTCGCGTCGGGCCTTGCGCTCACTCTTGCTCAAGGCCTTCAGCAGCCGCGCCCCTTCTTCCGCGGTGATCTTACCCTCTTCCACCATCTTGAGGATCTTGATGCGCTCCTCAGCCGAGGTCATGGCAACACCTCCCAACTCACACGCTCACTCCTCTGCGGCGAGTGCCGCGTCGATTTTCTCGTCTGGTACGACCTCCGCCGCCTGCTCGTTGCGCAGCAGCCAGCCCATGGCCAACCCACCGACCATCAACAATCCCCCGCCGAGCACGAATGTCTGGCGCACGCCCAGGGCATCGCCCAGCCAACCGGCCGCGCCCATGGAGATCACGTTGGTCAGGCTGATGGCCATATCCATCACCGCCCCGGCTCTCCCCAGCATGGGGCCGGGCACACCGCGCTGCAACAAAGTCTGCAGGGAGGCGTTCAGCGGCGCGACGGAGAGGCCGGCCAGCGGCATGGTCAGCAGCACGACAGCATAGGCCGGCGCCAGCCCCAGCGCCACAACGCTGCCGGCCAGCACGGCCATGGCCGCCATGGAAACCACCAGGGGAGAGAGCCGTTTGCCGAGCCCGCCCATGATCAGGCCGCCGATCAGCATACCCACTCCCTGAGCGGTCTGCACGACGCCCAGCGCCTCGGGTGGCGCGTTGAAGACGTGGCGCAGGAAGGGCACGAAGAGCACGTTCACCGCCCCCAGGCCCAGCATGGCCACGCTGATCCCGACCGTGATACCCTGCAGCAGTCGGCTGCCCGCGGCGTAGCGCACACCGGCTTTCAGGTCCTCCCAGGATGAGTGTTTCTCTTGCGCCGTGCTCGCGGCGCGCGTCACCACCCCCCAGATGCCAGCCACCAGCAGCGCCGAGACCAGGTAACTGACCGCATCCACTACGAAGGACACCTGCGTCCCCCAGCGCCCCACCACGATCCCCGCCAGCACGGGCCCGCTGAGCATGGCCACCGTGCGCCCCACCTGGAGCCAGCCGTTGGCCGACATGAGGTCCTCCTCGGCCACGAGCGCCGGCACCAGCGCTGTGCGCGCCGGGTAGAACACCACGCTGAAGGTGGAGAGCAGGAAGGCGATGATGAAGGCGAGCGTCAGGTCTTCGGGGCCGCGCACCAGCAGGTAGGCCGGCACCAACGCCGCCCGCAACAGGTCGGAGGCGATCATCAGGCGTCGCCGGTCCAGACGATCCACCAGCGTCCCGGCGAAGAGACCCACCAGCAGGGGCGGCAAGGCCATGGCGATGAATACACCGCCCAGGGCACGCGCCGATTCGCCGGCGTCGGGGTAGAAGCTGTCGATGCGCACGGCCAACGCCAGGAAGGTGAAGGTGTCGCCGGCAGCGGAGATCCACTGCGCCAGCCACAGGAAGAGGAAATTACGGTTGCGCAGCACGCTGGCTCTCTCCGCCGCGCCTCATGGCGCGACCTCCGCCGCGACGACTCTCGCCCGGGTGGTTTGGTGCAACGCCAGATAAATACCCACCGGTATCGTCCCCACCAGGCCGGCCGCGTACCAAACCCAGCGCGGGTCCATGTTGTCCATGATCAGCCCGGCCAGCAGCAAGCCCACTGCGCTGGGCATGATCCAGCTGAAGCCGGAGACGGCCATGTAGCGACCGCGCATATCCTCCGGCGCCAGCCTGGCTACCACCGCCTGAGAGACGGGGACGGTGAGCATCTCCCCCAGGGTGATCACCACCATGGCGAACAGGAACAGGGGGTAAGTGCTCACGAAGCCGTACATGGCGAAACCCGCGGCGTATAAGGCCATCCCAAGCGCCAGGATCAAGAAGGGTGGCCGGGCTTCGATGCGGCGCGTGATGGCGAATTGGAACAGCACCACCATGGCCGCGTTCATGCTCAAGATCCAGCCGAAACCCCGCTCTGAGACGCCGTGCATATCACGCAGATAGACCGCCAGCGTGCCGTTCATCTGCATGTAGACCAGCACCATGAGCACGCTGGCGAGCATGAAGATCATGAACACGCCGTCGCGCAGCACCTTGCCATAACCGGCGAAGGTCTCCAAGGTTGTCTCAGGCTGCTCATCGGCCGCCGGCGTGGGCTTGGTCTCGGCCAGCAACAGATAGACCGCCAGGGCGGTGATCAGGCTGCTGACGGCGTCGAGCACGAACAACGAAAGATAGGAGCGCACCGCCAGCAAGCCCCCGATGGCGGGGCCGATGGTGACGGCCAGGTTCTGCACCACCCGCAGCACTCCGTAGCCCTGCGCCCGCTGGGCCACGGGCAGGATGTCGGCCACCATGGCCTGTCGGGCCGGTCCTCCAGCGTTGGCAAACAAACCCACAAACACCGCGGTGGCGATGAAGAGCGAGAAGTCGCTCACCAGCCCCATGAACAGGCTCGAGATGGCGCTCGCCAGCAGCCCGAAGAGCAGGATCCCCTTGCGTCCCATGCGATCAGATAGCGCGCCCCCCAGCGTGGTGCCCACCACGCTCGCCAGGGAAAAAGCCATGAAGATGCCGCCAACTTCCGTCATGCCCACCTCGAACTTGGCTGTGACGTAGAGCGTGAAGAAGGGGAAGAGGATGGCGCCTCCGACGGAGTCGATGAAGGTCGCGCCGATCAGTACCCAGAAATCCCGCGGGTATTCGCGGTACAGCGTTCGCGCGCGCTCAACGGGCCTCAGTGTGAAACTCACCGTATCCGAATTCCTCTCGCGCTTGCCGCTTCACCCCATGAGGGCGATCGTGCACAGGGCTAGTAGAGTTCGTGAATCATCCAGGTCAGCGTCCGCTCAGGCTGGAATCCCAGCGCCGCCAGAGCCTCGTCGGCCGGCCCTGTCGGATAATCCAGGTGCATGGCATCTGGCGAGCCGGGCAATTCCGCCAGGGCCTTTGCCAGGAGCATCGCCTCAACGCGGCCGCGCATCTCAGGCTCCACGCACAGCACAATGCGCCACCCGGACGACTCCAGATTGCGGTAAGCGCTCATGCTCGCCAGCAAGGCGCCGTCCTCTCTCCAGACCCAATGCCAACCGCTCTCGATACCCAGCAGTCTGGCCAGTGTACCGGGCCGGAAGAGCGAAACCCGAGGGGGGTAGGGCCAGATGAGTCCCTCCGGGTGCAGACGGGCAGCCAGTGCATATTGCTCGCGCCATTCTTCGAGTCGGCGCCGGCGCACGGGAGCGTCATCTTTCACGGCCGGCAACGGCAGGCCGCGCGGCCTGCGCCAGGAGGTGCGCGTGCCGACAGGGCGAAAGCCCAGCTCGCCGTAGAGGACCTGTGCACCGCTGTTGGCGCTCTGGACCTGAAGCACCACTTCCCGGCCGCCACGCTGCCGCACGTAGTCCAGGCAGGCGCGGACCAGAGAGCGAGCGATGCCGCGTCTGCGGTGCGAGGGAGCCACGGCCACATTGGCCAGCACCCAGCGCCGTCGCCCGTCTCCCACCGGCAGCAGGCTGGCGTTGCCCACCAGGCGCCCCCCCTCCTCGTACACGAAGCCCTCCGCGCTGGCCGCCGGAGGCAAGAACATGCGCCCAAAGATGCCGCCCAACCATCCGGCGCGCCCAACCCGGCGCATCTCGCGCACCATCCGCCGACTGGCGGGGTCCAACTCACTGGCGAAGGCTAGCTCGATCAACTCGGCCACGGCCGCCATATCCCTGGTGGGGTTCACCGGGCGCAATCCCTCGCGACGGTGGGGAGCAAGAAGGGCAGCCGTCATGCCTCCGCCTCCAGAGCCTCGAGCAGCTTTTCCGCCTGTTCAAGGGTGATCTTCCCTCGCTCCAACATGCGCAACACGCGCAGACGCTCATCATCCGCCGTCTGCGAGGCGCTTTTCCGCGCCCGACGCCGGCCTCTGACCCGGGGGCTGCGTGACAGCGCACGCTGCACCGCCAGGCGGATGTTCTCCGCCATCTTGACCCCGTCAAAGGTGAAGGCTCCGCCAGCAAAGGCCGTATCCAGGCCCTCGAGATCGGCAGCGATCCTGGCCGAAAAGCCATCCGTCCCCCAGAACGCGCCGGAATCTGCATCCGCAAGGCCAATGACCAGATTGCCTCCGGCAGTCAGGCGCAGCACGGCCCCATCCTCGCCCACCTGAGCCACAATCCCTTCATCGGTGTGTTCGACCTCGGCCTCCTCGGGCAGGTCCAGGTTGCCGCCGGCGCGAGCCGTGACGCGGGCTCCTGCGTCTGGGCTCAGGCGGCAGATCAGATCCCCGCCCGCCCTGACCTCCACCGTGGCTTCGGCCGGCGGGTGGAGCCTGAGGGAGACGTCCCCTCCCGCCGAGGCCACCACGTCCCCCAACGCATCCTGAACCAACAGGTCGCCTCCGACGGACTCCAGGCGCACATCCCCCTGCACACCCTCGATCCGTGCGTCACCCCCAATCCAGGGTGCAACCAGGTCCGCTCTCAATTTGCGCGCTCTCAGATCGCCCCCCAGGCGTTCCATTCGAAGCGGCCCCAGACGGCGCAGATCCGCGTCGCCGCCCACCGTCCCGATGGAAACCTCGCCCTGCAGGCCCAGTGCCCGCAGGTCTCCACCCACTGATCCGACCTGCACCCCTGCGCTCCGGGGCAAGAATAGCACGCAATCGGAACGGCAGGAGATCGAGATTTGGCCCCCATCCTGCTCCACGTGGAGACCGCCCCGCGAGGGAGCCTGTATCTCCAGTTGTGTGCCCTCCTGGGCCACAAGGCGCAGACTGCCGCCGACAGAACGGATCTCAACCATGGGGCTGGCGCCGACCTCCAGCGTCCTGCGTTCCACAGAGCCATCCATGGCCAACCCTCCGATCACGCCCCCTCCAAGAGGCGCATGGCCTCTTCGGAGCTGATCTTCCCTTTCGCCAAATCGTCCAGGATGCGATGCCGCTCCTCTTCACTCAGGCCCTCTTCCGCCCCGACGTCAAAGCCCATCTGGCGGATGATCTCTCGCAGGCGGGCACGCAGCGTCGGGTAGTACATCTTGAGCTCGGCCTCCATGCGATTGAGTTTGCCCTCGTTGCGCACGAAGGCTTCGACAAAGGCCAATTGCTCGGGCTTCAACCGGCCCAGCGCCCCCAGTTCGAAGCGCCCTTCGATGACGGTGTCACAACTGCGACAGTGCAGGCGAGTGATGTGCAGTTCCTCCCCGCAGACGGGACAGGTGGTAATGACGCGGTTCATCGGCCGGCTCCCGCCCGGGCGGGGCGCTGTCGGAGGGAGGGGCCGCCGGCACGCGCCTGCAGTTCACGCCCCAACCTTTCCAGCGCGCCGCCCACTCGGCGGGCCGCCCGCTGCACGACCGTCGGCCGACCTCGCATGGCCAGGGCCTGAATGCGTGCGCGCTCAGCCTCCTCCATGCGAACCTGGCGATAGAGCGCCGCATCCTGTTCTGGTGCCATGGTCCACATCTCGGCTCCTCCTTGCTTCAAGAAAACGAAAGCCCAGTGTCATTTTGCGGCGCAATAATAGCACAATGTTGCAAATTGTCAAGACCCCCTTTCAGAATATTGATGTTCGTCTTCGTTTCCTCGAGAAGCGGCCGCGACGGAAGCTGGTTTCCGCTGGGAATCGCCCGATGCGCCCCGATGCGCGAGGAAGGATCCCCGTTCTCTGATAGAATGGGGCATCCCGATACTGCGAGGCTGCCATGGCTCGTCTCTTCATCCCCGGCCCGACAGACGTTGCTCCCGAGATCCTGGAAGCCCAGGCCCAACCCATGATCGGCCACAGGAGCCAGGCCTTTGCCGATCTTTTCGGCCGCATCCAAGGCCGCCTGCGACAGATCCTCAAGACCGATCACCGCGTATACGTCACTGCTTCCTCCGGCTCCGGCCTGCAAGAGGCAGCGCTGCGCAACGGCGTCGCCCATCGCGTTCTGGTGTGCATCAACGGCGCCTTCGGTGATCGCTGGTTCAAAGTAGCCACCAGCAACGGCATACCCACCGATCCGCTCCAGTTCGAATGGGGTCAGCCTGTCGACCCGGACCAGGTGGCTCACGCCCTGAAAGCCAAGCGCTACGATGCCCTGGCCGTGGTCCATAACGAGACCTCCACGGGCATCGAGAACCCCATTGCCGAGATCGGCGCCCTCGCCCGTGAGGTGAACCCTGAGATCCTGCTCTTCGTCGACGCGGTTTCCTCCGCCGGCGGCGTCGACATCCAGACCGACGCCTGGGGAGTGGACGTGCTGCTCACCTCATCCCAGAAGTGCTTCGCTCTCCCGCCCGGCCTGGCTTTCGCCGCCGTCAGCGACCGCGTCCTCGAGCGTGCGAAAAAGATCCCTCACCGCGGCTGGTACTTCGATTTCCTGCTGCTGGAAAAATACATCCAGCGCGACATGACGCCAGCCACGCCGGCCATCTCGTTGCTCTACGCCCTTGATGCCCAGCTTGACCGCATCCTGTCGGAAGGGCTGCAGGCGCGCTTTGCCCGTCACCAGCGGATGGCCGAGATCGCTCGCGCCTGGGCCTCCGAGCGCTTCGCTCTCTTCGCCGCCGCAGGCCATCGTTCCAAGACCGTCACCACTGTGCACAACACGCGCCAGATCGACGTCGGCGAGCTGAACACTTTCCTGGCTCAGTACGAAATGTCCATCGCCAACGGCTACGGGCCCTTCAAGGATAAGACCTTCCGCATCGGTCACATGGGCGAGATCCAGCCCGCCGATCTGGAGACGCTGCTGGCGCACATCGACCGCTTTCTGGAGCGCCAGGCCTAGCGCCCGCTGCGACGATTCCCGGGTCCGGTCGGGCAGATGGCCCCACCGGACCCGGCACCCTCTTCGCCGGTCCGGAGGCACTCCTTGGCCCAAGTGAACGCCTCGCCTCCCCCATCCAACAGGATCCAGGCTGCGGCCACCGGACCAGCCCCGTCCCTCCTGCTCTCCCTTTTCCTCCTGGCGCTGCTGCCGCGCCTGGCCCTGGCATTGGTCTTCTTGCACCAACCCATCGGCCTGGATGACATGTTCCAGTACGACATGTTGGGCCGTTCTCTCGCCGCCGGGCGCGGCTACCGCTGGTATCAACGCGAGGATGTCGCCCGCCTGCGGCCTTATCTTGATCGCTACTACGGCATCGATCTGCCCACGGAAGAGGTCCCGGCGGACGGTTATCCCACAGCCTTCCGCGCTCCGGGATACCCGCTCTTCCTGGCGGGGTTGTACAAGGCCTTCGGCCTCCAAGACCGGATCGCCGTCGTCCGCCTGGTCCAGAGCGTGCTGGGCGCGCTGCTGGCGCCGTTGGCCGCCCTGCTGGCCCACCGCCTGCGCCTTTCGGCGCAGGCCACCCGCCTGGCCGGGATCAGCCTCGCCCTCTATCCCATCCTCTGGATGTACCCTGTCGGTCTGGCTTCGGAGAACACCTTCATCCCTCTCCTGGTGGTGAGCGCCCTGGCCCTGCTGTCTGCCGGCGAGCGACCGGGCGCCCTCGAGACGACCCTCGCCGGGCTGGCGCTCGGCGCCGCCACGCTCACCCGCGGCGCCCTGGCACCCTTCCTGCCTGTCGCCGCGCTCTGGCTCTGGCGGCGCTCGGGCCTGCGCCAGGCCACCCTGCTCACCGTCGTCGTGAGCGCCGTCCTGGCTCCATGGATCCTGCGCAACTCCCTCTTCCTGGGTCGACCCGCCTTCGTCGAGAACTCCATCGGCTATAACCTTTTCGTCGGCTACCACCCTCAGGGCGACGGCGGCTTCGTCACCCAGGTGGCCGTCATCCCGGTGAGCATCATGGACGATGGCGAACGCGATCGCTGGACGACGCAGCAAGCGCTGGGCTTCATCCGCGAGGACCCCATGCGCGCGCTGAGCCTGAACCTGCGCAGGCTGGCCTATTTCTGGGGCCCGGAAGACCGGTAGCTGATCTATTTCTACAGCAACAACTTCTTCGGATCCATTCCCCAGCCCTGGCTTGGGCTGCTTTACCTCTGGTTGGTGGCACCGCTCGCCCTAATAGGCCTATCGGCCCCCCTGGGCATGGCGCTGGCCCGCGGGAAGGTGGAGCTGAAGCTGATCCTGGGCCTGGTCGCGGCTGCGCTCCTGGCCTACGTCCCCATCCTGGCCGAGCCCCGCTTCCACCTGCCGCTCATCCCCTTCCTGGCCGCATATGCCGCCACCGCCTGGAGCGCACCCGGGCTCTTCGACCGTCTATGGCGCGGCCTCAGAGGGCGCCAACCCGCCTGGTGGCTGGCGCTGGGCGCCGTGCTGCTGTTCCTGGCCCTGTGGGGTTGGGACCTGTGGCGCGACTGGCCGCGGCTCATGGCCGTCATGGCCCCCGGCGGCAACTCGCTTGGGCTAAGCTATTGAGCCTCTCCCAGGAGACCGGCGGGCATGCTTCCCCCATCTCCGAATACACATCCCAGGGGGCTCCATCCCGCAGCGCTGGCCTCTCCGACCGCCCCCGGTTACACTTGATGCAGGCCCGGCGCCGTGAAACCGGCGGAGGCCGGGATCAGGCCACTGGATAGCCACATGAGTAAACCTTCCCACTCGGAGACTCTCGAACTCACCCTGGAGAACTGGGCCTATGGCGGGGAGGCCTTCGGCCGCGACGAACACGGCCGCATGGTCTTCGTCCCCTACACCGTGCCGGGTGAGCGCGTGTCAGTCAGCATCGTCAAGGCTCACAAGCGCTGGGCACGCGCCCGCCTGCAGGAAGTGCTCGAGCCTTCCCCGGACCGGATTCCCGCGCGCTGCCGCCATTTCACGCATTGCGGCGGCTGCCATTACCAGCACATCCCTTATCAGGTCCAATTGAGCGCCAAGCAGGCCATCGTGCGCGAGCAACTGCAGCGCATCGGCGGCTTCTCAGACCCTCCCGTCGCGCCCACCGTCCCCTCACCTTCCCCATGGAACTACCGCAACCACGTCCGTTTCAGCCTGGACGATGAAGGTCGATTGGGCTTCCAGGCCGCCGGCTTCAATCGTGTGATCCCCATCCAGGAATGCCACCTGCTGGAGCCTGCCCTGGCCGACCTCTGGCCGCGGCTCAAGCTCGAGTCCATCCCCGGGCTGGATCGGGTCGCGCTGCGCGTCGGCGACCAGGGTCAACAGATGGTGGTTTTCCACGCCGAGGAAACCATGCCCGAGGTAGAGATGAGCCTGGACCTGCCCGCCTCCGTCGTCTGGCTCGGCCCTGAGGGATTTCGCGTGCTGGTCGGCGACGACCACCTGGTGGTCAGTGTCCTGGACCTGCCCTTCCAGGTTTCCGCCGGCTCCTTCTTCCAGGTCAACACGGCCCTGGCCGCCGATCTGGTGAAGCGCACCATGGAACTGGTGGAACCCCACCCCGGCCAGGTTGTCCTCGACCTTTACGCCGGGGTCGGCCTCTTCAGCGCCTTCATCTCCCACGCCGGAGCGAGGGTGATTGCGGTGGAGGAATCGCCCTGGGCCTGCAGCGACTTCGAGGCTAACCTGGATCGCTATCAGGACGTCAGCCTCTATGAAGCCCCTGTGGAGATAGCCCTGCCCGCCATCGACCAGCCCCCCGACGTGGTGCTAGTCGATCCCCCGCGGCCTGGGCTGAGCCGCGCAGCGCTGGACCGTTTGCTGGCGGTCTCACCGCCGCGCCTGGTATACGTCTCCTGCGACCCGGCCACTCTGGCTCGCGACGGCAGGCGCCTGGCCGCGGCCGGGTACGCTTTGGTTTCGGTAACGCCCCTCGACATGTTTCCCCAGACCTATCACATCGAGACCATATCGCTTTGGCGGTGTTAACATATTTGGGAGTTAATTACTCTTGACCTTAGGATTCATCCTGTATAATGTAGCCGCACGGGGAGACGGCGCCATCTGAGGCGCGGCTGTGGCCGCTGCGCTCTAGGGCGCCATCGGCCTCTTTAGGCCATCTCCCCCAGGCGATCCGCCGTGCGCGCCCGCGCTGTTGATGTGGGCCGGCTCACAGGGAGAGAAAGGAGGCGGGACTCAGGGGAAGACCGGCCCCGGTGATCGGGGCAACCATCCGGCCGGAAGACCGGCCGGGCCGACCTTAGCCGGACGGGAGGTAATACCATGGACGCAATCACCATGGACGGATTCGCAAAGCTCTTGGCCTCAGACGAGAGCAGCTTGCTCGAGGCCCTGCGCAAGCTCACCCAGCTCGAGGACACCGAGACCATCCGCAAGTCGCTCACCGACATGCTCTCTGTTTGGCAGTGGCGCATCGGCTGACGAACGGATTCAATCCTGGCCACACAAGACTGCTAGAGGCGGCGCATGAACTGAGCCTGGTCCATCTGCGGGCAAAAGAGCACACACGCCGGGGAAGGCGGATCGCCGGGCGCAGCCTCTCAGCATCACATACACAGTCCCGCAAGACGCTCGCAGGGGAGCGTGCCTCCCCTGCGAGTTGCTTTCTGCACCGTCCCAAACTAAACTCTTCGCCAAAGAACAGCAACAGCCAATAAGCCATCTGACGGTATCTCGATTTTCTCCGTATCCCCGGTGCAGCCGCGCCCTGAGGGTGCCCCTCGAGACAAGGGTCATGCCAGGCAACGACGCCGATCGAGCCACCATCCTGAACCAGGTATTCGCCCTGGAGGAGGCCGCCGGGTGGGACGCCCTGCGGGACCTCTTCCAGCACGCCGGCGGCGAGCGTCCCCCCGTGGACTGGACGCTGCCGCTGGCGGCCTGCCAGGCCGTCGGCGGGCCTCAGGAGGCCGGCCTCCCCGGCGCGGCGGCCATCGCCTGCATGCAGGTGAGCATCATCCTGGTGGACGACATGCTGGACGAGGACCCGCGCGGCGAGCACCACCGGCTGGGCGTCGGCAAGACCGCCAACCTGGCCTTCGCCCTGCAGGC
>JAJRUD010000048.1 GCA_024277995.1 Chloroflexota bacterium
CTGGCCTCGGCGCTAGCCACCCCATAACCGCCCCTCGGGGCGGGCCCGGCCTTGGTGGGCGCGAGCCCGCGCCATGGCCGCGGTCTGCGCCGTGGACGCGGCCAGCTTCCCGCCTGCCCCTGCAAGCGCGGTGGCGGCGCCGTGACCGCGGATTCTCGGATCGAGCCTGTGACCTTCGTCTGGGTTCGGTGGGAGCTTCTCGGGGAGTATGTGGTATCGTTCTGGCATGCGGGACCCTCAGGCATGGCTCGGATCGGGAGCGCTCCTGAATGGCACGGGCCGTTGGTACGTCCAAGGCAGCAGCATGATGTGGGCCAAGTACATGCGGGAGCCATCCCCAGGGGCTTGAGCCAAGGTCACGCCCGGGAGCGGGCTTTCGAGGTTCGGCAGGCGCCGCCGCGGGCAGGCGCCGCCGCGGGCAGGCGCCGCCGCGGGCAGGCTGGCACTCGGCCGAGCGCGCCAAGGAGGAGGAGACATATCATCATGACATCCAGTGGACACGGAAGCGGACGGGGAAGCACACGCAGGACGAGGCTCGGAAGGGCGCGGCGGGTCGTGGCGCTGGCCCTGGTGCTGGTCGCGGCAGCGGTCACGGCCGGGGCAGTGCTGTGCACCGGGGCGCTGACCGATGTGCTGGCCTGGCTGGGCGTGGACACCAGGGCCGCCATTCCCGAGGAGCGGGCCGAGACGCGCGAGGAGTGCCGGGCCCGTGGCTGCCGCCTGAGCATCAATACGTACAGGTGCGTGTGCCTGCGGCCGCGGCCGCTGCGCGCGCAGACCCGGTACGACTCGCGCACCGGCATCACGTGGGTGCAGATCAAGGGCGGGGCCTTCCAGATGGGCTCCACCTCTGGGGATTCGGACGAGCTGCCAGTGCACCGGGTGCACGTGCCCACCTTCTGGATGGCCAGGACCGAGGTAACCGTGGACCAGTACGCGAGGTGCGTGCGCGCGGGCTCCTGCTCGCGGCCTGGGCCGGGCACGTACCGCAACTGGGGCAAGCCAGGGCGCGGGAGCCACGCCGCCTGCGGTAATCTCCTCGTTGTGGATCTACGCTACTGCAACTGGGGCAAGCCAGGGCGCGGGAGCCACCCGGTGAACTGCGTGAGCTGGGGCCAAGCGCAGGCCTATGCGCGCTGGGCCGGAGGCCGGCTTCCGAGCGAGGCAGAGTGGGAGTACGCGGCCCGCAGCAGGGGCAAGCCCTGGAGGTACCCCTGGGGCAACGCCACGGCTAGCTGCGCCCGGGCAATAATGGCCATCGGGTGGGAGCCTGGGGAGCCTGGATGTGGGCGCCGCCGCACCTGGCCAGTGTGCTCGAAGCCGAGGGGCAACACGAAGCAGGGTCTGTGCGACATGGCCGGGAACGTGTGGGAGTGGGTGGAGGACACGTACCACAGTAGCTACCAGGGCGCTCCGACCGATGGCAGCGCGTGGGTTGGGGGGGGCTCGTACCGGGTGCTTCGGGGGGGCACGTGGTACTTCGACGACGCCTGGAGCCTGCGCGCGACGTGCCGGCGCAGGGACTACCCGTGCACTCAGGACCACCTCATCGGCTTTCGTCCTGTGAGGTCTTACCCTTGACCCTTTTTCGCTTTTACCCTTTGCCAGCTTGCTGGCTTTGGGCGCCGGACCGGTCCGGCCCGCGGAGGGCGGAGCCCGTCGGGCTGGACCGTGGCCGGCGTGCGCCAGGCATGGCGTTTAGACTGGAGGTGAGTCATTCAGACGAATCCTATCCCGAGGCCCTGACAGAGGGAACTCGTCACCGAGGAGGCAAGGGCCCTGCTGCGGATAACCGTGGCTCTCGCATTGTTCCCCGCAGTGAGGCTTCGGTGGCGGTCAGGATCGTGAGCGATGACCTGTGGCACAAGGTCAAGAGTGGGGAATTGGAGGGGTTCTCGATCGGGGGATCCGCTGCAAGAAGCAAAACGCATGCCCTGGCTTTTGATGCTTGATCATATCCCCAGGACCTTGCTTCCGATCTCCTCGCGGAGCAGTTCCGAGGACTTGAAGTGAAGTGATAGCCCACGTCCGTCACGGTACAACCGCTCCAAAGGTAGGTCGCAGCAGTAACCATGGCCACCGTGCACTTGGATTGCGTCTTCGGTCACTCGAAGAACTGTATCTGTTGCGAGGAGCTTGACCTTGGCAGCGGCGAGCATACCTGTCTCCAGATCCCCCTTGTCGAGTGATGATGCGGTTTCGTACAGATATGAACGCATGCATTCTACCGCAACGGACATGCCGGCGATCTTCTGCTTGATGGCGGCTGTTTGGCCGATGGGCTTTCCCGAGATGGTCCTTCCTTTTGCATACTCCACGGAAAGATCCAGAGCGTCCTGACTAATGCCAACGGCAATCGCCGCCATACCCAATAAGGCGATTTCACCGACAACCTTGCCGACAATCGGGAGACCCTCGCCTTCCTGGCCCAGCAGGTTCTCAATGGGTACGTGGACCTGATCGAAACTGACTTCTCGGCTCGAGACCCCTCTGAGGCCCATTCGCTCGTCGATGGATCCGGTAGCAAGTCCGGGCGAATCTTTGTCAACTCCCAGAAGTACAAACCCGGAACCCCGTTCGCATCTGGCAAGCACGACGTAGATGTCTGCCTCACCGGCGCTGGTGGTAAAGATCTTCGAGCCGTCGAGGATGTACTCCTCGCCGTTTCTGGCCGCCTTGGTCTCAATGGCGGTGGCGATCACCCCGGAGGCGGCTTCATGCACCGCAAAGGCAGCAAGCGCTTCGCCCTTGGCGAGCTGATGCATGATCTTCTGCCTGAAGGTCTCGGTCGCAGACATGGACAGCGCGCGTGTTGCAACCCAGTGAGTCAGGCAAACAAGGGCGGTGGAGGCGCAGCCCTGAGCGATCTGTTCAAGGATGACCGTGCGCGCAACCGCACAGGACTCAAGGCCTCCATACTGTCTTGGAGCGGTGCATCCCAGAAAGCCGGTCTCACTCAGGACCGAGAGTTCTGACCTGGGAAACGCCATCTGCCTGTCCAAATCCCTGGCTGCCGGTGCAAGCTTCTCGCGGCTGATGCGCAGCACCGTCTGCCGAGTGATTTCCTGTTCTTCATCTAGCCATTGCATGGTTGTTTACCTCCCCCACCTGACGCGGCCTTCAGATCGGCTATGTGCTCCCGCGCGCCGGCGGCCTCGGCCTCGAGCTGTGACAGATAGCGATCGAGCTCTTCGATCCTCTCGGCCCTGCTCGTGAACCTGCGTCTGAAGCCGAAGGGAAGGTCTTCGCAGCCACAATGGCAGCAGTCGCAACAGCAGCATTCACAACAGCCGCACTCACATCCCGCGTGGCCGCGTCCTCCTGACCAGCCACGACCTCGCCGGTACGCTCCCCTGACCGTTCTCTCGTTTTCGTAGCACATGGTTCCTCCTCCTTGGATGCCACGGACATCCGATTTTAGTTATTGCGCGAAAACTTATATAGTCCTCAAAAAAAGAGGACGCGCCTGTCTATCCTTTCTTCGTCTTTCTCTCGTTGCATCCGCATGTGCAGATCCGGTTCAACCTGGCCCGGCACTCCTCAAGGGCATTTCTGTCCAAGGTGTAGTAGATGAAGTAGCCCTGCCGCTCAGCGGTCACCAAACCGGCATCCTTCAATACCCTGAGATGTTGCGATGCCGCAGCCTGGGTCACTCCGGCGGCTTTTGCGATTTCTCCGACGCTCAATGATTGCTTCTTGAGCGCCTCGACGATGTCAATCCGCGTGTCCACCGAGAGCAACTTGAACAGGTCTGCGGAACTCTTCATGTGATATCCGATTAAGTTTCTGCGCAATGACTATCATGGATTACTGAGCTTGTCAAGCATGGCAAGTGCGATGAAATGTTCTTGCAGGGCGATCGAGTTCTAGCGCCGGGGCAGGACAGCGGGCACGAAGGGGACGCGGGCGCGGAGCGGGGCGGGACGGGACGCGGAAGAGCAGCAGAGCGCGGAGGCCCAGAGGCCCAGAGGATGCCTGGCGAAGGGGACAGGCCAACCGAGTAAGCGCAGCCCTGGGCCAAGAGGCGGTGTCCATGTCGTTGCGTCCCTCCTAGATGACCAACGTCC
>JAJRUD010000049.1 GCA_024277995.1 Chloroflexota bacterium
CGGTTCATGGAAGCGCAGGCCGCGCGTGCTGCGTCCCGAACGCAGTCCGGCGAAGGAGGCCGGCACGACGTGCTCGCCGTGCAGGGCCAGCAGCCAGCGGATGGGCCGCGAGAAGGCCACGCCTTCGCCGTCCCAGCGCATGGCGCGGTCGAAGTGCAGCCCGGCCAGCAGGGCGGGGATCTCGGCTTCCAGCACCTGATCGGCCGGCGCGCCGGGCGAGCGCACCTCGGCCACCACGTAGCGCCCGCCGTCCATCTCCTGCACCCGCAGCGCCTCGACGGGCACACCCTTGCTCCTGGCGAACCCCAGGGCGGCCTTGGTGGGATTGCCCTCAGCGTCGAAGGCGCGCTCGGCGGGAGGGCCTTTCACCAGGGAGAGGTCCTCGTGCTGCACGGGCGCCAGATCTTCGACGTAGACCACCAGACGGCGGGGGGTGCCCATGACTTTGATCGCGCCGTGAGCCAGGCGGCCGGCGTCGAGCATGGAGCCGAAGGCGGCACCCAACTGCTCGAGCGCGGCCGTCAGGTCGGCCGGCGGCAATTCCTCGGTGCCCACTTCCAGCAGAAAGGGAGCCGCACGCTCGGGCGGCGCCTTGGCGTCCACTGCCGCTACAGGTTGCGCGTCGCGCGGCGGTACGCTTCCCCGCCAGGGGAAGCCCTGCTCCTCGCGCCGGGCCACGTAGGCCTCGGAAACGCGGCGCGCCAGCTCGCGCATGCGCCCGAAGATGGCGGCGCGTTCGGTGACGCCGACGGCACCGCGCGCATCCAGCAGGTTGAAGGCATGCGAACACTTCAGGATGTAGTCGTAGGCGGGGAAAACCAGCCCGCGCTTCAACGCGTTCTCAGCCTCGCCCTGGTAATTCTCGAAAAGCTCCCGCAGGCGCTCGATGTCGGCCGTCTCGAAGTTGTAGGTGCAGAACTCGCGCTCGGGATCCAGGTAGAGGTCGCCGTAGGTGCGCTGGGCACCGAAGGGGATCTCGAGGAAGCTCTCCACGCCCTGGATGGCCAGGGCGATGCGCTCCAGGCCGTAGGTGATCTCCACCGACACGGGGTCCAGCACCTGGCCGCCGGCCTGCTGGAAATAGGTGAACTGGGTGATCTCCTGGCCGTCGAGCCACACCTCCCAACCCAGGCCCCAGGCGCCCAGGGCCGGCTGTTCCCAGTTGTCCTCCACGAAACGGATGTCATGCTGCCGCGGGTCGATGCCCAGCGCGCGCAGGGACTGCAGATATAGTTCCTGCGGATCGCCGGGCTCCGGCTTGAGGATCACCTGGTACTGGTAGTAGTGCTGCCAGCGGTTGGGGTTCTCACCGTAGCGCCCATCGGCGGGACGGATGGAGGGCTCCACGTAGGCCACGCGCCAGGGCTCGGGGCCGAGCACGCGCAGGAAGGTGGCCGGGTTCATGGTGCCGGCGCCCACCTCGGTGTGATAGGGCGTCCAGAGCAGGCAGCCCTGCTCCGTCCAGAAGCGATGAAGGTTCAGGATGATGTCTTGAAAGGAGGGAACGTTGTCCATGGGCAAAGGTCGTCCTCTGGGTCAGGCTGCCGGGTCGCGGTCGGGCCGCGGATGAGTCGCGTCCAGGTGGCGGATGTGGCGCAGGAAAGCCGGGGCGTTCAGGCGCCTTTCGAGCAGATAGGTCAGGTACCACTCCATGAGCCCTTCCAGCTCGGCATAGACCGCCTCGCGCAACTGCAGTTTCTCGATCGCTTCATAGGGGCTGCGCTGCAGATGGCGCAGGACCTTCAGCGCCGGCAGCGAGAGGCGGCGCGCCCCCTGGCGCCCCTGCCCACAGCAGGGGCAGAGCACGCCGCCCTGTTCAGCGGAGAAGAACTGAGCCTCGGGCTGTACCGCCTGGTCGCAACCCAGGCAGCGAAGGAGCTCCGGACGAAAGCCTACCAGGTCCAGCAGGCGCAGTTCGAAGTAGCGCACCGCCAGGCGGGCGTCGGCGCCGCGCGCCACGCGCGCCAGCGTCTCCACCAGCAGGTCGTAGAGCAGGCGGTTCTCCTCCTGCACCGCGAAGCGGTCCAGCAGCTCCGCCACGTAGGAGGCCATCCCCAGGCGCAGCAGGTCGTCGCGCAACTGGGGGAACTGATCCAGCGCCTGGGCCTGGGTGATGATGTCCAGCTCCCGCCCGCGCGCCAGGAGCAGATCGGCGCGCGTGAAGGGTTCCAGGTGGCCGGCCTTGCGCGAGCTCGGGCGACGCACGCCCTTGGCGACCAGGCGCAGCTTTCCGTGATCGGGAGTGTAGACGGTGAGCAAGCGGTCGGCTTCGCCCAGGTCAAGACGCCGCAGGACCACCGCTTCGGTGCGATAGATGCGCGAACGTGAGGGCATGTGTGGATTATACCAGCGGGGTGGCCTGAGGCATGTGCGCCCGAGGGGCTCTGGATGGAGAGGTGGAGGACTCGGCGGCGGAAATCCGGCCGACTTCTGCAGTCGGGCTGCAGGTCTCAGTCTGTGCCCAGATCGTCTGGGCCGAAAGCTTCCGGCAGCAAGGCACGCAGCGTGGTGTCGAGCACCACGCGGCCCTGGCCGTCCACCGTGTACACCTGCAGATCCAGGCCGAATTCGGAGAGCGCCTGGCGGCATGCGCCGCAGGGCGAACCGCCGTTCTGCGTGGCGATGGCGATGGCCAGGAATTCGTGATGGCCCTCGGAAACGGCCTTGAAGAGAGCCGTGCGCTCGGCGCACATGCTCGTCGGGTAGACCGCGTTCTCGACGTTGACCCCCTGGAAGACGACACCCTGGCGGGTGAGCAGGGCGGCGCCGACCTGATAGCGCGAATAGGGCGCGTAGGCGCGCGGGCGCGCTTCCAGCGCCAGGCGGATGAGCTCAGTGCGTTGCGTTTTGTCGATGGTCATGGCTGTCCGCTTCCTGCTCCTCCTCGGCCAGCCGCCAGGCCCGCACCTTGCGGATGCGGCGGCCGATGACCTGCTCCACGATCAGGTGAAGCCCTCCGGCCTCCAGCTCGTCCCCCGCCGTTGGGACGCGTCCCAGCCGCCCGTAGATGAAGCCCCCCAGCGTCTCGCTGGTGTCCTTGGGCAGCTCAGCGCCGGTGAGCTGGTTGACGTCGTCCAGGTCAATCCCCCCGCTGAAGAGGTATTCGCCGTCACGCAGCAGCTGGAAGGCGGCCTCCTCGGCGACGTCGTACTCGTCGCGCACCTCGCCGACGATCTCCTCGACGATGTCTTCGAAAGTCACAACGCCGGCCGTGCCCCCGTATTCGTCCACCACGATGGCCATCTGGATGCGGCGGGCCTGCATCTCGGTGAGCAGGTCGTCCACCTTCTTGGCCTCGGGGACGAAGTAGGCCTCGCGCACCAAGTCGGCCACGACGCCCTGCTGCTCACCGCGTCGCCAGACAGCCAGCAGGTCCTTCACGTAGAGGATGCCGATCACGTGATCGATGGATTCGGCGTAGACGGGGGCCCGCGAGTAGCCCGTGCGCAGCAGCACATCGGTGGCTTCGACGCGCGAGGTGCTCTGCTCGAATGCCAGCACGTCGATGCGCGGCACCATGACCTCCCGCACCAGCGTGTCGCCAAGCTGGAAGATGGAATAGATCATGGCCTTTTCCTCTTCGTCGATGACGCCGCCCTCTTCACTGGCGTCCACCAGAGTCATGATCTCCTCTTCCGTGACCACTGGCGAAGGGACCTTCTCAGTCGAGCGCCCCATCCAGTCGGAAACGCGCAGCATCAGCCACACCAGGGGATAGGAGAGGACGATGAGCACCATCCCCACAGGGGCCAGAGCCACTGCCCAACGCTCGGGGTACTGCAGCGCCAGGTTCTCGAGCAGGTATTCCAGCAGGTTCACCACCAGCCACGCGCCGAGCAGGACCGCTGCCAGGCCCAGCGGCGAGGCGGCGGTCAGAGGCCCCGTAAAGGTCATATAGGCCACCAGCACGAAGCCCAGGGTGAGCACCTGCAGCAAGCCCTGGCTGAAGCGCAGGGAGAGCAGCAGGCGGGTGGCCTGGGAGCCGACTCGTTCGGCCAGGGCCGCGCCATCGGAGCCCTCTTCCGCGAGCTGTTTCAACCGTGCAGGATGGACGTTCCTGAGCGCGCTGGCTGTGGCCGCCACCAGCAAATCAAGCAGCAGCAGGAGGACCAGGATCAGCGCCGGCACCAACTCATTCATGGTCTTTCTTCAGCCTCCGGATGACGCGCGCCGGAACGCCGACGGCCACACTGTGGTCCGGCACGTCGTGCGTAACGACCGAGCCGGCGCCGGTCCGCGCCCCCTCGCCGATGCGCACGGGGGCCACGAGCATGGTATCGCTGCCGATGAACGCGCCCGCGCCGATCTCCGTGCGATGTTTTCGCTCGCCGTCGAAATTGCAGGTGACGGTCCCGGCGCCGATGTTGGCCTCGGCGCCGATGGTGGCGTCGCCCACGTAGGAAAAGTGGCCCATTTTCACGCCGGGGCCCAGCCTGCTGTTCTTGACCTCGCCGAAATTGCCCATGTGCACGCCGCGGCAGAGATGCGCGCCCTGCCGCAGGTGGGCGAAGGGTCCGATGTCCACTTCCTCCTCCAGCGTGGCTCCCTCCACGACGGAGGCCTCCACGCGACAGTCATCGCCGATGGTCGAGTCGCGCACGATGGTGTTGGGACCGATGCGACAACCCCGCCCGATGACGGTGCGACCTTCCAGGTGTGTGTTGGGAAGGATCACCGTGTCCTGCCCTAACTTCACCTCGGAGCCGATATAGGTGGTGGCGGGGTCGACCAGGGTCACGCCGGCCAGCATCCAGCGACGGTTGATGCGGGCGCGCAGCGCGGCCTCGGCCTGGGCCAGGTGCTCACGGGTGTTCACCCCGATGGTCTCGTCACGGTCCTCCACCGATACGGCAGCCACGCCGCCCGGCTCACGGGCCGCTCGCTCCACCAGATCGGTCAGATAGTATTCGCCCTTGGGGGAGAGGGGCAAAGCCTCCAGCTGCCCCCAGAGCCAATCGCCCCGGAAACAGTAAGCGCCGACGTTGAGTTCGCGGATGGCGCGCTGCTCGGGGGTGGCGTGGGCCTCTTCGATCACCGCCTGGATGCGGCCCTGCGCATCGCGCAGCACCCGACCGAAGCCGCGCGCCTGTTCCGCCTCGGCGGTGAGCATAGTCAGGGGGCCATCGTGGGCCTGCTGGTTCTCCACCAGCCGGGCCAGCGTCTCAGGGCGCAGCAACGGCATGTCGGCGCTGACCACCAACAGGTGCGTGCTCTTGCCCGCCAGCTGCGCTCTGGCCTGCAGCACAGCGTGGCCTGTGCCGAGGCGTTCCCGCTGTTCGATGAACGCGGCCACATCTCCCGCAGCCTGGCGCACGCGCTCGGCCTGTGGGCCGATCACCACGTAAGGCGCCCGGCCCGTGGCGTGGCGACAGGCCTGCACCACCCAGTGCAGCATCGGTCTCCCACCCAGGGGGTGGAGGACCTTGGGCAGATCGGATTTCATACGCGTTCCCAGGCCGGCGGCCAGGATGAGCGCCTCACAGCCCACAAAGACCTCCCTCGCCCGGCAAACCAACGCGAAGCTTCCCGCGGCGGATGCGGGCGCGAGCGCCCGCCCAGGATGCCGCCGGGATGCGCGCCTTCACAGGGGCAGAGTACGGTTCATCAGGAGGATAAGTTCTCAGGGGATCGTCGTCAGACACGGATGCTCACAGATCGACAGAAGATCCAGGCTGGGGCGCCAGGATTCGAACCTGGATTGACGGATCCAAAGTCCGCAGTGCTGCCGTTGCACCACGCCCCAAAATCGCCGCAATCAGGGCAGGCGACGCACATTGTAACACAGGGACTTCCTCCGTCGTATCCCGGCCGGGTCGCGGCGGCGGCCCTCACGGCCCTTGCGCACGATGGCTCGCCTCAACCGATCCATCACCCATCGGGGGCTATTCCTCGTCATCCGGAACCAGACCCATGTCGCGCGCCTCGTCGTAGCTCAAAGCATCACCGTCCCCGGAGCCCTTTTCCCCCTCGCTCACGGCGCGCGCCCAGAAGGCTTCGGCCTCCTTGCGATCGACTCCCTCCAGCGAGGGCAGACTGATCTCCTCCACGGTATCAGGCAGAGGCATGATGGATTCCTCCACGCCAGCGGGCTCGGCCGGCTGTTCCCCCTCCTCCTCAGCCAGAGCGCGCTCGACCGCCTGAGCGGCGCGGCGCCCGAAGTGCAGCACGGCGCCCATCTTGCCGGTGCCCTCACCGCCCTTGAGAGCCACCAGCAAGGCGCGCTCGGACCCCACGCTGGTCAGGAACAGATCGAGTTGTGGGCCGTCGAAGAAATGGAAATTGCGCGGTTCTTCCGCCCCCAACTGGCTGCTGACCTTCTGCCCGGCGCTGTGGGCCGTGGCGATGGAAGGCAATGCCTCCGCCAGGTCCAGGCTTTCCAGGTCTCCAGCGCTGGCCAGCACGCGCCCGCGCCCATCCACCACCAGCAGCGCCAGCGCCCCCAGATCGCGCCGACCCACCTCCAACTGCTTCTGGAGGTGCGCCAGCGAGGCCGTATCCACCTCCGCCGACTCCCCCGCGTCAGCCCGTTCCTTCAAGGCGTGATCAACCGCCTCCAGGAAAAAGGTGGTGCCGATCGGCTTGGGCAGGAAGGCCACCACACCCAGGGCCTGTGCCCGGGCGCGGACCTCATCCGTCGGTTGGCCGGTTATCAGGATGGCGCGCGCGTGAGGGTTGAGCTGCCTGACGCGTTCCACCAGCTCCAGCCCCGACATCCCAGGCAGACGCAGGTCGGTGACGATCAGATCCACCGGTCCGCGCCCCAGCTCCAGCAATGCTTCCTCGCCGGAGGGCACGTCAACCACCACGTACTCCCGGCCCGAAAGTTCCAGGCTGGAGCGCAACATGCGGCTGACCTGCCGCTGGTCATCCACGAGAAGGATGCGCGGCGCACTCATAACAGCGATTGTAGCATAGCCCCGCCGGAGGGCAACGCGGGGGCACCTCTCCCGGCGCACCTGAAGTCCCCGCAATGGAAACCGGGGCGGCCCGATCGGGCCGCCCCGGCATGGCAAAGCAGCCAGGTGAAGGCTAGGGCAATTCCTGACCCGTCAGCGCCTTATAGGCGGCGCGCAGCTGCACATCGGGGTCCTGACGCAACCCCCACATCCCCAACGGCACGCGCAGATCGGGCTGCACACCGACCCCCTCGAGCGTGCTGCCGTCGGGGAGCTGCAGGGTCATAACGGCCAGGCGCACCAATGAACCATCGGGCAGGCTGAAACCGGTGATGCCCTCGGTGTTGCCGGCGGTGGGCATGCCGACCAGCACGGCGCGCCCCGACTGCTGCATGGCGGTGGCGAAGTACTCCGCCGCGCTGTGGCTGCTGCCGTCGATCAGCACCGCCACCGGCGTCTCCTCGTTCCACTTCACCGGCCCGCGGATGCGATAGATGGTCTGGGTGGCGTCCTTGCGCAATGGCCCCACCTTGCCGAAGATCCCCTCTGTGAAGATGGCGATGTCGCGGTCGCTGTTGCCGCCGGGATTGTGGCGCACGTCGACGATCAATCCATCCAGCGGCGCTTCCTGCTCCAACTCCTGAATGGCGCGCAGGAGGTTGGTGTCGGAGTCGCCGCCGAAGTCCGGAACGCGCACGTAGCCGATGCGCGGCTCGAGGCTGATCAGGCCGCTGCGCCAGCCGTCACAATCGGCGGCTCCGCCCAGGTGCAACACGACATCCTTCGGCTCTGCCTGCGGCCCCTGCTGCACGGTGAGCGTGACCGCATCGGACTCCCCATCGCCGAAGACGGCCTGATAGGCCAGCGAGCGGTCGATGCCCTGCTCACCGGCCACGACCTGCTGACCGTTGACGGCCAGGATCACGTCGCCGCGCACCAGGCCCGCCGAGGCCGCCGGGCCCACGCCGCACACGTACCAGGCGTAGAGCACCTCATCCTCGCGCGAAGGACCGGGCCATATCTGAATCCCCGTCCCGGGACGACCCTCCTGGTCGGAGGGCAGGTCGAATTCCGAGGCGAAGCGATCGGGGCGCACGAACCTGCTGTGCTGATCGTTCAGTTCGCGGATGAAGTCTTCCATCAGGTCCCAAAATTGCTCCTGGGTCTCGACGGCCTCGACCTTGGGCAGGTACTCCTGGCGCACGGCCTCCCAATCCACGCCGTTGAAATTGTCGCGCACGTAATTCTCGTCGACGATACGCCAGGCTTTTTCGAAGATGCCGACGAAATCCTCGGCGGCCACTTCGCCTGCGGCCACAGGGGTCACCGTGGGCGCGGTGAGGGTCACCTGCGAGCCCAGGGCCAGCGCGGTGGCGATGGGGCCGCCTCTGGGCTGCTTCGTGGCGGTGGGGGTAGGTGCGGGAGGTGCGGTCTCGCTGGGCAGGGCAACCGTGGTGGGCGTTGGTTCAGGCGTCTCTTGCCCCTCAGCGCCCGCGCAGGCGGCGAGTGCTGAGACTGACGCGAGAACGAGCGCTGCGAGCAGGTACGTTCGGCGCATGGCTCCTCCTCAGAACGGCTCAAAGAGCTCGGTCTCCGGGTGAAGATCATACCACGCGAACCAAAAGACGAGCGGCGCGGCCCTGCGCGACAGGATGGATCCTGCCAACGGCCCTGCAAGAGCACGGCCGGTGGCGCGCTGCCACTGGCTTCCGGTCTCATCGTCTCGCACCAACGCCGGGTCCGAGACAGGCTGGAAGGTCAGCGTGGCCTCCTTCACCGCTCGCCGGTAGACCAAGACGGTCTGCAGGACAGGCTCGTAGAGCAGCACCAGCGGCTCGGCGGCCAGGACATCGTTGGTCGCGCCGCGCGCGCGCAGCAGGTCGACCGGGTAGGCGCGGGCCATCCCACCGCCTGCCAGCCCGACGACGAGCGCTTTGGCGGCCAGGCGGTCATCTGTCGCGGCCGGGCCTCCCAGGCCGGCTGCCCCGCTCGTGTAGTAGGCGGCGTACGGGTCGATGATCTCATCGCTGAGCCGCCCCAGACGCTCAGCCGAGAGGATGCGGCTCTCAGGGTGCAGACCTTTCCAGGCGCCCCACCAAGTGTGCAGTGATGGCAGCACCTCCAGGCGCTCACCGCGCAGCGCGCCCTTGACACCCTGCGCCAGAATCTGGCTCCAGAGCGTGTTGGTCTGATGATCGTACATGACCAGGTTGTTGTACAGCAGATAGCCGGAGACGCCGAAGGTGAGCTCGCGGCCCAGGTCACGGCTGAAAACCATTGCACTGTAGCACAAGGGACGCCAGGTGACGGCTATGGGTTGGCCGCCGAGGGTATCGTTGATGATCTCATGCAGGCTGAGCAGGCGGATGGGGTAAGCGCGCGCCTCGCCGCCCAGTGCCACGCCGACCACCGGCTCTTCATCCTGCCACTCCAGATCCCCGGCCTGCGCATCAACGAAGAGGTCGTCGTCGGCGAAGATGGCGGGTATGACGTCCACGTCCGCTGCCAGGAGCAGCTCGCCCGCCTGCAGACGGTAAGGCCGGGAGGTAGCGGTGGCCGCAGGCTCGGCCCCAACCTCGAGCGTCGCCGCGGCCGGCCGCACTGCCGCGATCTCCCCGGCCGAGGCCGTCACCGAGCGTGCGCGCGCCGCCCCACAGGCCGCGAGCAAGAGCGACCATAATAGCAGGCACCCTTTGACCCATGCGCGCACACAACACCTCCAATGCACGGGCTCCCGAGAGGGGGAGCTTTCCCTGATAATAGCCTGCCGCCGCTGGAGGAGGTGTAAGGCACCTCACCCTGTACTCTTCGATCACCTTCCCGGAAGCTTTCGGCTTCCGGGAAGGTGGCAGCCAGGTGCGAGTACAACGCGAAATATCCCACAGGTACCTGCCCTGCGGGAGGTCGAGGGACCGGGGCATGCTTGGCAATGAGTGTCAGGCCCCGCCCAGCACCACCACGCCGTAGAGGGCCATGGTCAACAGCCCATCAACGGCTGCGTAGATGAGGAAGAGATACAGCGCCGCCCGGCGTTCACGGCCGTGAATGACCCAGTAGGCCAGGAATGCGGCCAGAGCGCTGATCAACAAGGGAACACCAAGGCGCAAGGGCGTTTCCAACCCGCGGGGAATGACGGGGATCCAGGCCGAAAAGGGCACATAGTAGAAGATGTCCGGGAAGAAGGCGAGCTTGGCGACCCAATAGGCGATGAGCGGCACGCCCAGCATCAGGGCCTGGCCGATCCACGTCTCCCCCAAGCGCCCGCGCAACAGAAAATGCATGAGCCCCATCAGGAGCAGGGGGATCACCATCCAGGCCAGGGCCATGGGAAAGAGCAGGGCGCCGGAGACCATGCCGAAGAGCGTTTCCCCCGCCAGGCGCAAGCCGTCTTCGAAGGTCAGCCGCGCCAGGGTGCGCACGGCGGCGGGAGAGGTTGTGGCATAGTAGACGAGGAAACCGGGCAATTCGCCCTTTTCCAGCCAGGTGAGATGCAGGTTGCCCAGGCTGTCGCTGCGCAGCGAAGGCACAACCGAATCGCGAGTGGTGAAGCTCACCAGTTGATAGTCCCGCACCTCGCCCTCTCTAAAGTAGAGCAGGCCGATCTGGTTGACGTCCTTTCTCAGCAGGTAGTCGACGCGCGCCCGGAAAGCCAAGGCGAACTCCCCCTGCACGGCACCGATGGGCGCCGCGTCGCCGACGTGTGTGGTGATCTCACGCGGCCAGGTCTCGATGGGCAGTCGCTCTCCAACGCGCAAGACCGCCGCATCTACCGGCCGGTACTCCAGGTTATAGGCGGAGGGCACGGCCAGCGCTTCCACCAGGCGGGTGCTGGCCGGATCAGAGAGCGGGAAGATAAGCGCCGATGTCGTGACCAAGCCCGCTTCGAGACCCGCTCGGACCTCCACCATCCAGAAGAGATAGCCGCGCTGGCCATCGACACCCATGCTGGGGCCTCTCATGACGACGGAGGGGTTGAAGCGAGTCGCGAGCAGGGTGACCTGAGCGCCATGCTGCACCTGCCCGCCATCGTAAGCGGCGTACAGAAAGCGGCTGGCGCCATATCCGGTCGGGTACTGAGCCCAGGCGGCATGCAAGGTGCCGCCGGCATCCATCAGGAGTTGAGGGCGCACGCCCTGGGGATCAAGCAGGAGAGAGCGGCCCTCCTGCAGAACGTACAGGCCGGGCTTGCGCCGGCTGCCGGCATAGAAAATGACCGGCTCACCCCGCGAATCGAAGGCCACATCGTAGGAATCCACGTCGATCTCGGTGGGGATCTGGCGCGGATCGCCCTGCGCTTCCCCCTGCGCCGAGACCTGCCATGTGTAGAGGTCGCCGCGGCTCGACCAGTAGAGGGATAGTCTGCCATCACGCCAAAACAGGCGTGGCTGGTCTGGCCGGTGGATGGGGGCTTGAAAGGTCTGGTCCCAGCAGAGAGAGGCATCAGCATTGACGCACAACAGGTGCGGCACGGCGCCCTCGTCGGTCGGCGGGAGCAGGAAGAAATACGTTCTCCCCTGGTCATCCGACACCATGGGAACAGGGTCGCCGGGCTGTGTATTACCCAGCAGCACACCGCGGCTCCAGCCTGGAGCGCGCGTCCAGAGGCGCTGCGCCGGGCCAGCGCATGCTGCCAGGAGCAAAGCGAACAGGATCAATTTATAGGACAGGCGCAAATGGCGCGATTCGCGAATCATCGACGGCCTCGAAAGCGATCCCTCAGCAACAACGTAGCGCTGGTCCAGTAAACAGGGAGGCGAAACAAACGTCCGCCTCCCCGCTCTCCACCTTTATCATCGGCCCCCAGCCTGTTGTCGTCGTCCCTGTCCCTGGTCGTCAGGGCGCCTCGCTGGTGATATTCTCCTTTGGTACCCAGCCCACGCCGGTCGGGGCCTCGATCTTGTACCACAGCGTGTCCTCGACACGCACGATCTCCAGGATGGTAACTTCGACGCCGCGCTCCTGCCCGGCCACGATGCGCTTGGATCCGGCGGATTCCATCAGGTTGATGAGGTAGCCCTTGCCCGTCAGGTATGCGGTGTCTCCCGGCTGTGGGCCCTCGCCGGCAGCCTCGCCCTGGCGTGCCTTGAGTTCATTTCCGGGCACCCAGCCTTCGACGCCGACGGATTTCACGAAATACCACGTTTCGCCTTCGTATTGCTGGCTCTTGACGATGGTGGCTTCATCGCCGCGGGTGGCAAAGTAGAAGGCGCTCGTATCGCCCGGCTTCTCGTAGATCGGTACCAGGAATTCCTTGCTGGAAAACTCGACGACCTGACCGGCCTGGAATTCAGTGCTGGAAGCTATGGTCACCGGAGTGCCGACGGGCGCTTCGGCCGTGGCCAGAGCACGAGCCGTGGCCTCCTCGGGGGTCAGGATTTGACCTGTCTGGCACGCCAGTCCCGCAAGCAAGAGCGTGCCAATGGCCCATCCCAATGCGACGCGAGCTTTCATAGTCAGCGGTATCCTCTCACATCAATGATCAAGGTCCAGAGACCTCCGGCAGGGCAACGCCGCTGGGCCCGCGGGAGCGTCGTCGCAAGGCCCTCGCCCCATGCTGGATCAGCCCCGACCCCGCAAGCGGACGTCGAAAGCGTCCCGCAGGCCGTCTCCCATGAAGTTGAAGGCCAACGTGAGCACGCTGAGCGCGACGCCCGGGAAGAGCACCAGATGGGGGTTGGAGCGGATCCCCCGGTATCCTTCATTGATCATGGCACCCCAACTCGGGATGGGCGGGTTCACGCCCAGGCCGATGAAGCTGAGCGTCGCTTCCAGGAAGATGTAGCCCGGGATGGCGAGGGATTCGGCGATCAGCAGGGGGCCCATGACATTGGGGATCAGATGTCGGAAGACGATGCGCGAGCTGGTGGCTCCCACGGCGCGGGCGGCCTCGACGAACTCTTTCTGCTTGTACGATAAGACCTGGCCGCGCGCCAGGCGCGCCATGCCGATCCAGTTCAGCGCACCAATGGCGATGAAGATGAACAGCAGCCCACCCGTGGCCCGGCTCAAGTCGATGAGAACGCCCATGAAGCCCGTAGAGACACCCCGACGTGAGAGCGCCTGGAAGTATACGGTCATCAGGATGATGATCGGCAGCAAGGGCACGGCGTACAGGAAGTCGACGATGCGCATCATGAAGTTATCGACCCGCCCGCCAGCATATCCCGAGATGGTGCCGTACACGGTGCCGATGAGGATGCTCACCAGGGCGGCCACAAAGGCCACCGACAGCGAGACGCGCGTGCCATAAATCACGCGGCTGAAGAGGTCCCGCCCCAGGGGATCGGAACCGGCGATGAAAACCGTGCAGTACTGCTCGAGGGGCGTATTGGCCCAGTGACAATTGGGCAACTGGTCGGTGGTGACGATGTAGGGGGTGAGCGGTTTCTCGCGGGTGTAGCTCAAGTTCTGGGTCGAGAAGTGGTAGGGAGTGATCACATCCGCGGCCAGCGCCACGAATATCACGAAGATGATAAAGACCATGCCCGCCACGCCGATCTTGTTGCGGCGGAATTCCCGCCAGGCATCGGAAAGCGGGCTGCGGCCTTTGGTCAGCGCCTCTGCCTCGCTCAGCTTCTCGAGCCCTGCGGCGGGGTTCCCCCCAGGCAGGCCTTTGGCCGAATCCTTATCTTTCTCTGGTCCCATAGGTTCGCCTCAAAGCCTCAATCGTAACGAATGCGCGGATCCAACCAGGCATAGAGCACGTCCACCATCAGGTTGCCGACCACCAGCAGAACACCGTAGATCAGCGTCAGGCTGGTGAGCAGGAAATACTCCCGCTCATAGACGCTGCTGATGAAACGCCGGCCCATCCCATTCAGGGCGAAGATCTGCTCCGTGATCAGGCTGCCGGTTACGGCAGCGGCCAGCAGGGGGCCGAGCGTGGTGGCGACGGGGATCATGGAATTCTTGAGCGCATGGCGCACGATGACCCAGCGCTCACGCAAACCCTTGGCGCGGGCGGTGCGGATGTAATCCTCGCCCAGCACCTCCAGCAGGCCGGCCCGCGTCAGCCGGGCCACGAAGGCCGAGAGACCGGTGCCCAAGGCGAAGACCGGCATCACGGCGTGAGTCCAGAATTGCAGGGTGGGTTTGGGGAACAAACCCAGTATGAAGGGTGGCTCGGCCCCCCAGAAGGCGATGGGGAGCCAATCGAGCCACACGCCGAAAACCAGAATCAGCAAAGGCCCGAGTACCAGGTTGGGGATGGAGACACCCAAAACGGCCACGAAAGTGGCCGTATAGTCGATGATGCTGTTGTGTTTGAGTGCCGCGATGATACCGGCCGGCACACCGATAAGGAAGCCGATGATAACGGATAGCATGCCGAGCTGGAAGGAGACCGGGAAAACCTCGGCGACGACGCTGTTGACGTCCTGGCTGCGCAGGCGCAGCATGGGTCCCAGATCGCCCCGCAGCAGACTGCTCATGTAGAGGAAGAACTGCTCGGAGAGAGGCTTGTTGAGGCCGTAGCGACGCTCCATGATGATCCGCATCTGCTCGGGCATGGGCCGCTCACCAACGGTGTCGAAGGGCCCGCCGGGCAAC
>JAJRUD010000050.1 GCA_024277995.1 Chloroflexota bacterium
CCCAACGCCGAGGCGCGGGCCAAGGTGCGCCTGCTGCGCGAATTCGATCCTGAGGGCGATCCCGAGGCCGGCGTGCCCGACCCCTATTACGGCGGCCCAGAGGGCTTCGAGCGCACCTACCGCATCGTCGAGCGCTCGGTGCGAGGCCTGCTGCAGGCCCTGGAAAGGGGCGAGGCGTGAAGGTCCCTCAGGCCGTCGCCCGCTGGTGCCGCGAGCAAGGGCATGGCGAGCCGTCCGACCTGCGCCCCGCCAGCGGCGGCTGCATCAACGACGGGGGCGTGCTGACCACCGCCTCCGGGGCGCGCTTTTTCCTCAAGCAGAACGCCGCAGCTCCCGCCGACATGTTCCTCCGCGAGGCTGAAGGACTGCAGGCGTTGGCGACGCCCGAGGGCCCGCGCGTGCCTGAGCCGCTGCTCTGGGGCCCTGGCTTCCTGCTGCTCGAAGACCTGCGCCCCGCCCCACCGCAGCCGGGCTATTGGGAGGCCTTCGGCCGCCGCCTGGCCGCGCTCCACGAGCACACCAACGATCGCTTCGGCTTCCATCACGACAACTACATCGGCAGCACCCCCCAGCCCAACCCCTGGACGGAGGACGGGCATCTCTTCTTCGCCGAACATCGCCTGCGCTTTCAGGCCCGCCTGGCCCATCAGCGCGGCCTGCTGGATTCTTCGGACCTGCAGCGCGTCGAGGTCCTCGCCGAACGGCTGCCGGAATTGGTCCCCGAGCAGCCGGCCTCCCTGATCCACGGAGACCTGTGGTCGGGAAACGCCATCACCGGACCCCAAGGCGAGCCGGCCATCATCGACCCCGCGGCCCACTTCGGCTGGGCCGAGGCCGAGCTGGGCATGACGGCCCTCTTCGGTGGATTCCCCGCAGCCTTCTACGCAGCCTACGAAGAGGCTCACCCGCTGGAACCCGGTTGGCGCGCACGCCTGCCGCTCTACAACCTGTACCATCTGCTCAACCACCTCAACCTCTTCGGAGCAGGCTATCTGGGCCAGGTGCGCGCCGTGCTGGCCCGCTTCACACCCGGCGGCTGATCTTCGCCCCCCGGCCCAGATCGCCCCCCGCGCAGGCCGACCGCAACCGGCCACTGCATGCAACCCCCAAAGGCTAAGCTTCTCACAACATTGGAGACTCGACCGTTCCGTGGGACAATCTTCGCAAACCCACTTCGAACACGGAGGCCATCCATGAGCATCGTCTACGCCATCCTCGGCACGGGACGCCAGGGAACCGCAGCCGCCTACGACATGGCCCGCTTCGGTGAGGCCGAGCGCGTCTACATGGCCGATACCGACCCAAAGCAGGCGGCAGCCGCCGCCGAGCGCGTCAACCGCCTCATCGGCCGCCCCGTCGCCGAGGCTGCGACCCTGGATGCAGGCGATCCCGAGGCCGTCGCGCGTTGGCTCAAGGAGCACGACGTCCAGGTCTTCGTCAGCGGCGTTCCATACTTCCTCAACCTGGGTCTCACTCAGGCCGCCATCCAGGCCGGGGCCAGCATGGTCGACTTCGGCGGCAACAGCGAGGTGGTCTTTGCCCAGATGGACCTTCACTCGCAGGCAGCGGGGGCGGGTCTCACCGTCATCCCCGACTGCGGCCTGAGCCCCGGCATGAGCACCACCCTGGCGCTGTACGCCATGGAGCAACTGGACGAGGCCCAGGACGTCTACATCTGGGACTGCGGCCTGCCGCAACACCCCGAACCCCCCTGGAATTACCGCCTCACATTCAGCATCGAAGGCTTGACGAACGAATACTACGGCGACTGCGTCTACATCCGCCACGGCCGCGAGGCGCGCGTGCCGGCGCTGGAGGAACTGGAGATCGTCCGGTTTCCAGAGCCCATTGGAGAACTGGAAGCCTTCACCACGGCAGGAGGCGTGACCAGCGCGGCGCGCACCTTCGCCGGCCGCCTGCGCACGCTGCAGAACAAGACCATGCGCTACCCCGGACACTTCGCCCAGCTGAAGGTCATTCAACAATTGGGGCTGCTGGAGCTGGACCCCATCGAGGTCGACGGCTGCCAGATCAGGCCGCGGCAGGTCCTGCACACGCTGTGGGAGCCGCAAATCCGCGCCGAGGCCGAGACGCGCGACCTGGCCATCATCCGCGTGCTGGCCAAGGGATCGAAGGGCGGAAGGCCGGCTGAGGCGCAGGTTGACCTGATCTTCTACTTCGACGAGCGAACCGGGTTCACAGCCATGGAGCAGGGCACCGGCTGGCATGCGGCCATCATGGCCGAGGCCATCGCCGCCGGGGAGGTGGCGTCCGGCGTCATCCCGGTGGAAGAGGCCATGACCGGCGGATCTTTCGTCGAGCGCGCCAGACAGCGCGGCTTCGAAGCCCAGGTGACACTGAGGGACGCCGGCCGGGACTAAGGTCGATTTCGGGAGCCTTGGGTTCTCCCGCAACGCCATCTGTCACTGGACGGGCTTGTGCAGTGAGGGTATAAATGGCAAAATCGTATTGTCAGACATCTTCCCCGGATGCCTGGGCTACAGTGTCACTGGCTGCCTGGCCCGCGCGCAGGAGCGAGAATGCAGCGACCTGGAAGATCTAAGACGAGGAGACCCTGGTGGGAGCGCTGGCTTGGGCCGCTGACTCCAATTCTGGCGGCACTGGCGGCTTTCCTCTTGGGCGCGATCATGCTGCTGGCGCTGGGAGCCGACCCCATCCGGGCATACGGTTCCATGTTCGAGGGCGCGTTCGGCAGCGTCAACGCTTTCGCTGACACCATTGTCAAGGCCACGCCGCTGCTCTTCGTCGGCATCGGCATCTGCGTCGCCTTTCGCGGCGGCGTGATCAACATCGGCGGCGAAGGGCAGTTGGTGGTGGGGGCCCTGGCGGCCACAGTCGCCGCCATCAACCTGCCCTACTGGCCCTCCTGGGCAATCATCCCCTTCACACTCCTGCTGGGGTTCCTGGGCGGCGCGCTGTGGGGTGCCATCCCCGGCGTGCTCAAGGCTTACCTCAACGTGAACGAGATCCTCACCACCATCATGATGAACGCCATCGCGGTGCAGGGCATGAACTACCTGCTGCGCGGCCCATTGATGGACCCCCTCCAGATCGAGCAGGGCTCCTTCATCCCGCAGACGGCGCGCTTCCCACTGGCGGCCGACCTGCCGCGTCTCGTCCCCACCCGCATGCACCTGGGCGTGATTCTGGCCGTGCTGGCGGCCGTGTTGGTCTGGGCCTTGCTGTGGCGCACCACCATCGGCTTCCGCATCCGTGCCGTCGGGCTCAACCCCAACGCCTCACGGCGGGCGGGGATCCGCGTCGGCCGCTATGCGGTGATGGCCATGCTGCTCAGCGGCGCCCTGGCCGGGCTGGGGGGCGCGGTGCAGGTTCTGGGTGTGCACCACCGCATGTTCACCGACGGCTCGGCGATGGGTTTCACCGGGGCCGCCGGCTTCAACGGCATCGTAGCCGCCCTCTTCGGCCAGCTCCACCCCATTGGCACCATCCCGGCCTCGGTGCTCTTCGGCGCCATGATCGTCGGTGCCAACAAGATGCAGCGCGCCGTTCAGGTGCCCTCGGCCCTGATCACGGCGCTCAATGGCCTGGTGGTGGTCTTCGTGGTGGCGAGCGAGATCTGGCGCCGCCGGCTTGCCCGCCGCAGTGAGCTCTTGAACATTGATCGGGCTCTCGACACCCAGTCCGACTCCTCGCAGGAGGCCGGAACATGATTCAGGATCTGCTCGCACCGGCGGTCCTCATCGGCATCGCCTCCTCCGGCATCCGCCTGGCCACGCCCTACCTCTACGCCACTATCGGCGAGACCTTCGGCCAGCTCAGCGGCGTGCTCAATCTGGGCGTCGAAGGCATCATGCTCATGGGCGCCTACTCCGGCTTCTACGTGACTTTCAAGACCGGAAACCCCGTGCTGGGCCTGCTGGCTGCCATCGTGGTCGGGGGCCTGATGGGGCTGGGCATGGCGATCATCAGCGTCACCTTTCAGGCCGAGCAGGGCATCAGCGGCATCGGCGTCTACCTCTTCGGCTTGGGCATGAGCGACCTGCTCTTCCAGAAGAGCCTGGGGACGGTGGAGACGGTGAGCGGCTTTCAGCCGGTGGAAATCCCCTTCCTGTCCCAGATCCCCGTGCTGGGCCAGATCTTCTTCCGTCATAACCTGCTGGTCTACGCGGCTTTCCTGCTGGTCCCGGTCGCCTGGTTCGTCATCAACAAGACCACCTGGGGGCTGAAGATCCAGGCCGTGGGCCAGAACCCGGCCGCGGCCGATGCGCTGGGCGTCAGCGTGAGCGCCGTGCGCTACGCCACCGTGACCCTGGGCGGCGTGCTCTCCGGCATCGCCGGCGCCTCGCTTTCCATCGGCCTGCTCAACGTCTTCCAGCAGAACCTGACCTCCGGCATGGGGTTCATCGCCGTGGCACTGGTCTACTTCGGCGGCTGGAGCCCCGTGGGAGTGCTGCTGGGCTCGCTGCTCTTCAGCCTCGTCAACGCCTTGCAGAACTGGGTCCAGGTGTTGGGAATCCCCATCCCCTCGGATTTCGCGGTTATGATGCCCTATGTACTCACCATCCTGGCGCTGGTCTTCGCCGTGCGCAAAGTCACTCAGCCCGCCGCGTTGACCAAGCCTTTCGAACGCGGCGAGGGATGAGCGCCGCGACATGCAAGGAGGTGTCTCTCAACCCTGCACTGTAAGGCCTGCGAACGCCAAAGGACAATAGATGATGTCGCAAACACATCAGGAGGAAGAAGAACCATGCGCAAGACCTATCTCGTACTGGCCACCCTCTTGCTGGCGGGGATGCTTCTCGCAGCATGCGGTGGTGCCGCCACCCCGGCGCCAGCGGAAGAGGCCAAGCCCTTCCGCGTCGCCGTTGTAATGCCCAGCGCGATCAACGATCTGGCCTTCAGCCAGAGCATGTACGACGCACTCTCGGCCATCCAGGCTGAGAAGGGCGAGGAGAACTTCCAATTCGCCTACTCCGACGGCCTGTTCGTGGTGGACGACGCCGCGGCCGCCATCCGCGATTACGCCTCCCAGGGCTACGACCTGGTGATCGCCCACGGCTCGCAGTACGGCAGCTCCCTGGTGGAGATCGCCCCCGATTTCCCCGAGACCAGCTTCGCCTGGGGCACCACCGTGGACACCTTCGCCGACCAGGGCGTGACCAACGTCTTCGCCTATGAGGCCCGCTCGGAACAGGGCGGTTACGTCAACGGCGTGATGGCCGCCAAGCTCTCCGAGAGCGGCATCATCGGCGTGGTCGGCCCCATCGAGACCGGCGACGCCAAGCTCTACGTGGAAGGCTTCAAGGCCGGTGTCGCGGCCACCGACCCGCAGGCCGAAGTGCGCGTCAACTGGATCGGCTCCTTCAGCGACGTGGCCCTGGCCTCTGAGGCCGCCCAGACGCACATCAACGCCGGTGCCGACGTGCTCACCGGCACCGCCCAGATGGTCACCGGCGCCATCGGCGTCGCCAAGGAACGCGGCGTGCTCTGGTTCGGCACCCAGTCCGACCAGACCTCCCTCTCCCCCGAGATCGTGGTGGCCAACCAGGTCTACCACTGGGAGGTCGTGCTCAATCAGATGATCGACCTCATCGAGAGCGGCACGCTGGGTGGACAGGCCTTCGCCATCGACCTGGCCAACGGCGGCGAGGTCATCACCTACAACCCGGACTTCGACCTGCCCGCCGAGGTCCGCTCCCTGGCGGAAGACACCGTCAAGGGCATCGCCGACGGCAGCATCACCATCACGCTGCCTTAGCAGCAACCGTGACCGTCGGGGGGGGGCGGGATGCCCCGCCCTCCCCGACGGACTTTCGTCCTGCGGGACGGAGTCGACAGGAGAGCGCCGACGTGCTCACGAGCGCACCGCACCGCATCCAGCGTGTCGAACTGCGCGACATCGTCAAGCGTTTCCCCGGCGTGCTGGCCAACGACCATGTGAACTTCGAGGTACAGGCCGGCGAGGTCCATGCCCTGTTGGGCGAGAACGGCGCCGGCAAGACCACCCTGATGCGCATCCTCTACGGCCTGTATCAGCCGGACGAGGGCCAGATCCTCATTGACAGCCGGCCGGTGACCATCGAATCACCCGCCGATTCCATTCGCCATGGGATCGGCATGATCCATCAGCACTTCATGCTCGTCCCCTCTCTCTCGGTGGCCGCCAACGTCGCGCTGGGGCTGCGCTCGACACGCGAACCGCTGCTGGACCTGGAGGTGGTGAAAGAACGCGTACGCCAGTTGGCCGAGGCCTACAGCATGCTGGTGGACCCGGATGCCATGCTCTGGCAACTGGCCGTCGGCGAGCAGCAGCGGGTGGAGATCCTGAAGTCGCTCTACCGCGGCGCAGCGCTGCTCATCCTGGATGAGCCCACAGCCGTGCTCACACCCCAGGAAGTGGAGGAGTTCTTCGTCACCCTGCGGCGCATGGCCGATGAAGGGCACGCCCTGATCTTCATCAGCCACAAGCTGCACGAGGTACTCTCAATCAGCGATCGGGTCACGGTGCTGCGCAACGGGCAGGTGGTGAAGACGCTCAAGACGGCCGATACGAACCGCCAGGAGCTGGCGCGCCTGATGGTCGGCCGCGAGGTGCTGCTGCGCGTGAAGCGCAAGCCGGTGCAGTTGGGGCCGCCGCGGCTGGTGATCCAGGACCTGTGGGCTTTGGGAGACAAAGGCCTGCCCGCCGTGCGCGGCGTGAGCCTGGAGGTGCGCGCCGGGGAGATCCTGGGCATCGCCGGCGTCTCCGGCAACGGCCAGCGCGAGCTGGCCCAAACGCTGGCCGGGCTGCGCAAGGCCACCCAGGGGCGCGTGCTTATCGACGGCGATGACGTCACCGGATGGGCGCCGGATCGCCTCATCGCCCAGGGCCTCTCCTACATCCCCGAGGAGCGCATGGAAGACGGTGTCATCAGGGACATGACCGTCGAAGAAAACATGATGCTCGAAGACCACGGACGCCCGCCTTTCGCTCGCGGCATCTTCTTGAACTTCAGCGCCATCGCCGAACACTGCGATCGCCTGATCGGTGATTTCGAGATCAAGACCCCCTCGCGCCGGACTCCGCTCGGCAACCTGTCCGGCGGCAACATCCAGAAACTGATCCTGGCACGCTCCCTCTCGCGCACGCCCAGCGTGCTCATCGCCTCGCAGCCCACGCGCGGCGTGGACATCGGCAGCACCGAATACATCCACCAGCGCCTGATCGCCCAGCGCGAACAGGGAACTGCCACGGTGCTCATCTCCGAGGACCTGGACGAGGTGCGCAATCTCTCCGATCGCATCGCCGTGATGTACGAGGGCCGTATCATGGGCATCGTCGAGCGCGATGAGGCCACCGTCGAGCAATTGGGGCTGATGATGGCCGGCGTGCCCATGGAGGAGGCCGCAGGACAGACCGGCTGAAGCCATGGCTGAAGGATTGCCGAACCCCGATCCGCTCTATGAGCGCGTCGCGCCAGGGACCCGCCAGTCGCTGGCGCGCTTTCGTGAGCAGCACCCGCCGCGGGAACTTCGCGTCGGCCGTCACACATGGAAATACGTCGTGCTCGGCGAGGGGTCCGAGGCGGTGCTCTTCCTGCACGGCATGGCCGGCGCCCATGACATCTGGTGGCAGCAGTTGGAGGCGCTGAAGAGCAGCTTCCGGCTGCTGGCCGTCACCTACCCACCGATACCCAACCTGGAGGGCTTGCGCCTCGGCCTGCGCGCCGTGCTCGACGCCGCGGGGATCGGTTCCTTCAACGTCGTGGGCACTTCTCTCGGCGGCTATCTCGCTCAATATCTGGTGGCCACCCAGCCGCAGGACGTGCGGCGCGCCGTCTTCGCCAACACTTTCCCGCCCAATGACCTGATCGCCCGCCGCACGCGCCGGGTGCGACCGCTGCTGCCGCTGCTCCCGGAGCGCGTGGTGCTGCAGGTGCTACGACGCAGCACCGAGCGCGTCATCTACCCCGCCTGCGGGCATTCGGAACTGGTGCGCGCCTATCTGCTGGAGCAGGCCTCGCTGATGACCAAGGCCCAATTCCTGGCCCGCTATCGATGTGTGATCGAGCCTTTCCAGGCGCCGGACCTGCGGGCATTGGATGTGCCCGCCCTCATCCTGGAATCCGACAACGACCCCCTGGTTGAGCCCGAACTGCGCCAGGCGCTCAAGACCACCTACCCCTCGGCCCGTGTCCACACCTTTCGCAGCGCGGGGCACTTCCCCTACCTGAACCTCCCACGCGATTACAGCAGGCAACTGCAGGTTTTTCTGCAGGGCGACCTCGACTGAGGGCGGCCGCGGCCGGGCCTCAGGGGTGCTTCACCGCCCCATGCATCCACCCGCTCGCGAAAGCCGCGCCCAGCGGCGCGGGTCCAACACGCAACACGATAAGCCGAGCACTGCCTGGCGGGCGTCCTCTCAACGCGGGCCGCCGACCTCCTCCTGACCGGGGGTCGTCTTGGCCAGGATTCCCTCCACCTGCCGTGCCAGGCCGAGCTCATGGGCAAGGGAGTCCGCCGCCGCCGTCTCTTCGGGGCCAGCCTGCTCGCTCCACGTCGTGCACAGCGCATCGGCCCTGTCCTGCAGCTCTCTGTCGGAGACGGGGCGTTCTCGCACCAGCGCGACCAGAACCAGCGCCTGCCGCAGATCACCCCGCCGTGCGCACAACTCCGCCAGGCCTAGCAGCGCCTCTTCCAGCGGAGCGGCTGCCTCCGCGCCCCAGGCGACCTGCAGGGCCTGCTTGTAGCTGCGCTCCGCGCCCTGCTTGTCGCCCCCTGCCAGGGCGATGTCTCCCAGGCCGTTCAGCGAGTTGGCCACTCCCCACAGGTTTCCCAGTTCCCGCTGCAGGGCCAGGGCCTCGCGGCGCCGCTGATGTGCCTTGCGATGAGCGCCGCGCGCTGCAGCGATGATACCCAGATTGTCCAGCGTGTTGGCAATCCCGCGTCGATCCCCCAGTTGTTGCTTGATGGCAAGGCTCTCCAGATAGCTCGCCTCGGCGCGTGCGTAGTCCCCCAGATGATGCGCCGCGTTTCCCAGGTTGTTCAGCGCCAGAGCCGCGCCGCGCCTATCATCGATCTCTCGGCTGATCTGCAGGGATTGCTGTGCGATCCGCTGCGCCTCCTCATACTCACCCAGGCGATAGGCGATGTTTCCCAGATTGAGCAGGCAGCGCGCCTGCCCGTAGCGATCTCCTGTTTCCCGCCATAAGCCCAGGCTGACACGATAGATCGGGCGAGCGAGAGCATATTTTTCACGAACGTAGTGCAGATTACCCATGGCGTTCCGCACATCCGCCATCCCGCCCGCATCGCCGCACTGGCTGTATAGGCGCAGTGCTTCGTCGAGATATTCCTCGCCGGCCTTCCAGTTCCGCCGCCATCGATGCACGTCTGCCAGCCTGGTCAGGCAATAGGCGCGCCAGCGCTCATCACCCTTCCCGCCCAGGATCGCCAGCGACTCCTCCAGCACGGACTGCGCCGCTTCATGGTCGGACTGCAGCGAGAGGAACGCTCCACGCCGCGCCAGCAGCCGGCCCAGCAGCCGACTGCCGGCACTGCCCGGATCCTGTCCGGCAAACCTCAGCGATGCGATGGCCTCCGCAGTCAGGGTGCTTCCCTCATCGAAGAACCCTTGCACCTCGAGATAGCGGGCGAAGGGCTCGAGCATTTTCCCGAGATGACCGACGCTGCCGCTCGCAACGGCCCACCCCCACGCCGCCACCAGGTTGGCGTGTCCCTCGCTGATCCCCTGCAGGGCGGTTCTCTCGCGCGCCCCCTTGATCTGCGCCTCAGCCTCGGCCAGCAACATGCTGAAATACTCGGCGTGCCGTGCGCGCGTGGTTTCGCCGCCGGTCTCCTCCTCGGCCAGTTTCTCCAGAGCACATTGACGCAGGAATTCATGCATGACATAGCGATCCTGTGTCACCCGTTTCAGGAGCGATTTGTCCTGCAGGCCGGAAAGCATCTCAGTCGTCGCCTCTGCGACTTCCTCGGCCGCAGCCCTCTGAAAGCCCCCTCGGAATACGGCCAGTCGGGCCAGGATCTGCCGCTCCTCCCGCGTGAGCAGGTTCCAGGAATGTCCGAAGGCGGCCCTGAGGCTGCTGTGTCGTTCCGGGACGCCGGCATCTTCGGTGCCCAGCACGTTCAGGTCCTGCGCCAGGCGCTGGGCGATCAGCGCACAATCCATGGTGCGCACCCAGGAGGCAGCCAGTTCGATCGCCAGCGGCAGCCCTTCCACCAGCTGGCAGATGCGCGCCACGTGTTCGCCACATTCGCCATCGAGAGAGAAATCCGGGTCCTGGGCACGCGCCCGTTCCAGGAACAGGTCTATCGCCGCGTAGCCGAGCGAGGCAGTCTGCCCTGCTCGCGGATAGGAAAGGTTGCCCACTTCCAGCAGCCACTCGCCGCGCAGCTTCAGCGGCTGGCGCGAGGTGGCCAGCACTTTCAAGTAGGGAGCTTTTGCGAGGAGTCTCGCCAGCACGTCGGCGGCGCCGTGCAGGTGCTCCATATTGTCCAGGACGATCAGGATCTCCTTCTCGCGCAGGTAACCCGCCAGGCTGTCGGTGATATCCCGTTGGCCGACGGAATGAAAACCCACGGCGTACCCAACCGCCGGCAGCAGCAGATCCGCAGAAGGCACCGCCGCCATGGGTACGAAGAAGACACCATTCAGGAAACAGGAGACCTCCTGCACAGCCGCGGCGATGGCCAGGTGCGTCTTCCCTGCACCTCCTGGGCCAACCAGTGTCAGCACGCGGCAGGTCGGGTCTGCCAGCCGGTCGGCGATGTATTCCAATTCCGCCTGGCGACCGAAGAGCGGCCCGGGCACCGGTGGCAGATTGCTGCGCGGCGCATCGCGCGCCTGGCGTATGCGCTCCTCGAGGGCCCTGGTCTCAAAGGAGGGCTCGACGCCCAGCTCCGCAAGCAGCGCCCTTTCACAGCGGTCATATTGAGCGGAGGCCTTCACCCAGTCGCCGCCGCGCGCATGCAGGAGCATCACCATGCGGTGCGAACGCTCCCGCAGCGGATCGAGTCGTACCAGCCGTTCCGCCCAGGACAGCGCGTCGCGAGATTCGCGCCGCCGCATGGCATGCACCGCGGCGCGATCCATGCCCTCCGTAGCCAGTTGCCTGAGATATTCCCGCTTGAGAAGGGCCCACTCCTCAAAACCCCGGGCGCCTCGCAGGAAGAAGCCGTGGAGAAAATCGCCGCGGTAGAGCGCCAGCGCCTCAATCAATGGAAGGGCCTGGTCGCCCGAAAGGGCCTCGCCTTGCGGGGTGTATCCCCGCCGCCGGTCCAGGGCAGCCTGGAACTCCAGTGCGTCCACCCAGTACTGCAACTCGGGCTTCAACGCCACCGACCAGCGAGTGGTGTCCAGGATCGGGCCGAGCCGCTTGCGCAGACTGCTCAGCGCGACGCTCAGGTTGGCCAAAGCGCGTTCCAGCGAGAGTTCGTCCCACAGCAGCGATGCCAGCGCCTCGCGGCCGTGTTCACCCCCCTCACAGGCGAGATAGACGAGCAGAGCCACGGCCTTGCGTGAAACGAGCCCGACGACCGCTTTCTCCCCCCGGTCGATTCGGGCTGCGCCCAATGTGAAGATCGACAGCCGGTCGCTCACAACCCCAGCCTGTTCCCCTGTAAAGAGTCTCTAAAGGATCGCACGATAGGATAGTCAGAGCCAGGCGTGAAACCAGTCGCCGGGGCCACACAAGAGCACCTATCGACGAATGGCACTCTGGCCTCTGCCGCTCTCAGTGTACAGGCCGCCCCTGAATGGGGCAAGCGGCACCGCCGCGGGAGACGAGGCATGCAGAATATCCACACCGGGAGACCCGACGCCCCATGCCAGCCCTGGCTTGGGCCAAGAGCCGAACACGTCCCTGGCATCGGTTGGAAGCGGAATTGCGGTACGCGTCAATCCAAGGATGAGGTATGAGCCACTACCGCTCTTTCCTGGTGCGCTTGTGGAAAGATTCCGACATCAGCCCACTCAAAATATCCGTGGTCGACCCACGCACGAACGAGAAGCGCACATTCAGTGAGGTGAGCACTTTCCTGGATTTCTGGGCACACCTTTGCGGCGACCCCCCGGGGGAGGGTGACGGCGTGCAGAAATCCAATGGCTGAATGACTCTCGGGGAGGCAAAGACGCCGCCCGCCGCGGCCGACCCTGAGCCAAACCGGAGCGCTGTGCGATCGCGCATCGCGATGTCCGGCCGCGACTTCGACGGGTCTCGAAGGAACCCGAGAGCGCAGCACTCTCGGCAAGGCATAGGGAGGCTGGCCAAATGAAACGATCCAGACTTGGATACCTGCTCGCAGCCGTAGGGCTCGCCTTTCTCCTCGGGCTGGCCGCGCTGGCCGCCCTGCTGGCCCGACAGCGCGGCCGGCCGCTGCCCAAGGCCACCCCTCAGGTGGCGGTCACCAGTCCCCTGCCCGGCGATTCCGCCCGCGCCGGCAGTTTCATGACCGTCTCGGCCTCCATCATCAGCACCAACCCCCTGCGGCGCGCCGAACTCTGGCTCGACGGCGCCCTCGCGCAGACCTACACCCCGGACCCCGAAGCGGACCTGCCCGACGCCGGCGTCGCCTTCGACCTGCTGGTCGGTGAAGGTCCGCACCTCATCGCCGTGCGCGCCGTGGACACCCAGGGGCTGGTCGGCCAGTCGCTGCCCGTCGGCTTCCAGGGCGACCCGCCGCTGCCTGCGGGCGAGGCCATGCTGGGCGTCACCGCCGACGGCTCACAATCCCTGGAGGATATCGCCGCCGCCTTCGGGGCCGATGCCGAATCCGTGCGCCAGGCCAACCCGACGCTGCCGCAATCCCCGTCCCAGGGCACCACCGTGCGCGTCCCCGCCCAACCCGAAGCCCCGCCCTCCGGCGAGGCGGGCAACCCACCGCCGCCCGGCTCACCGCCCTCACCCGGCAGTGTTGCAGCACTGCCCGGCCTCTCACCGCTCGCCCCCGCCTCAGACCTGATCATCGACCTGGGCGACCTCCTCATGAGGGACGATCAACCCCCGGCGGCTCCCTCCGACCTTCAGGCGGGAGTCAAGGAATGCCAGGTCACCCTGCGCTGGCAGGACAACGCCGAGGACGAGCGCTACTTCCGGCTGTGGATGGCGCCTTTGGGTGGGCCCGGCGGCGTGGTGGCCAGGCTGAAACCATCCCCCGGAACCGGCCTCGCATGGTTCCGCTTCGACGCCCCCTCCTTCGGCATCTTCACGCTGTGGATCGAAGCCGTCAATCCGGCCGGCGCCCAGGCCAGCCCCATGACCTGGTTCGGCCAGAACGACCAGGGCTGCACTTCCGGCGTCGCCACGCAGCTCCAGATCGAAGCCCTCTCCATGCAGCTCGAAGGTTCTTTCGATCGCGCCTACTGCTACCTCTCCATCGAAGGTCAGCCGGAACGCCGCATCCCCGAGCGCGACGGCGATTTCATCGCCGTCACGGGCTCTGCGGGCGACATTGCCTCCTGGGCCGGCGGGACGCGCCGCCTCACCCTGCCCATCCCGGACGACCAGGAACTTAGCCTGCGCGGCGAGTGCTGGGCCTGGCAGGGCACATCCCTCACAAGGCTGGGCTCATTCTCTGCCAGCACCCCCATCGATCAGTGGGACGGCCGCCCGCTCAGGCTCAGCGGCGCCGGCTACGCCATCGATTACCGCCTCCTGCCCCTGGGGTCCATGGAAGTGCAGGGGGTGCAGACTTTCTCGAGCCCCAGCATCGCGCCGCCCTACGCCTTGGACGAAGAACGCATCCCCGACAGCATCCTGCCGCTCTACGACGACCCGGTGGAGCGCATCTTGCGCTGGAAATGGGATGGAAATTCCTCGCAGATCACCGGCTTCACCGTCTTCTACAACGGCGCCCCCGTCGCCCAGGTCGGCCCTACCGAGCGCGCCGCCTGGGTGAAGCTCCCGGGAGCCTGTGGCAACCGCGTCAAATGGCAGGTGGCCGCCGACGCCGGATCGACCCGGGGCATGCTCAGCATGCCCCTCCAGTACCGCCAGAATGACTGTGACGTGCTGGCCGAGATCCAGTTCGTGAGCATCGCCATGGGCGAGGTGGATGACGGCGAGAGATTCTGGGCCGACTTCACCCCCTGCGAGACCTTCGAGGCTTACTACACGATCTACGTCGATGCCACCGGTTTCGGCCGCGCCGAGCAGCGACATTGGGGCGGGAGCTTCTTCAAACCGATGACCTGCGGC
>JAJRUD010000051.1 GCA_024277995.1 Chloroflexota bacterium
CCGCTGCCGATGTTGATGACGCGCCGATCCACCGTCGGGGCGGTGGCAGCGGCCACCATGGCCTCCACCACGTCGTCCACGTAGACGAAATCGCGCGTCTGGTCGCCGCGGCCGTGGATGACCAGCGTGCCCCCATGGGCTGCCTGGCGCAGGAAGTGCGGCACGACGGGCGGGTGGACGGCGGGAAGGGGCTGGCCCGGGCCGTAGGCGTTGAAGACGCGCAGCGAGACCGTCTCGATGCCCCACAAGGCGCCGATGGTGCGCACGTAGTGTTCCGCCGAGAGCTTGGATACGGCATAGGGCGAGCGCGGGTCGGGGGGCGTATCCTCGTGCAGGGGCTGCTGCCCCTGATCCCCATAGACCGCGCCGGAGGAGATGAACACCACGCGCTTGACCCCCACGTCGCGCATGGCTTCCATCACGCTGACCGTGCCGCCCACGTTGACCGCATTGTATTCGCGGGGATAGAGGACCGATTCGGGCACGGACACGCGCGCCGCCAGGTGGTAGACACAGTCCACGTCTTGCAGCAGTGTCCACAGCTTGGGGCGGTCTACGACATCACCGCGCGTGAAGAGGATATCAGGGCTCAGGCGCTCGGGGTCGCCTGCGGAGAGATCATCCAGCCCGCGGACCTGATGGCCTTCGCGTGCCAATCGGTTGGCCAGCGCTGAGCCGAGGAAGCCGGCCGCGCCTGTGACGAGAAAGTTCATGCCTTGCTCAGTGGGTGGGCCGTCCCCCAAAGGGCCGCCAGAGTTGCGGCGATTATAGCACAGCGGGCTGCTCATGAGCGGGCTCGCCGCGCGCGGGCCAGTGGCGCGCAGCCGGCGGTTCGGGGTTGGGGGGCAGGGTGGTATCATGGCCGCATGTGGCTTCAACGCCTGACCGTCGCGCTCAAACGAACCCTCTCGCTCCTGGTCCTGGCCCTGTTCCTGGTGGGCAGCACGCTGCCCACTCAGGAGACGGCGGACCGTGTCCGCCGCTATACCCGCCCGCTGGAATTCGACTTCGCCGGCTGGACGCTGGAGGCGGCGGCCGTCAAGCTGGGCCAATTCAGCCTGGGCGCCACGGGCTACCTCGCCCCGCCCGGACGGCGCGAGCTGGTGCTGGAGTACGTCGACCTGATCCGCCAGGGCAAGCAGATCGAGAACCGCCTGGCTGAGATCTACGGCGATCCGAATCTGACGGACCCCGAGGCGCAGGCAGCCCCCGTGATCGACGAGCGGGCGCGCCTGCGAGCGCAGCAGGCAGAGCTGCAGCCCACCGCCGAAGCGCTGCTCCAGGAACAGGTCGCAGTGGTGCTGGCGCAAATGGGCCTGGGTGTGGCAGGGGCCCCTGTGCCGCCGGTAGCCTTCCACTTCTCACGCGTCCCCGTCGCCCTGGTGGTGTCGCCGCGCGAGGTGATTCGCCAGGATGCCAACATCCAGTTGGACCCCGATATTTCCCTGGAGGAGAAGGTGGCGCTGGAACAGCAGGTGGAAGGTGGCCTCGGGGTCTCAGCGCTGGTGGTGCCCATCGGAGGGGTGGGGAGCTACCCCACCATGATCCAGGAGAGCGCCGACCTGGCGTGGGTGGCGGAGGTGGTGGCCCATGAGTGGGTGCACAACTACCTCACCCTGCGCCCGCTGGGGATGCTGTATGAATCCAGCCCCGAGCTGCGCACGATGAACGAGACGGTGGCGTCGTTGTTGGGCAAGCGCATCGGCCGCGCTGTGCTGGCGCGCTACTATCCCGAACGCCTGCCGCCGGAGCCGTCAGCGCCCGTACCGCCGCCTTCGCCGGCCGAACCGCCGGCCTTTGACTTCCACGCCGAAATGCGCGAGACGCGCCTCACCGTGGACCGCTTGCTGGCCGAAGGCAAGGTCGAAGAGGCCGAGGCCTATATGGAGACGCGGCGCCGATTCTTCTGGCAGAACGGCTACCACATCCGGCGTCTCAATCAGGCCTACTTCGCCTTCTATGGGGCCTATGCCGATCAGCCAGGCGGGGCGGCCGGGGAGGATCCCGTCGGCGCGGCCGTGCGCGAGTTGTGGGAGCGGATCGACGACCCCGCCCGCTTCCTGCGGACCATGGCCTGGATCACGAGCTATGAGGAACTGCAGGAGCGGCTGACGGGGATGGGGCAGCTGCATGCACAGGGCGATTGAATGGGGGGAGGTGAGCAGGGGGGCAGGGAGCGGCGGAGCAGGGGAGCAGGGGTGCTGCGTCAGGGACCGGGCGGGTGCTGGAGCAGGGCGGCCAGCAGGGCGCAGCGGGGGGCGAAGCTGGCGAGCAGGACGTGCTCCTCGGGCGCGTGGGCGCCGCCGCCCAGCGGCCCCAGCCCATCCAGCAGCGGCACTCCCAGCGGCGCGACGAAATTGGCGTCGGAGGCCCCGCCGGTGCTGCCTTCCCCCAAGGCCATTCCCAGTTCGGCGGCCAACACGCTCGCCTGCCGGTAGGCGGCCTCGATCTGGGGCGTGCGCGGCATGGGCGGGCGGTTCCATTCCCCCTTCACCTGGACCTGAGCGCCGGCCAACACCGGGCTGAGCGCCTCCAGCCCGCGCGCCACGCGTTCCTGCTCCTGCGGCGTTGCGATGCGAACGTCCACCACGACCGTACAGCGCTCCGGGATCACGTTGGAGCGTGTGCCGCCCTCGATTCTACCCACGTTCACCGTCGTTCCCTGCTCGGGGGCCGCCAGCTCCTGCAGATGAAGCACCTGATGGCACATTTCCACCACCGCATTGATCCCCATGCCAGGCTCGGTCCCGGCGTGAGCCGCACGGCCCAGAGTATCGAGTTGAAAGATGCCGACCCCCTTGCGGGCGGTCTTGAGCGAGCCATCTGGCAGGCCGGGTTCCAGGCAAAGCACCACTTCGTGTTCCAGGGCCAGGCGCTCGATGAGCCGACGCGAGCTGTGGCTGCCGATCTCCTCATCGGAGGTGCAGAGCAGCGTGATGGGATGGGAGGGAAGGCGCATGCCCTCCTTGAGGGCCTGGATGGCGGTCAGGGCGCAGGCCAGGCCGGCCTTCATATCCAGCACGCCAGGGCCGCAAACGCGGTCGACCTGCTCGCGCCAGGGCATGCTGCTCAGCGCGCCCAGCGGGTGGACGGTGTCCAGGTGGACCAGGAGCAGGACGCCCCCCCGCCCGTCTCCCCACCGACCCAGCCAGTGGTCGCCGGCCGCCTGCTGTGGCAGGCGCTCCACCTGGGCACCCAGGGCGCGCATGCGCGCCGCGACCCATTCGCCGAGCCGATCCACCGCCGGCTTCTCGGTGGAAGGCGATTCCATCTCCACCAGCGAGCGCAGCAGGCTCAGCAGGGCCGGCAGGCGGGCTTCGAAATGGGTGATCGGCAGCAGGGAGTGTGAGGCGGTCATTGCGACCCCAGGGGGCAGAGGTCTTCCGGACTGTAGGCCGGGTTGGCGTAACCGTAATAGAGGCTGTCCAGGACGGTATCGTTGTGAATGCGGGCGTAGACCTGTGCCTGGGCGCAGGCCTGCTGCAGGTCGCCGCTGGACTGGTATTCGTTCCAGAAGGCGCGCGCCATCTCGGCGAAACCTGAGCCCGGGGCATCGGGCGTGTACTGCGCCTGCAGCGCCCCGTACACCTGGGCGGCGGCGTCGAAGTCCTGGAGCACGAGGTGTAGGAGCATGATGCGGAAGGTGGCGTAGGCCGACAGGTTGGCGCGCCCCTCCTGGCCGGCGATCCAGTCGTCCAGTTCGTCGTCCTCGATCACCCTGCGATAGCCCTCCAGCGCGGCCGGGTAATCTGCGTCGCGAAAGGCATGATCAGCATCGAGCAGCGCGTGAATGCGGTAATTGGAGGCCAGCGTTTTCGTGTGATCGGCCAGGAATGTGGAGCTTTCCGGGGACCATTTCCAGCGGCGCGAAATGGGGCGGAAGGGGCCGGCGCCAATAGAGCCGAAGCCGGTGGCCGTGATCACGATCTCGCCTGGCTGCCCCGCCCCGGAGGGGCCGAGCACCTGGATGATGGGCGATGGCAGGTCATCCGTGGGCCCCTGGAAGGCATCGCGCGGCTCGTCGCCGTCCCACACCAGCACCGTCAGCTCGGCGAAGCAGGTGCTGGCGCCGCAGCGGCTGCGGTTGAAGACCACGTCGGGCAGTCCGTCGCCCGTCAGATCGCGGGCGGCCTGGATGGCGGGTGCACCCAGGTCCGGTTCCTCCGGGGTGACGTAGCGCAGCGCGTAGCGCGATTCGAGGCACAGGAAAACCAGCAGCGACCCTTGGGGCAGGGCCGATTCTGTGTCGCCGTCGACCAGCGCCAGGGCCAGGTCCATCCAGCCATCGCCGTTGAAATCGCCCAACGCCAGGCCGGTCTCTCCAGCCGGCGTGAGGCCGGCTGCCACCAGGCGCTGCTGCAGCTCCTCGATCCGCCCCCCGGCGTTCAGGAAGTCCTGGATGGCGGCTGGCAGGCGCAGCGGCTCCTGGATGGGCAGGGAGGGGGCCTGGCCCTGGGGCACGCCACATGGCTGAGCGGCCTGGAGAGCGGTTGTAGGTGTGGAGGCCGGAAGGGCGTGTGCCTCGGGTTGGATCGCCGGCGTAGCCGGCTCCGGGGCAGGCGCGACGAAGCGGCAGGCCAACGCTGCCAGGGCCAGGGCGATCATGGCGGGCAAGAAACGGGTGCGATGCACGGCGTCTGGCGCCTCCATCGGGTAGAGGACGGCTGCAGTGTAGAGCAGAAGGTGAGCCGGGGCAAGGGAAGGCCGGATTGCCGTATACTCGTGGTATGGACATCCCTTTCGCGCCGGGCCGCGTCGCCGGGCCGGTGGGACCGCTGGCGCGTTTTCTGGCGCCTCTCGACCCCCAGGCCGTCCTGGGCCTGCTGGAAGCGGATCGGCTGCCGCAGGGCTTGCTGCTGGATCCCTTCGGCGCCTCGCCGCGGCTGGTGGTGGAGGCGGCGCGGGCCGGGCGCCCCATGCTGGTGGCCTGCAGCAATCCGGTCACGCGCTTCGTGCTGCGCCACCACCTGCAGCCTTTCGCCGAAGCCGACCTGCGCAGCGCGCTGGCCCATCTGGCCGCCGCCCCCAAGGACGGCCGCAGGCTGGAGGCCTTCCTGCTCGAGCTCTACAACACCCCCTGCAGCCAATGCGGCGAGCAGGTTCCGGCCGACTATTTCGTCTGGGATGTGGCGGCCGGGACGCCGGTGCTGCGCGGCTACTTCTGCTCGCACTGCAATCACGCCGGGGAAGAACCGGCGACGGAGGAGGACTGTGAGCGGGCTCGCGCCTTCGAGGGTCGCGGCTTGCAGCATGCGCTGGCGCTGGAGCGCGTCGCTCCGGCGGGGGACCCGGACCGGCCGCACGCCGAGGCGGCGCTGGCCGTCTACCCCGGCCGGGCCACCTATGCTCTGATCACGCTGATCAACAAGCTCGACCAGATCGAGCTGAAACCCCCGCTGCGCGAGGCGGCCCAGGCGCTCTTGCTTTCGGCTTTCGACGCCGGCAACGCGCTGTGGGGGCACCCCGCCGGGCGCAGCCGCCCACGACAGTTGAGCGCCTCCCACGTCTTCCGCGAGCACAACATCTGGCGGGCGCTTGAGCGGGCGGTGGCCGAATGGGCCCTGCTGGAGGGCGGGGCGCGCCTCGTATCCTGGCCGGCGCCGGACCTTCCCGGGCCGGGTGAGGTGGCATTGTTCCCCGGGCCGGCGCGCGCCCTGCTGGAGAGCCTGCCGGTGGATGCCGTAGCCGGTGTACTCACGGTGGTGCCGCGCCCCAGCCAGGCCTATTGGACGCTCTCCGCGCTGTGGTCCGCCTGGCTCTGGGGGCGGGAGTCGGCGACCCCGCTGCGGGCGGCCCTGCGCCGGCGGCGCTATGATTGGGCCTGGCACGCCGTGGCCCTGCACGCGGCCATGCGGGGGCTGATGGCCAGGCTGCGGGCGGGGACGCCGTTGATGGCTTTCATGCCCGAGTGCGAGCCGGGCTTCGTCACGGCTGCGCTGGCCGGGTTCGACGCTGCCGGCTGTCGCCTCACCGGACGCGCCCTGCGCCTCGATCGCGCGCAGGGGCTGTTCCTCTGGCAGGCGGATCCCCGGCCGGTGCAGTCGGCCTTTCACGATGAGGAACCGCAGCGCATGGCGCAGGCCGTGCAGGAGGTCCTGCGCCGGCGCGGCGAACCCACACGTTATGCCATCCTGCACCTGGGGGCCTGGTCGCTGATGGCGCATGATCGCCGCCTGGCAGCGCGCTGGTCGGATCATGAGGGGGCGGTGCTCACGATGTTCGGAGAGGCCTTCCAGCAGGCTCTGGCACAGGGCGATCTGCTGCGCCTGGACACGCGTCGCGAGCCGGAGAG
>JAJRUD010000052.1 GCA_024277995.1 Chloroflexota bacterium
GCGCAAGCTCATCGTTTCCGGCCTGAACGAACTGGGCCTGCCCACCTTCGAGCCGCGCGGCGCCTTCTACGCCTTCCCCGACATCTCCGCCAGCGGCATGGACGACGAGACCTTCGCCGATCGCCTGCTGCAGGAAGAACGCGTCGCCGTGGTGCCGGGCAACGCTTTCGGCGCCGAGGGGCATTTCGTGCGCTGCTCCTACGCCACCGCCTACGAGAAGATCGAAGAGGCGCTGGAGCGGATCCGGCGGTTCATGGAGAGACACGGCTAGGGAATCGGGAGAGGAGACCAAGGCGGGTTGGCCAGAAGCGATCAGTTAGAAGTGATCGGTAGCGAGCAGGCTGGCCGCATCTCACCGCTCACTGGCCCACCGATCTCCGTCTCCTTATTGCCAATCACTTCGATTGTGGAGAGGTTCATCAGCATCCCATGACCGCCAGCACCTATGAAGCCGTCATCGGCCTCGAGGTCCACGCCGAGCTGCTCACCCGCTCCAAGATGTTCTGCGGATGCCCGGTCGTCGACTCGACGCAGGCCGAGCCCAACACCGCCGTCTGCGAAATCTGTACCGGTATGCCCGGGACCCTGCCGGTGATCAACCAGCGCGCCGTGGAGTACGCCCTGCGCGTCGCGCTTGCCCTCCGCTGTCAGGTCGCGGAAACCAGCGTCTTCGCGCGCAAGAACTACTTCTACCCTGACCTGCCCAAGGGTTACCAGATCTCTCAGTACGAGCTGCCCCTGGCGCAGCAGGGCTGGTTGTCCATCGACGTCGGCTCGGGAGAGCAGCGCGTGCGCGTGCGCCGGGTGCATCTGGAGGAGGATACCGGCAAGCTGTTCCATCGAGAGGGTTACTCCCTGGTGGACTACAACCGCTCCGGCGTACCCCTGCTGGAGATCGTCAGCGAGCCCGACATGCACTCCGTGGAGGAAGTCAAAGCCTACGCCACGGCCCTGCGCTCCCTGCTGCGCTACCTGGAGGTCAACAGCGGCGACATGGAGAAGGGCGTCATCCGCTTCGAGGCCAACGTCTCCGTCCGGCCTTCCGGCAGCGAGACCCTCGGCACGCGCACGGAGATCAAGAATCTGAACTCCTTCCGGGCGCTGGTTCGCTCCATCGCCTTCGAGATCGAGCGCCAGAGCCGGCTCCTGGATGCGGGCAAGACGGTGGTCCAGGAGACCCTCGGCTGGGACGAGGTGCGCGGCGTGACGCTCTCGCAACGCAGCAAGGAGGAGGCCCACGACTACCGCTACTTCCCCGAGCCGGACCTGCCGCCCCTGCACGTATCAGCGGAGTGGGCCGAGCGCGTGCGGGCCGAACTTCCAGAGCTGCCGGACGCCCGGCGGGCCCGCTTCCGGGAGCGATATAGGCTGACCCCATACGTCGCTTCCATTCTTACAGCGGAGAGGGCCATCGCTGACTTCTACGAAGATGCCCTGGCCGCTGCACCGCAGGTGTCGCCGGAGAAGACGGCCAACTGGATCAGCGGCGAGCTCTTCGCCCTGCTCAACCAGGCCGCCCTGGACATCGACGCCTGCCGCGTCACGCCCCGGGCTCTCGGCGAATTGGTGTCCATGGTGGAGTCGGGCGAGATCAGCGCCGCCAGCGGCAAGGCCGTGCTGGCCGAAATCTTCCAGGCCGGCGGGCGACCGCAGGACGTGGTCCGCGCACGCGGCCTGGCGCAGCTCAATGACCCTCAGGAAATCGAGCGGCTGGTAGAACGCGTTCTGCAGGAAAACCCGCAGCAGGTTCAGCAGTATCTGGACGGCAAGGAGACTGTTTCTCAGTGGCTCTTCGGGCAGGTGATGCGGGCGGCGCGCGGCCGCGCCAACCCCCGGGTCATCCGAGAGGTTCTCGAGCGGGCCCTGCGGAGCATGGAAGAGAATCCTCCCACAGCGTGAGACCTTACCCTTGACCGCCTGTGCTGAGTGCGCTAGGCTTGAGGGTGAATTGAGGGTGTCTTTGCGAGTGATACTCAATTGTGCCAGCGGGGTCGCCCCCCGCATCCATAGGATCGTCCGCCACGCGGGTGCCTGACCCAGGCGCCCGCGCATATTTTCCCCATGGGGAGTATTCCGGAGAGGGTGTTTCTGTGAACGCCTTTCAGATGGCCCAGGCTCAGTTCGATGCGATGGCCGACTATCTTCACCTGGACAACGGAGTGACCTCGGTATTGCGCTGGCCCTTGCGGGAGTTTCGTTTCCAGATCCCCGTCCGCATGGACGACGGCAACATCCGCGTCTTCTTCGGCTACCGTGTGCAGCACAACGACGCACGCGGCCCCGCCAAAGGCGGCATCCGCTTCCACCCCAGCGAGACCATCGATACCATCCGGGCGCTTGCGATGTGGATGACCTGGAAGTGTGCCGTTGCCGACATCCCGCTCGGCGGCGGCAAGGGCGGTGTGGCCGTCGACCCGGCGGAACTCAGCATCGGCGAGCAGGAGCGCCTGTGCCGTGGCTGGGTGGACCAGATATGGAAGAACATCGGCCCGCGCCTGGACGTGCCCGCCCCCGATGTCGGGACCAACCCCCAGATGATGGGCTGGATGATGGACGAATACGCCCGCCTCACGGGCTCCTACGCCCCTGGCGTGATCACCGGCAAGCCCGTCGGGGCTGGCGGCTCGCGCGGCCGGGCAGAGGCCACGGGCTTCGGTGTGGTCTACACCTTGCGCGAAGCCATGCGCCACCTGAACATCGATCCTTCCAAGACAACGGCTTCCATCCAGGGCTTTGGAAACGTGGCCCAGCACGCCTCCGCCGGCTTCGTCGAGCAGCTCGGCGGCAGGGTGCTGGCCGTCTCCTGTTGGGACCGCCAGGACCGCACCTCTTACACCTTCTACAAGGAGGACGGAATCGACCCCAAGTTCCTGCAAAGCATCACGGATGTCTTCGGCTCCATCGACAAGGACAAAGCCCTCCAGTCCGGCTACGAAATCGAGCCGGGCGACGCCTGGCTTTCCAAGGACGTCGACGTTCTCATCCCTGCCGCTCTCGAAGGCCAGATCAGCGGCGAGACCGTCCACCAGATCAGCGACCGGGTGAAGATCATCGCCGAAGGCGCCAATGGGCCCACCACCATGGATGCCGACGAGGAACTCGCCCGCCGGCAGATCTTCGTCATCCCCGACTTCCTGTGCAACGCCGGCGGCGTGGTGGTCTCCTACTTCGAAGGCGTGCAGAACGACATGAACTACTACTGGTCACGCCAGGAGGTGCTCCAGCGCTTGGACGAAAAGATGACCACCGCTTTCCACGATGTCCTCAGGGTTGCCGAGGGTGAGCGCATCTACATCCGCAACGCAGCCTACATCGTGGCCATCAATCGAGTGGTGAACGCTATGAAGTTCCGCGGCTGGCTCTAGTGGTCAGCCAGGATGACGGGACGGGCTCATGCCCACGTCGAGCACACTGCCACCGCTGATGCCCTCCATCGCCATCGCCCTGCCGCACCACTAGCCAGACCGCTGAGCCGTATCCGATTCGTGGAGGGTCATTCCCATGGCAACAGAGAGTTCTGTCTCACCGAACCCCTTTGAGGTCGCTCAGCGACAGCTGGACGAGGCCGCGCAGGTCATGAAGCTGGACCCGGCCGTGCACGAGCTGCTGCGTTGGCCGCTGCGCGAACTGCACGTGACCTTGCCCGTGAAAATGGACGACGGAACGACGAAGATCTTCCATGGCTTCCGCGTGCAGTACAACGATTCGCGCGGGCCGACGAAGGGAGGCATCCGCTACCATCCCGACGAGACCATCGACACCGTGCGCGCTCTGGCCGCCTGGATGACCTGGAAATGCGCCGTGGTCGACATCCCCCTGGGGGGCGCCAAAGGAGGCATCATCTGCAACCCGAAGGAGATGTCACAGGGAGAGATTGAGCGCCTGAGCCGCGCCTACATCCGCCAGGTGGGGCGCATCCTGGGGCTCGAGAAAGACGTCCCCGCGCCGGACGTATACACCAACCCGCAGATCATGGCCTGGATGGCCGATGAGTACGCCTTTCTCAAAGGATACAACGAGTTCGGCGTAATCACCGGCAAGCCGCTGGCCCTGGGCGGCTCGGCGGGGCGCGGCGATGCCACGGCGCGCGGCGGCGTATACTGCCTGCGCGAGGCCGGCAAGGCCTTGAACATCGACCTCAAGGGCGCCACCACCGCCATCCAGGGCTACGGCAACGCCGGCACCTTCGCCCACAAGCTGGGCGCCGAGATCCTCGGTCTCAAGGTGGTGGCCGTCTCCGACTCCAAGGGCGGCATCTATAACCCCGATGGGCTGGACTACGAGGCCGTCTTCGCTCACAAGCAGGAGACGGGCTCTGTGATCGGCTTCCCCGGTGCCAAGTCCATCACCAACGAGGAACTGCTTGAGCTGGACGTGACCGTGCTCATCCCCGCCGCTCTGGAGAGTGTGATCACCGCCGAGAACGCCGACCGCATCAAGGCCAAGCTCATCGCCGAGCTGGCCAACGGCCCCACAACGCCCGACGCCGACAAGATACTGCACGAGAAGGACGCATATGTGATCCCGGACTTCCTGTGCAACGCCGGCGGCGTCACCGTTTCCTACTTCGAAATGGTACAGAACGCGTATGATTACTATTGGGAAGAATCTCTCGTCCACGAACGCCTGGACAAGAAGATGACCGCCGCCTTCCATGCCGTCCATGATGCTGCCAAGGAGTACGGTGTCCACAACCGAATGGCGGCCTATATCGTGGCCGTGAGCCGCGTGGCCGAGGCAGTCAAACTGCGCGGATGGGTCTAACCGCTCGGGAGACTTCGGATGAGGGGCTGGTTATTGCCAGCCCCCTCATCTTTCATCAATCTCTGTCAGTATGGATTGTCTAATTAGCAGTAGTCGTAGGGACTGGGGATATGTGGAGACAAGGGGGGCGGTGCATCCAATACCCCCAGATGTTCGGTAGGAGAGCTCTCTTAGGGGCATAATTTCGGCCAGGCAGCAGGATTCGTCTACACACGGTCCCTGTGCAGTGTATGGATAGACGCAGTGACGTACGGTGACGGAGCGGCAACCTCCCGTCTATATGGGGGCACATCAGAGGGACGCCCATATGTGGGGGACAGTGGAGAGACGAGGCGGAGTGTTTATCCACAGAAGATGGCGCTTATCCACAGGCAGGGCGGGGATTATCCACAGGCTTGTGGCCGTCAGGGCGAGTTCGGCTCATGGCGGGCGGAAGTAAGGGAATCCGTAAGGGCTGCATTACAATGGGGATATGGTGGACAGAGTGCAATACTTTCGCGAGTTCGTCGGTCGCTGGGAAAAGGAGCTGGCTGAGGCTTGGGAGAAGCTCCCGGGCCGCACGCGCTCCAAGCTCGCGGAGACTCTGGGAGCGCTCCCGGCTGACATGAAACGGTGGCGCGTGCTCGTTGACCAGGCGTTGGAGCACGTGCGTCTGGCAGCCGGGGAGAAGAGCCAGGTTGCCATCCTGGGCCCGGCCAATGTCGGCAAATCCACACTCTACAATCAAGTGGTGCGTTCGCCGCAGGACCGCTCGCAGGTGAGCGCCGTGCCGGGCACGACGCGCCAGGCCTTGCGGGCCGATGCGGGGTTGTTCCAGATCGTCGACACACCTGGCGCCGATGCCGTGGGCCCGGTGGGTGAACTGGAGAAGAAGCGCGCTCTGGAGGCGGCCCGGCTGGCCGACGTGCTGGTGGTGATCTTCGATGCAGCCCATGGGGTGCGCGCTCCGGAGCGAAAGCTCTTCAGGGAGATTCTGCTCATCGACAAGCCCACCGTGGTGGCGCTGAACAAGATGGACCTCGTCCCGGCCCGCGAGCGACCGCAGGTGATCGGCAAAGCCGCCGCGGCGCTGGGGGTCTCGGCGGAGCAGATTGTCGCCTTGAGCGCCAAGAAGGGCGAGGGGGTGACCCGGCTCATGGTGGCCGTGGCCAAGGCGGAACCTGAGATCGTGGCCGCTCTTGGCGCCGCCCTGCCGGCCTATCGCTGGGCCCTGGCCGGGACGGTGATCGCGCGCTCCGCGTCGACCGCGGCCGCCATCGCGCTGACCCCACTGCCTTTCCTGGACTTCATACCTCTGATCGGCGTGCAGACGGCCATGGTGCTGGCCATCGCCCGCATCTATGCCTACCGCATCACCCTGGCCCGAGCGCGCGAGATCATCGCCGCATTCGGCCTGGGGTTGCTGGGACGGACACTCTTTTACGAACTCAGCAAGCTGAGCGGCCCCCCCGGCTGGCTGATAGCCTCGGCCGTTGCTGCGGGGACCACCGTGGCCATGGGCTACGCGGCAGCGGCCTGGTTCGAGCGCGGCGAACGCCTTTCGCAGGAGGCGCTAAGGCGCATCGCGCAGGCCGTGAGCGAGAACCTCGTCGAGCGCCTGAAGGGCCTGGGACGTCGCAGGCCCAGGCGCCACACCTTGCAGCAAAGCGTACGCCAGGCGCTGGGAGAGATCCCGCTGCCGGAAGAGGGGGAGGCGGAGCAATGAGCTGCAGGAAGGTCTCGGGCTGGCTTGCAATGCTCTCGATGCCGGTCTGTTGCCAAATGTCTCCCGCCCATCGGCGCTTCCGATGAGGCGGGTCTTTTGTGTAGCGCCGCGAGCGCTGCTGTACAGAAACCAGCGCGGCACGCGGCGGCGCGTTGCTTCGGGGCAGCCTTGGGGTTATCCTTGGTGTATGCGAGCATGCGAGGAGAGGTGCTGATTGATGGGCGTGATCACCCTGACCACCGATTTCGGCCTGGCTGACGGGAACGTGGGCGTTATGAAGGGCGTCATCTGGGACATCGCACCGGATGTCCACATCGCGGATCTGAGCCACCTCGTCGGGCCGCAGAACGTGCGCCAGGCGGCCTGGTTGCTGGCTCGATCAGCACCGTATTTCCCGCAGGGGACGGTGCACGTTGTGGTGGTGGACCCCGGCGTGGGGACCGAGCGTCGGGCGATCGCGGCACGCCTGGGGCCGCAGCGCTTCGTTGGGCCTGACAACGGTGTGCTCACCCTGCTCCTGGAGCGGGCGGAGGCCGAGGGGTGGCCCGTGGAGGCCGTGCACCTGGATCGGCCGGACTACTGGCTGCCGGAAGTGAGCGACGTGTTCCACGGGCGGGACATCTTCTCGCCGGTGGGTGCGCACCTGGCGGCCGGCGTCGAACTGAAGAAGGTGGGCAGCCCGCTGGAACCCGAAGCGTTGATCCGACTGGAGTTCCCCCGACCGGAGACCACGCCCTATGGCCTGCGCGGCCAGGTGATGCACATCGACCACTTCGGCAACGTGGCCACCAACATCAGGCGGCAGGATCTGGCGGGGGTCGAGCGGCTCATCGTGCACCTGCGGGACGTGGCGGTTCCGGGCCTGTTCCGCACCTTCGGGCAGCGCCCGGCAGGAGAGATCATCGCCTTGTTCGGCAGCACGGGGAGCCTGATTCTTTGCGTGGTGAACGGCAGCGCGGCGGAGCGCCTGGGGGCGCAGGTGGGCGATACGGTGGATGTGCGATGGCGCGAGCCAGAGGCGTGAACATCCCATGAGCGAAGCGCCACCCATCGTCGTCGAAAACCTGAGCTTCCGCTATCGGACGCGGACAGAGCTTGCGATCGAGGACATCTCCCTGATGGTGCACCCCGGTGAGATGATCCTGGTCGCTGGCGCCAGCGGCTGCGGCAAGACCACCCTGGCGCGCTGCATCAACGGCTTGATCCCGCGCAGTTATAAAGGCGAGCTCAAGGGCTCTGTCCATCTCTACGGCCGTCCGGTCTCCGGGATGACTCTGGCCGAGATCGCGCAGGTTGTCGGCACACTGCTGCAAGACCCCGAGCGCCAGATCGTTGCAAGCCAGGTCTTCGCCGAGGTGGCCTTCGGCCCCGAGAACCTGGGATTGCCGCGCGAGGAGGTCCTGGAACGGGTAGGAGAGGCGCTGCACCGGCTGGGCATCGAGCACCTGCGCGAGCGGGAGACCTTCAACCTGTCGGGCGGGGAGAAACAGAAGGTGGCCCTGGCCGGCGTACTGGCCATGCGCCCCACCGTGCTGCTGCTGGATGAGCCGCTGGCCTCGCTGGATCCCGCCTCGGCGCACGAGGCCCTGGCCCTCTTCCGGCGATTGGCGGATGAGGGCACGACCATCGTCCTGGTGGAACACCGCGTGGAGGACGCACTGGCGGCGCGCCCCGATCGTCTGCTGTACATCGAGGACGGCCGGGTACGCTATCTGGGGCCGATAGATAGCCTGCCTCCCGAGGTGGACCCGGCGCAGGTGAAGCTGCCTGCCGCGTGGGTGGTGAAGTATCTGCGACAGCAGGGGAAGATGACGCCGCCGCCGCCCGTGCCCGAACGCGACGGTGAGGCCCTGGTGGTCTTCGAGGACGTGGACTACGCCTATGGCGACGGCCCGCTGGTCCTCAAAGGCGTGAACCTTACCATTCGCCGCGGCGACCTGTTGGCCGTGCTGGGCCCAAATGGGGCTGGCAAGTCGACCCTGGTCAAGCATGCCATCGGTCTGCTCAAGCCGACACGCGGCCGGGTGCTCGTCGAGGGGAAGGATACGCGCGATCTGTCCGTTGCACAGGTGGCGAGCACGGTGGGCTATGTCTTCCAGAGCCCGAGCCACATGCTCTTCGCGCCGACGGTGCTTGAAGAGCTGGCCTTCGGCCCGGAGAATCTCGGCTTTGATTCTGACGCGACGGCACAGGCCGTCCGCGAGAGTGTGCAAGTGGTCAACCTGCAGGGCATGGAGAAATATTCTCCGCTGGGACTCTCCTTCGGCCAGCAGAAGCGCACGGCCATCGCAGCCGTGCTCGCCATGCGCTCGCGCATTCTGATTCTGGATGAGCCCACCGCCGGCCAGGATTACGCCAACTACACACGATTCATGAACACCCTGTGCCGGGCGACCGATGGTCGCGGGCAGTCCCTGCTCAGCAGCAGGTTTGCCGCCACCCTTTTCATCACCCACGATCTCGACCTAGCGCTGACCTACGCTAATCGTGTGGTGCTGGTGAGCGATGGGCGCATCGTCGCAGATGGCCGGCCAGAAGACGTGCTGCAGGACTTTGCCCTGTTGGAGCGATGCCGGGTGCGACCGACCTCATTGCTACGCATGAATTGCGAGTTTCTGCCCAAGACGGGGCGCTTCCTGCCCGTGGAGGCGCTCGCCGCCTATGCGGCATGAGCGCGTCAAGGGGATGGGGAAGGTGTTAAGCTTTCCGGGCCGAGCTCTCTATTGTAAGGAGGAGGAATCATGGAAGAAAAGGGAATCTGGAAATTCGGAACGCGCGAGGTGGTCTACGGCGCGATCGGCGCCGCCCTGTACGGTGTGCTCGCATGGGTGACCAACGTGGTGCCCCTGCCGGCGGCGGGCAACATCAGCTTCCGCCCCGCCGTGGCCGTGCTGGTCTTCTTCGGCGTGGCCTATGGTCCCTGGGTGGGCCTGCTGGCAGGGCTGATCGGAAACACGCTCGGCGACGCGCTCACGGGCTGGGGCCTGTACTGGAACTGGAGCGTGGGCAACGGATTGATGGGGCTCATTCCCGGCCTGGCCGTTGCCATGATCCAGGACTACCGCAGCCGACGCGGCATCACCATCGGCATTGGCTTCAGCGCCCTGGGCATCGCGGTCGGCATGCTCTTCGCGTCGCTGTCCGAGATCTTCGTCGGTGGCATTGACCTGAGCACGGCGCTGGTGGGCTACTTCACGCCGGCCTTCATCGGCAACCTGGTTGTGGTGATCGTGCTGCTGCCGATCCTGATGGTGGCCTACCAGGCCGTCGCCGCCGGCAGAAGCAGGTAAGGTAAGTGCTCGTCACCTGGAAGTACCGCCCGCGCGACACCTTCGTGCAGCGGCTGGACCCTCGCGCCCGGCTGATTTTTCTGGCCTGCATGATCCTCGCGGTGTTCCAGTTCTGGGACATCCGATTCTTGCTGCCCTTCTTCGTCATCAGCCTGACGCTCTACTTCTTGGCGCGCATCGAGTGGCATGATGTGCGCCGGGCGTGGATCTTCATCTTGCTCTTCGTAACCTTCATCGTCGGGCTCAACGCCCTGCTCTCCGGGCGCGGGGGGCCGCTTGAAGTGCTGCAGGACGTTTCGTCGCGGGTGATCTTCCAGGCACGGATACTCACGGTACCTCTGGTGGGCTGGACCTGGACGGTGCGCATCACGGTGGTCAAGGCGGTCTTCGCCGCCACGCAACTGGTGCGCATCCTGACCATGGCCATCCTGGCCATCCCCATCCCCTATACCTTCGACCCCAGCCGCTACGGCGTGGCCTTCCGGCAGCTTGGCCTGCCCGACAAGGCCGCGTACACCATGGACCTGGCCTTCCGCTTCGTCCCCACGCTGGGGCGCGATTTCGGCATCACCCTGGACGCCCAACGGGCGCGCGGCTATGAGGTGGATCGCCTGAAGGGCGGCATCATCAGCCGCCTGCGCCGCCTGGCACCGCTGGTGGTGCCGGTGACCATGCTGGCCATCGTCGGCGGCGAGGACGTGGTGGACGCTATGGACCTGCGGGCCTTCGGCACGCGGCCGCGCACGTGGACGGTACGGCTCGAATACGACACGAAGGACCGCCTGTTCATCGCCTTCGGCGTGCTGCTGGTCGTCGTATCGGTGGCGCTCAACATACTGGGCTACGGCGACTTCTGGGTGCCGTCGGCCTTGCTGGCGGGAGGCTGAAAGCGCAGAGCCTGGTCCCGCGATGCTGATCACAGCGGGGGGAGCGGCGAGAGCCGCTCCCCCCGCTGTTGCTGTTCTGTGTATGGGCGGTGAGCGCCGTCACCCCTTCAGTGCGGCAGCCAGATCGGCCGTGCTCTCCAGGATGAGATTCGCCCCGGCGCGTTCCAGTTCACCCCGCATACCGAAGCCGCACAGCACGCCGGCCGTCTGCGCGCCGGCGGCGCGGCCGGCCTGGATGTCGGGGGTGGTATCGCCCACCATGAGGCACGATTCGGGAGACAGGCCCAAACGCTCAGCGGCCAACAGCACCGGTGCGGGATGGGGCTTGGTGCGCCGACAGGTGCGGGCCGTGACCACGACCTGGAAGCGCGCCGCCAGGCCGAAGTTTTCCAGGAAGGCCCGGGTGCTGCGATGGTCGCGGGCGGTGACCAGGGCCAGGAGATAGCGGGTGGACAGGGACTCCAGCATGGGCAACACGCCCGGAACGGCCCGGAAGTGGCGCGGTCGCCCCTCGCCTCGCAGGCGGTGGATCACGTCCATCAAAGGCCCCAGGGCCTCGTCCAGATAGAGGCGATCGGCCCAGGCGTAGAGGGCGTTCAGGGGCGTCTCAGCGGTCATCACCAGCCGCCGCGCCAGAAGATCACGATCGCCCTGCAGGGGCAGCCTGCGAAGGAATCTCGCCAGTCGCGCCACGGCCGCGTCGTCGGTGTCGGCCAGGGTGCCGTCCAGGTCGAAGAGCAGGGCGCGCACGCGGGTCGCGTCCAGTGGGGCTCGCGTGCCAGGTGAAGGAACTTGACCTGCGCGCGAGGGCTGGCTGCCGGCTGGTGATGACTTGGGGTCGGCGCTCATTCAACCGGGATGGGGAAAGGGACGGCCTGGCGCAGCGCCTGGGTTGTTGAGGCATCGGGTGAAAGAACCCACAGGACCTGGCCGTTCCGGGTTTCCAGCAACAGTGCCGGCTGGCCGGCGTCCCAGCGCGCGCTGGTGGTGGTCGATTCATCGTGGGGGCCGAAGCGCGCGTCGCCGTAATCGCGCAGGGCAAGGAAGAACTCCTGGGCATCGCGCACAGTGTCCCATACGCTGATCCAGACCAGGGCACCCTGGCCGGTTAGCTCGCTGTGCAGGGCGACGTACTCGTCGCCTCCCCACCCCTCGGTTGCCGGAAGGACCTTCTCTTCAGGAAGGTATTGCAGGAGCGCCAGTCGTGCGTGCCACTCTCCCAGCGTGTCACGATCCAGCGATCTCCAGCCAGGGCCGGGCGCGGGCAAGGGATCGGGGAGGCTCACCTTCACGGGAACGTCCCACGGATAGCGCTTGCGATGCAGGACTTGCTCGGTCGTCATGGGGGGATCGGCGTAGAGGGTGTCCACTGCAGCCCAGCCGCCCTGGATGTATGGCAGGCGGACGAAGTCGAGGCCCATCGTGTATGGGAACAGGAGGTCCTGCTGCAAGAAGGTCGGGGCGGCGTCGAAAACGGGGCTCTCGAAAGCATCCTGGAAGGCGTCCAGTTCGTCCCAGTCCTGGGAGGTACCGTAGGTGCGCAGCCATTGGATTTCGAGCAGAGAGGCGTCGCCCTCCGTCAGAGCCTCGATGGCGGCGCAGCGCTCGCCATCCCCCTCACACGCTTCGTCGCTGTAGTCCAATCCACCTTCGAAGTCAAAGGCCATATCTTGCAAGGCGTGGCTGTACTCGTGGGCGTAGGTGACCTGTTCCGGGCCGCCAAAGCGCTCGCCCTGCACGACGAACATGGTCCTGGTCTCGGCGTCGTAGTAGCCAGACACCTGCTCGCTGTAGAGATCACGATACAGATTCCACAGGTCGAATCCGGGGGGCAGCAGGCCGAAGAGCGCCAAGACGCGGGCGTCGTCCCGCGCCTCCTGCGCACTGTAGTCGGCCAGAAAGTCATCCAGGATGCGCTGCCGAAGGTCTTCCGGCGAGAGCAGAACGCGGTCGATGGGGGCCGTCGCCTGCAGTCCACGCAATGAGACCACCTGGCGCTCGATGGTTTCCATCTGCGCCAAGACCTCCGGGGGCAGGTATGCAGGCTGCGCCGTCGAGGTTGCTGGAGGCGGGGTGCTTGAAATGGCAGTAGGGAGCGATGTGGGGGAGGTGCGCGGAGGAACAGAGGTCGGCAGGCGCGACCGGGCCTGGTTCAGGCGTGCGCCGAGGAAGACGAGCAGGGCTATGAGCAGCACCAGCGCGGCGGCCACAAGCAGAGGGTAGATCAGCCAGCGATATCGCCTCATAGGATTGGCCCTCTCGGGCGACCTGACGATTGTAACATCGAGAGGTCAGGGCGATTCAGTCCGTGGCTCTCACGGGGCCTGCCCGGCGGGCATGGTGAAATCCTGCTGAGCGTTGAGTAGAATCTGGTAAGAGAAGGCTCAACGCGGTGGGGCGTAAGCGCGCTGCCACAGGTCACGGTAGCGAGCCACCTCGGCCTGCCAGCGGGAGTCGTCCCACCCCAACTCGGGCTGGACGATGGCGCGGATGTGTTCCATACGGGGCAGGCCGCCCTGGGGCAGCAGGAGCCCCAGGCGGACACGCCGCAGGAGCAGGTCTTCCAGGTGAACCACGGCCTCGGCGCGCGCCGCCCAGCGCAGCTCTGCCCACAGGACGGGCGTCGTGCCCGCGTGCTGCAGTTCCCCCGGCTCGGCGGCGGCCAGCAGGTGGGGTGTTTGTGCACCGTATCGCCCCAGCAGACGCAGCAGGTCGGCCGGGTCGAGTTCCGGCGGGCGCAGTTCGATGGGGGGAGCCGGGTCCAGCGCGGGCCAACGGGGGTCGAAGGCTGGCTGGCCCGGCAGGTAACGGCGCACGGCCCGCAGCGCGTTGTGGGCCATGCGGCGGAAGGTGGTCAGCTTGCCGCCGGTCACCGTCAGCAGGCCCCGCTCGCGCCAGATGACGTGCTCGCGCGATTCCCTGGATGGATCCTCCTTGCCCGTGTCGACCACGGCCCGCACGCCGCTGAAGGTGGCCTGCACATCGCCGGGCCCCAGCGCCAGCGAAGGGAAAGTATGGGCGGTGGCCTGGAGCAGGTACTCGACCTCCGCCTCGTCGATGGCAGGATCATCGAGGAGTTCGCGCCCCTGGTCGACGTCGGTGGTGCCGAACAGGGTTACGCCCTCCCAGGGGATGGCGAAGACCGGGCGGCCGTCGCTGGGGTGCAGGAAGGATACGGCGCGCGACAGCGGCAGGCGTACCCGCGGGAAGAGCAGGTGCCCGCCGCGCAGGTGCCGCAGGCGAGGCGGGGCACCCAGATAGCCGCGCAGATCGTCGGCCCATGCGCCAGTGGCGTTGACCACCACGGCGGCCTGGATCTCGGCCTGGCGTCCGCCGCTTCCCGGCGCCTGGTCCTGCAGCGAGACGCCGCACACGCGCCCATCTGCGCGACGCAGCAGGTCCACGACGCGGGCGTAGTTGAGCGCTGCCGCCCCATGAGCCACGGCCTCCTGGATCACGCGCAGCACGAGGCGGGCGTCGTCGGTCTGGGCGTCGATGTAGCGATAGCCTCCCAGTAGGCCCTGGGTCTTGAGGGGCGGGCACAGGGAGCGCAGGCCGTCGGCGCCGTAATGCTGGTGGCGCCAGCGCAGGGCCAGCAGGTCGTAGATGGCCAGCCCCAGCCCGAAGAGCCAGGGCGGGATGGGGTCTCCCTGGTAATTGGCCAGCAGGAAGCCCAGGCGTGTGATCAGGCCGCGGCCCTCCTTGAGGAGACGCTCGCGCTCGCGTACGGATTCCAGCGTCAGGCGCACCTCGCCCTGCCTGAGGTAGCGTAAGCCGCCGTGCACCAGCTTGGAGGAACGGCTGGAGGTGCCGGAGGCGAAATCGCGCCCCTCCACCAGCAGGGCGCGCAACCCGGCGCGCGTCGCCTCACGCAGCACCCCCGCGCCGGTGATGCCGCCGCCCACAACGATCAGATCCCACGGCCCCTGGATGCGGGCCCAGACCTCATCGCGCCAGCCCCTGTGCCACATATCGCGCTCCATCGGGACTTCCGAAGGCCAATGGACTTCGGAAGTCGAAAACTAGCCTCCTGCAGGTTCAATGCCTGCAGGAGGCTCCTCGTCCAGCAGCTTGCCCGGGTTGAGCAGTCCCTGCGGGTCCAGCGCCTGGGCCGTGGCCCGGAGCAGGGACGTGCCCAGCGGGCCCTTCTCCTGCCGCAGGTAGGATGCGTGGTCGGTGCCCACGCCGTGGTGATGGCTGATGGTCCCGCCGTGGGCCTGGATGGCCCGGCTGGCGGCATCTTTCAAGGCCCGCCAGCGGCGCAGGGTTTCCTGTGGATCGGCGGCGCGGCGGAAGATGTAGGTCACATATACGCTGCTGCCGTCGCGGTAGAGGTGGGAGATGTGGCTGAAGGCCAGGATGGGCTCTTCCTCTTCGCGGGCCGCCTGCAAGAGGGCCTGCCGTGCGGCGACGGCCCCGGGGGCCACGCTGCGCCAGGGGAAGGCCGTTTCCAGCGTGTCCAACGCGTAGCCCAGATCCCAGAGGGTATTGCGCAGGTAGGGCGCGCGGAAGCGGTTGCGACGCCAGGTCTCTCCGATGGGGGATCCCAGCGAGAGGCCGCGCTGGGCGCGCAGCACCGCCCGGGTGCGCCGCAGGGTCTGACGGCAGAAGCGGCGCGAGCCGGTGACGGCGTAGATCAGCAGGCAGCGGTCTTCGCGGTAGCCCCATGGGCGCAGGGCGCGATCGGCCCAGGCCAGCAGGCGCGTATGACCGGAGAGGGCCAGGGTAGTCTCCGTCTCTACCGGATCGCTGAGGCGGATCATGGAGAGGGGGACTTCCTGTTGAGCCAGTTCGCGGGCGGCGTTCAGGCCCCTCTGCCAGGTGGGGAAGAGCGCGGCGTAGAAGGCCTCGTAGGCTGGCCTGGGGCGCACCCGCAGCACGGCGCGCGTGATGATACCCAGGCGGCCTTCGGAGCCCAGGATGAGCTGGCGCAGGTCCGGCCCGGCCGCGCTGGCGGGGAAGGGCGGCAGGTGCAGCGGCCCTATGGGCGTTTCGACGTGTCCGCCGGCGAAGAGGGCCTCGATGCGCCCGTAGAGGTGGGACTGCTGGCCGCTGGAGCGCGTGGCGATCCAGCCGCCCAGGGTGGAGTATTCGAAGGACTGGGGGAAATGTCCCAAGGTATAGCCGCGGCCGGCCAGTTTGGCTTCGAGCGCGGGGCCGGGCACGCCGGCCTGCAGGGTGGCCAGGCGGCTGGTTTCGTCCAGGTCCAGCAAGTCGCTCATGCGGCCCAGGTCCACGCTGATCACCGGGTCTCGGCCGGGAAGGGGGTTCACGCCGCCCACCACGCTGGTGCCGCCGCCGAATGGGATCAGGCGCGCGCCGGTGGCCCGGGCGTAGCGCAGCAGCTCCTGCACCTGCGCCTCCGAGTTGGGATAAGCCACGCCGTCGGGGAAAACCCCCAGGCGGCCGGAGCGCAGGGCCACCCAGTCGGGCAGGCTCTGGCCGCGCGCGTGGCGCAGGCGCTCCAGGGGATCGGTGGTGATCAGAGGGTGGGGACGCAGTCGGGAGTTGGGGATGCTGGACAGGACGGCTTCGAGCCCCGCATCGGGCGAGCGATGGCCCTCACCGAGAAGCTCGTGCAGGAATCGAATGGCGCCCGCGGGCAGGGGGTAGGTGATGGCTTCATCGCCCCAGCCGTTCCAGCGACGCATGGCGACCTCCCGGGCAAGCAGAGGCGTTCAGCGATCCGTGAGGGGTTTGACGTCGTGCACCAGGATGTAGCGCGCCACATCTCGCCCCAGAGCGTGCTCCTGGTCATCCACACGCACCATCAGCGGCCCCTCAAAGGGAGCCACCGAGAGGACCTGTATCCGCTCCTGGGGGTAGAGGCCCAGATCGCCCAGATATCGTAGCAGGGCGGCATCATGGTCGCTCACCTCGCAGATGACAGCCGAGTGGCCGGGATCGATCTCGGACAGGGGCACGGCGTCGGAGGTGGGCATGCCTCCGTCGCGCGCCGGGATGGGTGCACCGTGGGGGTCTGTGGTGGGGTGGCCGAGAAAGGCGTCGATCCTGTCTTCCAGGTCTTCGGAGAGCACGTGCTCCCACTTGTCGGCCTCCTCGTGGACCTGATCCCATGGCACGCCCAGCGCCTCTGCCAGGTAGCGTTCCACCAGGCGGTGGTGGCGCACCACCTCCAGGGCGATCCTGCGGCCGGCCTCGGTGAGGACGACGCCCTGGTAGCGCTCGTGCACCACCAGATTAAGGTCGGCCAGTTTCTTGATCATGCCCGTAACGGAGGCGGGTGCGACGCCCAGTTGCTCTGCCAGCGCGCTGGTGGAGACCTTGCCGGTCTCCTCCTGCAGTTCGTAAATGGCTTTCAAGTAATCTTCGACAGCCTGGGTGCGCATGGTCGACTTTTAGGTACTCCTAACTTGCTTCAGGTATAGCCGCAAGGGGGAGCTTTGTCAAGCGCATGCAACAGGCGAGCTCGTGCGGAGGGGGGTGGATTGGTCAGGGTTCCCGCAGCAGGTAAAGGCCATAGGCGTCATCCTGAAACAGAGGTTCCAGGCCGGGGCAGGTCAGCTCGAAGAGGTGTGCCGGCAGCACCACGTGGGTGACGTCATACTCCTGGGCGAAGCGCGGCAGCAGGCCGCAGTCGACGTACTCGATCCGGTCGCGAAAGAACCAGCCGGCCATCCGCTGGCGCCGGTACCACTCGAGCACCTCCACGTCCTTGTAGGGGATGGCCTTGAAGTCTGCCAGGACCGGCGCGCCGGTGGCCATACGGAAATCCTGCATGCGCAAGGGGATCAGATAGAGCTGCCGCGGGGCTTTATGGGCAAATACGTAGGACATCAGCGGACGGGCGGGGTCGGATTGCTTGCGCTTGAGTTCGAGGGCGAAGGCCGTCGTGCCGGTCAGGGTCAGAGCGAGGGCCAGCGCCCCGCAGAGGTAGGGCAAGATACGCTGCAAGGCCAAGATGGAGGCCCGGCGTCGCAGCCGGGCGGCCGCGCCAGCGCACCACAGCGCCGTGGCCAGCGGCACCAGCAGGGTGGAGAGGCGCCAGGGGAAGATCAGCGCCAGCGCCTGGCTGCCCGTGGTTGCCTGAATCAACGTGAGCAGCAGAGCCACGGCGATGAGTGTGGACAGGATCACACGGAGTCGCCGGCTGCGCCAGGCCAGCGCGAGCGCACCCAGCGCCCAGACCACCTTGAAGCCCACGGTAAGATCCAGCCACTCCGGGATCAGGGCGTGGTGCGGGATGCGCAGGGTGGTCAGGATCTCGCGCGCCTGGGCTGCGACCGCGGGCGAGGTGGGGCGGAAGAGCATCCAGGTGTAGGCTGTGATGGGCAGCACCAGGACCAGGGCACTGAAACCTATCAGTAGAGGCTCACGCAGCCGGCGCTGTTCACTCAGCGTCAGCGCTGCATAGGTCAGAACCAGCGTGGCGGCGCCGAGCAGGTAGGTGGGGTGAAAGCTCGCGGCCAGCGCGGCGGCCAGGACGGCCGCATAGAGACGGCGTCGCATGAAGAGCAGGATCGAGAACAGCAGCAGGACGCCGAAGGTGCTGGGCTGCAGCACGGGTCCCAAGAGACGCTGGCCGGCCACCCCGCCGTCGAGCAGGTAGTCCCATCGGGGACCCAGACCCCGGCTGAGCGCGGCGCGCAGCAGCGCGGCGTGGGTGAGCGTGAGGCCGGTCAGGAGTAGCAGGCGGCCGGTGCCGCGGCGGGTCTCGGGGAAAGCTTCAGCGGCGATTCCCGCCAGGCTGTAGAGATAGAGCCCGAGCAAGAGCAGCGCGTACAGGTAGAAGGCTGCGGGAGGCAGGAATCTGAAGGTCAGCCGGACCAGCAGGCTGAAGAGGGGCGTCGGGTCGAGGGTGTTGGCCAGCCAATCCTCCCGCAGGAGCCCCACCCCAGCGGCCGCTGCGCCGTGCAGGAAGTACTGGTTCTGGTTGGAGGTGTAGAGCGGCGCCTGGCTGTAGGCCAATCCGAAGAGGAGCCCCCAAAGGAGGGGCGTGAGGCGGCCAATCCCTGTTCGTCTGTGGGAAGCGTCCATCTTGAAAACCCCTGGGCTGGCGTGGGCCCTGTTATACCAGCCTTGCAGGGGGCAGGCGAACGCTCTGCAGGGGTTCCCGGCGGGGGCCTTGTAGCGATGTTGCACCAATGTCTCTGAGCGCAAGAGCACCATGGCCCTCCCTAGGGGGCACGGGATCATTGTGTGGGGCGGCGGCGCTGGAACTCCTAGCCCGCCGGGGGCGTCCTATGCGTGAGACATGTTGGAAGGGAGAGCGCGATGGCCGTGCAATGCAAGGCGCGAGTGTTCCTGGGGGCGCTGCCGATGCTGTTGGCCGCCTGCGGTGCGCTGGGCCTCGGCGGGAGCCCCGAGGCGCTGGTAGGGCGCTGGGAGTTGATAGTCCTGGGTGGGGGCGTCCCCCTGAGGGGGATCCAGATCACGGCTGAGTTCACACCGCAAGGCCGGTTGATGGGCGGATCGGGCTGCAACCGCTACGAGGCAGACTATCGCGCCCGCGGCGACGGATCCCGGCTGGCGATCGACGAGACACAGGTCACAGCCATGGCCTGCCTTGAGTCCTGGCGGATGGACCTGGAAAGACAGTACCTGGAACTGCTATCGCGGCCCGTGCGCTTTGAGCGCCGGGGCGACCACCTGATCCTGATGGGGGAGAGCGGAGTGCCGCTGCTGACCTTCCGGTCGTTGGAGTGAGGCAGCGGCAAGAAGCCGCAGCGCGTGGAGCAGGGCAGCCTCCGCTGTTGCGCCAGACCGGGAATTGCATATACTCGGTCTCATTAGGGAGCGTAAAGCCTACTGCTCCGTGTGCCCCTGCCCCTCTGTCTCGGCGCGCAGCCCGGTTCTCCTAACGCCCCATATTTATACAGATGGGGTCTTTTATGTCACAAAAGGTCCCCGGTGGGCGTTTCAGGTTAGATGGGTGCCCACCCCACAAGCCCTGGCGGCTTGCCCTAGGCGCGTTAAGGAGAGCACGTCCATGAGACACTATCGAATGCGATTGATCCTGGTGACGGCGGGCCTGGTCCTCTTTTCGGGCATGCTGCAGGGCTGCAATGTGGTCGAGGACATCTTGCGCGGCCTGGCCCGCATCTGTGAGCAGCCTGAGCTATTGGTCGCCAAGACGGCGGACACCAATGATGGCCTGTGCACGACCGGGGACTGCTCGCTGCGCGAGGCGGTCATCACGGCCAACAACTGCCCGGGGCCGCAGACCATACGCCTTCCTGCCGGGCATTATTCGCTCACCCTGGCTGGAGCGGGCGAGGACCAGGCCCGCACGGGCGATCTCGATATCCTCGACGACCTGACCATCATAGGCGTAGGTGCTCCCTCCATCAGCGGTGAGAATCAGGACCGCATCTTCGAGGTCTTCAGCCCGGCGACGGTCGATCTGAATCTGCTCATTCTGATCAACGGCCAGGAGCAGCTTGGCGGCGCCCTCCGCAATCACGGCGACCTCACCGTCCGATCGAGTTCCATCCATGACAACGTGGCAGTCGTGCTCCCTGGCGGGGTGGGGTCCTCTTCCGGCGGAGGGGTCTTCAACGAGTCCGGCACCTTGACGCTCCTCAACACGCAGGTCTTCGACAATCTGGCCGATAACGGGGGCGGCGTCACAAACTTCGCTACCGCGACCCTGGTCGCTCAAGATGTGTTGCTGCAGGGCAATCAGGCCAACGACAGCGCTGGTGGCTTGTGGAACAATACCGCCGCCAACGCCACGCTCACCAACGTCGATATGAGGATGAACCAGGCCGGGGCGGACGCCGGCGGCGTCTTCAACGCCGGGGGGCTGGAGGCGATGGGCGGGACCTTCTCGGAGAACGTGGCCGCGGGGCGGGGCGGCGGCCTGTACGTGGCTGCGGCAGGGGAAACCTTCTTCTACGACATCTGGTTCACCAACAACAACGCCGGCCGCGGCGGGGCTGCCTTCAATCAGGGGTTGCTGCACCTGTACCGTGTCGGCGTCAACAACAACACGGCTTTCAGTGGACAGGGGGGTGGATTGGCCAACGTGCGCCATCCGGCCGCGCCCGCGGGTGATCCAGGAGCGCTGCTCCTGCTGCGCAACGTCACTGTGAGCGGCAACATGCTTGGCACGCCCAGCACGCCGGGCGGCGCCGGCCTGTACAACGAGGGCGGCAGCCTGCGCATCGAGTTCAGCACCTTCGCCTACAACAGCCCCGACGGCGTGCTGAGCACTGGCGGGCCGGAGATCGGCTTCCGCAGCACCATCCTGGCCTACCACGCCGGCGGCAATTGCTCGGGCATCAGCGCGGTGTCGGGAGGCTACAACCTGGAGGATGCCGATGCCTGCGGATTCGCTGCGATCGGCGACCAACCCAACACCGACCCCTTGCTCATGCCTCTCGCCAGCTACGGTGGGCCCAGCCTGAGCCATGCCCTCTCCCTGGGCAGTCCGGCCATCGATGCCGGCGACCGCGATCGCTGCGTCGCCACGGACCAGCGCGGCGTGGCGCGCCCGCAGGGAGCACGATGCGATGTGGGCGCCATCGAGCTGGAGCCCGGCGGCGAGGCGCCCCCGCCCATGCCCGGCGATACCGAGCCCACCGGAGCGGAACCCACGGCCACACCGACATCCATCCCCCCGTCTCCCATCAGCATGAACTTCAACGCCGACCGCTACAGCCTCGTCGCCGGCGCGTGCACTAAGCTGCGCTGGGAGGTGAAGAACGCCGAGCAGGTATACCTGGACGGGGAACCTGTGCTCCCGCTGGAGGCGGAGGACGCCTGTCTGCAGCAGACCACGACGTACAGCCTGCGCGCTTCGAACGCCGTCGAGGAGGTGGAGAAGTTCGTGACCATCGAGATCACTGCGCGGCAGAAGCCACCGCAGGCGCCGGGGCAGCTCGGGATCGGCAACCGCGTGTGCAACGACCAGGCGTACACGGTGACGCTTAGCTGGATCGACGTGGCGGACAACGAAGACGGCTACCGCGTCTACCGCAACGGCAACCTGATCGCCACGCTAGGAGCGAATGAGACAGGCTACACGGACAACCCGCCCTACGGCGGCCCCTACACCTACGGCGCGGAGGCCTTCAACGAGGCCGGCGCCTCGGCACGGCCCACCGTGCAGGAGGCGGGTTGCATCTACTGAGCCCATGTGGCGGGTTTCATCTCGAATGTCCCGCGGGATCCAGGAATGTCCAGGGGCTTCGAGCCCACTGTTGAAAGGTGGTTCGTGAGATTGATGGAGAGCGAGATGGCGATGAGGAGGGAGGTAGCGATGAAGAGATTGTTCTGGCCCCTGGCTGTGCTCGGTGACGCTGGCAATCCCTTGCGCCATCGCATTGACCACAATTCCGTCATCCGCGACGACCTGCTGCCGCGCGACGCGCAGATCGGTGTGTTGCCGGTGGTCTTCGGCTACAAGCGCGTTTGCGAGAGCTTTCCTTTCAGCGCGTCTTGCACCCAGCGCGCATGGCGCAGGCCTGAATTGATCGCCGCCAACCCCGGTCTTCCGGTGGCCTGGCATGGGGATGAACCCTGGGTGGGAACAGGCAATCCCTTGCTGGATATGCTCTCCCAAACCACGCGCTACTCATTGGCAGATGACGGCACACTCTGCGCCCCGCCGGATTATCTGGCATCGCGAACGCTGCCTGTCGAAACGGTGCTGAAGATGATGACGATCAACGCCGCCTACGCGCTGGACCGGGATACGGAGGTCGGCAGCCTGACGGCCGGAAAATGCGCTGATCTGATCGTGATCTCCGCCGATCCCACGGCCGTAGACCCCCTGCAGATCAAGGACACCCAGGTCGAGACGACCATGGTGGGCGGCAAAGAGGAATACTGCGCTTCCGGCGCCGAGGCCCTGTGCCCGGCTGGCGGCGCAGTGTCAGATGCGACGCCCGGCCCCGCTGGCTCGTCGCCGCATGCAAGAGCCTCACAGAGCCAGCCGGGGTTGGGCCCCGAGCGGGCCATCGATGGCGTCACGGATGACTCAGGCTGAGTCTCAGGTGGCAGCGCCCCTCAGTGGATCGAGGTCGATTTGGGGGCGCCCACGCGCATCGATGGATTGCGCCTGTGGGTTGATCAGGACCCTCCCGGCTCCACATTCCACCGCATCCTGGGCGGGCTGACCTCTCCTCCGACAGAGGTGCTGGCCGAGTTGCGTGGGGAGACGGCATGGGGCGATGTGCTGGAGGTCGCCGGCGACTGGACCGTCCGCTACCTGCGGGTTGAAACGGTGGAGAGCCCCTCCTGGGTGGCATGGCTGGATATCAAGGTCCTGCTGGCGCCGCCAGATTGAGCGCAGCGGCCAACCGCCTAGAATGGCTCGTTCTGCACTGCTGGGAAGGGGGGCGAGGATAGCGGCCAGCAGCGGCCCACCGCACTTCGATTAGGTGAGGCTCGCGGCAGAAATTGGTCACCCTGCGTCGGGCGCGGATCTCCGAGATGCGACCCCCGCAGCGCGGGCAGGTCTCGCCGGCGCGCAGGTGGACCTTGAAGAAGTGGCGCGGCTTGAGGTGCACCTCTTCGCCCATCGCCCGCCGCACCTCCTCGATGGCCTCGTTCAGCACCCGCCGCATCGCCGCGTACAGCCGACCGACCTCCTCCTCGTCCAGGGTGGGCCGCTTGCGGTAGGGGTGGATCCGCGCCTCCCAGAGGATCTCGTCGGCGTAAGCGTTGCCGATGCCGGCCAGGAAGCGCTCGCGCGCCAGGATGCCCTTGATCTCCCCGCGAAAGGATCGCAGCCGTTCGTGAAAAGTCTCTCGGGAGACC
>JAJRUD010000053.1 GCA_024277995.1 Chloroflexota bacterium
GCCTTTTCTGATCATCGACATGGTGATCTCCAGCGTGCTGCTGTCCATGGGGATGATGATGCTGCCTCCCTCATTGATCTCGCTGCCCTTCAAACTGCTGCTCTTCGTGATGGTGGACGGCTGGTACCTGGTGACGCGCTCGCTGCTGATGAGCTTCAGTTAGCGGGTGAGGACCCCTTTCTTCGGAGGTGAGCATGACCGAAGCCTATGTGATCGGCCTGGCGCAAAACGCGCTGATGGTGACGCTGGCCATCGCAGCGCCAGTGCTGCTGGTGAGCCTGCTGGTCGGCAGCCTGATCAGCCTCTTCCAGGCCGCCACCCAGATCAACGAAGTGACCCTCACCTTCGTGCCCAAGATCCTGGCCATCGGCGTAGTGCTGGTGTTGCTGGGATCCTGGATGGGGCAGCAACTGCTGGCCTTCACCGCCAGCACCTTCGCCAGCCTGGCCAACCTGCCTTGACCGTGGAGGGAGACGCATCCTTGGCACAGTCCAGCCATCTGAAGGCCCAGGTACTGCTGGTGGAGGCGGACCCTGTATTGCGCGACCTGGTCCGCCTGGCCCTGCGGCGCTTCGGCTACGGTGTGTGCACCGCGGGAGACAGCGCCACGGCACTGCGCCTTGCCGGCGAGACATCCCCCGACGCCGTGGTGCTGGACCTGTTCCTGCCGGGGATGGGCGGCCTGGATCTATTGCGCCGGTTGAAGGAGATGCCCACTGCCGCCGCCACACCCGTGGTGGCCATCTCGGCGCTGGGCTTCAGGGAAGTCGTGCAACAGGCGCTGCAAAGCGGCGCCTGCGATTTCGTGCTGAAGCCTTTCGACGTCGCACTGCTGGCCGAGAAGCTGGAGCAGGCCTTACGCGTGAAGACCATCAATTGAGGATGAGGTAGGTATGGAGGCGGAGAGAATCCCTGAGCAAGGCGCCACACCCGGCACGGATCAGCGGCTGGCCATGGTCGAGGCGCAACTGGTGAGCTACGCGCGCGACCTGCGCACCATCTATCAGGCCGAACGCACGCGCCGCGAGCAGCTCGAGCGCGCCTATCGCGCCACTCTGGCCGCCCTCTCGCGCGCCCTGGACATGCGCGACACCGAGACCGAAGAACACTCGGAGCGCGTGATCCGCTACACCATGGCCATCGCCGGCGAGCTGGGGATGAACGAGCAGGAGATGGAGGCACTGCAATGGGGGGCCATGCTCCACGACGTGGGCAAGATCGGCATTCCGGACGCCATCCTGCGCAAACCCGGACCGTTGTCGCCCGATGAATGGGGTATCATGCGCAAACATCCCACCCTGGGCTACACCATCCTGCACGAGGTGGAGTTCCTCCAGGGCGCACTGCCCATCGTACTCCACCACCATGAGAAATGGAACGGCAAGGGCTACCCGCACGGATTGAGCGGGCCGCAGATCCCCTTGCAGGCGCGCATCTTCGCCGTGGCCGACGCTTTCGATGCCATCACCTCCTGGCGCCCCTACAAGCGACCGGAGCCGCACCAGGTGGCCCTGGAGCGCATTGTGCAGGACTCGGGTTCGCATTTCGATCCGCGGGTGGTGGAGGCCTTCGTCAACGTCTATCCCGAAGTGACGCTCGCCGAAAGCCGCCGCAAGAAAGCCTCTCCGGCTTCCCATTCCAATCTACCCTCGCTGCCGCCCGACGCGCCGTCGGGGACCGAAACCTGACCGGCGATCGGCAGCGGCACTCGCCTTTCCCTCCCCCTGCACGCCCTGCAGGCCCTTCGACGAAGAGCGGGCAGACTTGAGGCCCCTCGGCTGTTTTTACGCCCCCTTTAGGACCGCTTCACCCATCCTTTACTGACACTCAACCGCTCGCCGAATATCCTGATAGCGATCGGGAGACACCCATCGTGAGCGTTTCTGTTGCACAGGCCCAACTCTATTTTCTCGCCGTGACGCGCATCCTGGCCGTCCTGGTGCACGTCCCCGTGCTGGGCGGCCGCCTGGTCCCGAACCCCGTGAAGGTGGGGCTCGGACTGCTGCTGGGGCTGGCGATGCTGCCCTGGCAACCACTGCCGTCGGACGCGGCCGCGCTGCCCGCTGCGGCCTTCGGCTTCGCCATGGGCCGCGAGGCCTTGATCGGAACCATGGCCGGTTTCGGTGCCGCGCTGACCTTCGGCGCGGTGCAGATCGCGGGTGATCTGATGGGCATCGGCAGCGGCTTCGGCGCCGGGCAGATCATCAACCCGACTTTCGAGAACACCGGGTCGGTGATCAACAACTTCTTCGTCATGATAGCCACGCTGTACTTCCTGGCCATCAACGGACATCTCTCCTTCCTGCTGGGGGTGGCGCGCACATTCCAGTTGGTGCCGCTCAACGCTCCCCTGCCCCAGTTCACCTCCGAGACGCTCGTTCGCATGAGCGCGCAACTGATCACCGTTGGCGTCCAGCTCGCCCTGCCGGTGCTGGGAGCAGTGCTGCTCACCGACCTGACCCTGGGGCTGCTGGCGCGCGTGGCCCCGCAGGTGCAGGTTTTCTTCCTGGGCCTGCCGCTCAAGCTCGCCGTGGGACTTGTGGGCCTGGCGCTGGCCCTGGCCGCGCTGGCGCCGTCGCTCACCTCCCTCTTCCAGGCTCTCGGCGAACGCACCCTGAGCATCCTGGGAGTCTGATAGACCATGAGCGAGCGCACCGAAGCCCCGACCCCGAGACGCATCGCCGATGCCCGCGCGGAAGGCCAGGTGGCCTACAGCCGCGAGCTTAACGCGGCGGCGGCCCTGTTGGTAGGCGTGCTGCTGTTGCGTGGCCCAGGGGGCCGCGTGCTGCAGGACATCAGCAACCTGATGCTGAGCAGTGCCGCCTCGCTGGCGCTGGGGCGCCCCGATGCGCAATGGATGCGGACGGCGCTGCTTCCCGGGATGCTACCCCTGGCCATCGATCTCGGGATGGTCGTCTTCGGGCTGCTCCTGACCGGCGTCGCGGCCAGTGTGCTGCAGACGGGCCTGCTTTGGGCCGGCAAACGCCCCTGGGTCGACTTCAGCAGGCTGGACCCGCTGGCCGGGTTGCGACGGCTGGTATCCGCGCAGGGATTGGCCGAGTTCATCAAGGCCGTCTTGAAACTGACCATCATCGGTTGGGTGGCCTACGGGTTCTTGCGCAGCCGGGCGACGGCGCTGCTGGACCTGGGACGCATGGACCTGCGACCCGCGCTGGTCCAATGGGCAGGCCTGGCTTACACCCTGGCGCTGCGAGTGGGCGGCGTTTACCTGATGCTGGCCCTGGCCGACTACGGCTATCAGCGCTGGCAGTTCACGCGCTCGCTGCGCATGTCTCGCGAGGAGATCAAAGAGGAGTTCAAGCGCACCGAAGGCGACCCCTTCCTGCGCGGCCGCATCCGCCAGCAGCAGCGGCGTCTGGCCCGCCAGCGCATGATGGCGCGCGTCCCCGAAGCGGACGTGGTGATCACCAACCCCACCCACCTGGCCATCGCCATGCGCTACGACCCCGAAGGCATGGCGGCGCCCACAGTGCTGGCCAAGGGTGCCCACAAGATCGCCGAACGCATTGTGTCGCTGGCAAACGAGCACGGCATTCCAGTGCTGCAGAACATCCCTCTGGCGCGCGCCCTCTACCGCACGGTGGAGGTCGACCAGGAGATACCGCCCGAGCTCTACCTAGTGGTGGCCGAGGTGCTGGCCTACGTCTACGGCCTGCAAGGCGAACGTGGGCGTCGGGCCCCGGCAGGCCGCACGCTGGCGCCGCCCCCCAGCGTGCAGCCTCCCGGCCTCGCTGAACCGGAAGGGGAGCCATGACCTCTCAGACCTCCGCCGCACCCGCCGTCGGCCTGGGCACCCTGTTGCGCTCGCGCGACGCGTTCATGGCCGTCGCCCTGGTGGTCATCGTCGGCCTGATGATCGTCCCGCTGCCGCCGCTGGCCGTCGACCTGCTGGTGGCGCTCAACCTGGCGCTCTCCCTGAGCGTGCTGCTCACCGCCATGTACATCAGCCGGCCGCTGGAATTCTCCGTCTTCCCGACCGCGCTGCTGCTCATCACCCTCTTCCGCGTCGGCATCAACGTGGCTGCCAGCCGGCTCATCCTACTGCAGGGGAACGCCGGCAAGGTCATCGCCACCTTCGGCGATCTGGTGGTGGGCGGGAATTACGTGGTGGGCGTGGTGATCTTCCTGATCCTGATGATCATCCAGTTCGTGGTCATCACCAACGGCGCGGGGCGCGTGGCCGAGGTCTCGGCCCGCTTCACGCTGGACGCCATGCCCGGCAAGCAGCTTTCCATCGACGCTGATCTGAACGCCGGGCTGATCGACGAGGAGCAGGCTCGCGCCCGCCGGCGGCAGATCGAGATCGAGGCCGATTTCTACGGTGCGATGGACGGCGCCAGCAAGTTCGTGCGCGGCGACGCCATCGCCGCCGTGGCCGTGGTGCTGGTCAACATCTTCGGCGGCTTCGCCATCGGCATGTGGCAGCGCAATCTTTCCTTCATGGAGGCGATGCAGACCTATACGCTGCTCACCATCGGGGCCGGCCTGGCCATCCAGATCCCTGCCCTCCTGGTCTCGACCGCCACCGGCCTCATCGTCACCCGCAGCGCCTCCGAGGGCTCGCTGGGCAATGAGATGGCGGGCCAGTTCTCCAACCTGAACGCCATGCTGGCGGCCACGGTCATCGTCGGCGCGCTGGCCCTGGTGCCCGGCCTGCCCAAGCTGCCCTTCCTGCTGGTAGGCGGCACGCTGGGCGGCGCAGCCTTCCTGATCCACCGCTCGCAGGAGCGGGCCGCCCTGGAGGTGCCCGAGGCGGTCCCCGAAGCGGAGGAGAGACCCGAAGACATGCTGGCCATGCTGGTGGTGGATCCGATGGAGCTGGAGATCGGCTACGGCCTGATCCCTCTGGTGAGCGAAGAGCAGGCGGACAACCTGCTGCGCCGCATCACCTCCATCCGCCGCCAAATCGTCAACGAATTGGGCTTGGTGCTGCCCATGGTGCGCATCCGCGACAATCTGCGCCTGGCGCCCCATGAGTATCTGCTCAAGATCCGCGGTGAGGAAGTGGCGCGCGGCGAACTGCGCATTGAGCGCCACCTGGCGATCCCCGGGTCCGGCGCGGAGGAGGCGTTGCCCGGCCAGCCCACCACCGAGCCCGCCTTCGGACTGCCGGCCATTTGGATCAGCGAAGGCGACAAGGGGCGCGCCGAGCTGATGGGCTACACGGTGGTGGACCCGCTGACGGTGCTGAGCACACACCTAACCGAGATCGTCCGCAACCACGCCCCCGAACTGCTCAGTCGACAGGACGTCCACGAAATGCTGGAGCGCATCAAGCAGGAGCGCCCGGCAGCCGTCGAGGGCCTGGTGCCGGACCTGCTGTCCCTGGGCGAAGTGCAGGCCGTGCTGCGCAACCTGTTGCAGGAGCGCATCCCCATCCGCGATCTGGCCGGCATCCTGGAGGTATTGGCCAACCATGCCGGCGCAACGCGCGACGCGGATGTGTTGGCCGAGGCCGTGCGCCAATCCATGGCACGCACCATCTCCAATATGTATCGCGATAGTCAGGGCACGCTGCACGTCTTCACGCTCTCCCCCGAACTCGAGTCGGCCCTGAAAGAGGCTCTCGGCCAGACCCAGCGCGGGCTGGGGTTCAACCTGGCGCCATCCTTCGGCCAGGCGGTGCTCAACCGGACCGGCGAGCAGATGGAGCGGCTGGCGCGAGAGGGTTTCCCGCCCGTCCTGCTTTGCGCTCGCGAGCTGCGGCTGGCATTCCGCAGGCTGATCGAGCGCTCGCTGCCCAATCTGGCGGTGATGGCCTTCTCCGAGGTCAGCGCCGGAGTCAAAGTGCAGGCCCATGGCATGGTGGAACATCCGTAGCGAGTACAAGTGAGCCCTATCATGACCACACGAACCTTCCGCGCCCCCAATATGCTCGCCGCACTGCAGGCCGTACAGCAAGAGCTGGGCCCCGAGGCGCTGGTGGTTTCAGTGCGTCAGGTCCACGATGGCCCGGCATGGCAGGTCTGGCGCGGCAAGGGCGTGGAGGTGGTGGCCATGCCTCCCGCAGGATTCGCTCCAGCAGGTGCCTCAGGAGCGAGCACGGCGCTCAGATCCCCCACCGCCTCCATTTCCAATGCTGCCGCCCTGGCAGCGGAAATCGCCAGGCTGAAGGCCAGACGCGGCGACCGGGCAGTGCCGCCGCGGTCCGCCTCCGGCTCGACTACGCTCTCCGCATACCGCCAGCGGCTGATCACACAGGGCGTGGAGGCCTCGTTGGTAGACGACATCCTCGGGGTCTGCGCCCAGACCATGGGACCGCAGGGCCTGATTGAGGACCGCCGCGTGCGGGCCTACCTGCAGGGGCAGCTCGCCGCCCGGTTGCGCACCCGCGGCGAAGCGCTGCTCTCCGCCCATCGCACCATCTGCCTGATCGGAGCGCGCGGTTCGGGCAAGACCAGCATTGCTGCCAAGCTGGCGGCACAGCGCGGCCACGGCGCGCGACAGCAGGTCGTCTGGATTTGTGCCGACACCCATCATGCCGGGGCTATCGCTGAGGCGCGCGCCTTCAGCGAGCCTCTGGGCGTCGAGCTGCGCCTGGCCTATACGCCTCACGAACTGGCACAGCAGGCGGCCGAATGCAGTGAGGCCGACCTGATCCTAGTCGACACGCCCGGCTGCAACCCCCTGCGCGAGGACGAAGTGGCCGAGGTGGGCGGCTACCTGTCCGCCCTATCGAACCGGGCCCTCTATCTGCTGGCACCCGCCACGTGCAAGGAAACCGATCTGCACCAGATGCTGGCCGCCTTTGCACCCTTCCGGCCCGACGGGGCGGTCGCCACCCACCTGGATGAAACGACCTCCTTCGGGGCACTCTTCAACTTCTTGTGGCGCAGTCGGCTTCCGCTGCTCTACACCAGCCACGGCCCGCAGGCGCTGCACGGCCTGCAGGCAGGACGGAGCGGCGCACTCGCCCGCGCACTGCTCGAAGGATCATGGAAGTCATGAGCGATCCCCGACAGCCCACAGCACCCGATAATGAAATGCAGCCCGCGCGGCTCCCGGCGCTCCTCGAGACCTCGATCACACTGGCTCGCCTGGTGCTGGTCCTGGTGGGAGCGGTGGTGACCGTGCGCTCTTTGATGGCCGGGGCCACCTGGTGGGACGTCGCCCTGCGCGGCGGCAGCGCGCTGCTCGCCCTGGGCCTGCTGCTCTGGGCCCTGAACTGGCACGTTGCTCACGGCCTGCTGCGCACGCTGCGGCTCCAACTGGAAGAGGTGGCGCAGGAAACGCCAGGCGAGGGAGGGTCCGAATGGCGGGCGTGAGGGGCCATCTTCCAGCGCCATGGACGGCCTCCCTGCATAGTATCGGGGACCTGGGTGCTGTGTCCCTCATCTTCCGGGTTCCTCTGTCCGCAACCACAGGCGGGGTATCGTGACGGAACGCGAAGATACAGCCCTCATCCAGCGCTACGCGGCCAGCCGCGATCCGGCCCTGCGCGAGGCCATCATCCTGCGCTATGTACCTCTGGTCCACTACGTCCTGGGGCGGCTGGGGGTGCTGCGCCAGGCCTCGGCTGAATACGAGGACCTGGTGAGCGCCGGTTTGCTGGGGCTCATCGACGCCGTCGACCGCTTCGACACGGCGCGCGGCACGCGCTTCAGCACCTATGCAGCCCTCCGTATTCGCGGCCAGGTGCTCGACTATCTGCGCTCCCAGGATTGGTTGCCGCGCGGCGCCCGCCAGCGGGCGCGCGCCGCGCAACAGGCGGTGAACACCCTCTGGGCCGAACTGGGGCGCGCCCCCACCGAGCAGGAGATCGCCAGCCACATGGAGCTGGACTTGGCGAAGCTGCGCCAGGCGCTCACCGACGCCAGCCACATGATCCTCTCCCTGGACGAGGCCGGCGTGACCGAGGAGGAGGCCTCGCTCCACGAGATGCTGCCCGACGAAGATCAGCTCGACCCGGCGGAAGCCCTGATGGAGAAGGAACTGCAGGGCCGCCTGATCGAGGCGCTCGAGGCCCTGCCTCAGCGCGAACAGCAGATTCTGGCGCTTTATTACCACGAAGGCCTGACCATGAAGGAGATCGGGGTGGTCTTCGGCGTGTCCGAATCGCGCATCTGTCAGATCCACGCCGCGGCGGTGATGACCCTGCGCGCCATCCTGCAGGAGAAGGCGATACCGTCCAATGGCCGGATGCGCGAGGGGCGCTCTCCCCATCCAGGCGCCGTCCGTTCCCTGTCTCAGGAGGTGGGTAGGCCGTGACGCGCATCTCCGGCAACCTGCTCAACGACACGCTGCACCTGGTGGCGCTGGCGCGCGAGGCAGCGCTGGCGCAGGGCAGCGCAGGGCAGGCGCAGCGCCTGGAACCCATTGAGAAAGAGCTGCGGGCGCTGGTCACTGCGGAACAGGACCCCGAGCGCCCGGTCGCGCCCAGCGGAACGCTGGCGCAGGCTGACTTCCAGGTCTTGCTCGACGCCACCCGCCGCGGCCCGCAGGCTCCCGACCCGGCGGGCGACCAGGCCGATCGCGCCCAGGTTGCCGCGGCCATGGCCGCCGGAGGCATGTCGCAGGTCGACATCGCCCGCCATCTGGGGATCACACGTCAGGAAGTGCGCCTGATCCTGGGCGTCCAGGCCAGAAACGAGGAGATGTCCCGATGATCAAGGGTCTATACGCCGCTGCCTCGGCCATGCTGGCCGGCCTGGCGCGCCAAAGCGCGCTGGCCCATAACGTGGCCAACATCGACACCCCCGGCTTCAAGCAGCTCCTGCTGCCGCTGATGGATTTCATGCAGGTCCCCGTCGGCCAGCCCCCGGCTGAGATGGACGCCCTGGGGCGGCCGCGTCTGGTGGGCGAAATGGGGCTGGGCGTGGCGCCGGGCCCGGAGGGCTCCGATTTCAGCGACGGCGGCCTGCGCCAGACCGGCCACCCCTTCGACTTCGCCATTCAGGGCAGCGGCTTCTTCCGCCTGGAGACTCCCGAGGGCGAGCGCTACACGCGCGACGGTCGCTTCACCCGCGACAGCGAGGGGAACCTGGTAACGGTGGACGGCTACTTCGTGCTCGATCAGAACGGCAATCGCATCAGCATTCCCGAGGGCGATCTTTTCGTGACGCCTGACGGTGCGCTGCAGGTGGACGGCTCCCAGGTCACCGTGCTGGGGTTGGCGGCCTTCCAGGATCCGGCCGCGGAGCTGGAGCGGGCCGGCGACAACACCTTCACCGCCCTGGGCGCCCCCAGCGGCGACGAGCCGGGCCAGGTGCTGCAGGGCTACCTGGAGGCTTCAAACGTCAATCCGGCCCAGGTGATGACCCAGATGGTCGCTGTGGCGCGGGCCTACGAGGCCGCCCAGCAACTGGTGCAGGTGCAGGACGACCTGCTCGGCCGGGCCCTTTCAACGCTGGGGCGGCTGTAAGCCGCCGGGAGCGCATACCATGACCAATTCCATCACCCAGATCCTGCACCTGGCACGCAGCGGCATGCTGGCACGATTCATGGACCTGGATGTCGTGGCCAACAACCTGGCTAACGTCAACAGCATCGGCTTCAAGCGCACGCGCGCCAATTTCCAGGAGCTGCTCACAGAAAGCGGAGAATCAGGCGTGGGCATCCGCGCCACCCAGCGCCTGATGGACCAGGGCTCGCTGCGCCCCAGCCAGAACCCGCTCGACCTCGCCATTCAGGGCGAAGGGTTCTTCGCTGTCAGGCTCGAGGACGGCAGTACAGCTTACACGCGCGACGGCCAGTTTCGCCTGGACGCCGATGGCCAGATCGTCACCGCGGACGGGTACCGACTGGTCTGGACCGGCTCCATCCCGACCGACGCCCTGCAGATCCACGTGAACCCCGACGGAGGAGTCATGGTTCGCCAGGGAGACATCTGGTCCCAGGTGGGAGAAATCCAGTTGACGCGCTTTGCCAACCCCTCCGGCCTGCAGGGTCAGGGTCAGAATCTGTGGCTCGAGACCGAGGTCTCCGGAACGCCGCAAAGCGGCACCCCCGCGACCGCGGGGCTGGGAATGATCGTCGGCAACGCGTTGGAGGCCTCCAACGTTAACCTGGCGCAGGAAATGACGCACATGATCTCGCTGCAACGGGCCTTTGAGATGTCCCTGCGGACCTTTGAGTTTACCGACCAGATGCTCTCGCAGGCCATCCGCATGCGCAGGGGATAAAGATCCGGGGCCCGGGGCCGATATTAATGTAGGGGAATCGGCCCCCGTTAACCCTGGCATCGGGAGGCAAGGTGACGATGAAAGTCGAGAATCACGGACTTGACCCGCTGGCCCGCAAACAGACCGAGGGCGCACAGCCTTTGGAGCGAGTCACCTCCGAGCGGCGCGATGGAGCGACCGCCGAACGCACCCGCGCCGGCGATCAGGCCGCGCTCTCCGACCGGGCGCGTCAGTTGGCACGCGCACGCCATGCGCTGGATGCAGCCCCTGAGGTGCGCGCCGAGCGCGTGCAGTCCATTCGCGAGCAGATCGAAGAGGGGGTATACGAAATCCCATACAAGTCCCTGGCAGCCAGGTTGCTGCGCAGGATCGGCCTGGGGTAGCCCTGCACGTGGAGGCTGCCCCGCAGGAGGTAGTACGGTGCAGGTTGGCGACGACACACAAGCCCTGTTAGCGACCCTGGAAGACGTGATGGTGCGCGAGTTTCGCGCCTATCAATCCCTGCTGGTAGTCACCAAAGCCGAACGCCAGGCCCTGGCCATGAACGACGTGCCCGCGCTGACGGCGCTCGTGCAACAGAAGGAAGGGGTGCTCAGGGACCTGGAGAGCCTGGCGCAGTCTCGCCGGCAACTGCACGACACCTGGGTGGGGGGCATCACGACGAATGCCCTCTCCGAACTCAGCGCCGGCAGGCGCGCCTCCACGAGCACCGTGCGCCGCATCTCGCGCCTGCGCAACGGGATCCGCGCCCTGGCGCGCGAGGTGCGGGAGATCAACACGGGGAACCGCGCGCTGGCGGAGAGCGCGCTGTGCCGCGTGGAAGCCGTGCGCGCCTTCTTGCTATCCCTGGACGCGTTGCCCCAGGGCTACCTGCCCCCCGGCGCCCAACCCGCCAAGACCCCCTCAACGAGCTACAGCCTGGAGGGGTGGGCATGAAAGGCGGGCTTCCCGATGCCTAACCTCTTCTCCGGCATCCAAATCGCGCTGCGCGCCTTGCTGGCCCAGCAACACAGCATCCAGGTGACGGAACACAACGTCGCCAATGCCAACACGCCGGGCTATCGACGCCAGCAGGCCGTGCTCAGTCCCGGACCGCCCTTTGCGCCGCCGGGCCTGCACCCGGCCCCCTTTGCCGGCCAGGTAGGCATGGGGGTGATGGTACAAAAGGTGCGCCGCTTCAGCATGGAGTTCTTCGACGGCCGCTTCCGTGAAGAATCCTCGGCCGCCGCCCGCTACCAGATCCAGCAACAGGCCCTGATGCAGGTCGAGGCCACCCTGGCTGAAACGGGGGAACAGGGCCTGAGCACGCGCCTGGAGGCCTTCTGGTCCGGATGGCGCGCCTTGAGCGCCGATCCCTCCGATCTTGCCCGCAGGCTCGACCTGCGTCAGCGGGGCGAGGAGCTCTCAGCAGCCTTTCAACGCCGCGCCATCGCCCTGCAGCGCCTGCGCGGCGACCAGGATCAGGCGATCGTCCAGCGCGTGCAGGAGGTCAATCAGCTCGCCGAGCAGGTGGCGCGCCTGAACAGTGAAATCGCCAACGTGCTCGGCACGGGACAGCAGCCCAACGACCTGCTGGATGAGCGCGATCGGCTGCTGGATCGCCTGGCGGGGCTGACAGGCATCACCACCGCCCCGCAGGAGAACGGCGAAATGCTGGTCTCCATCGGCGGCCACGCGCTGGTGGTCGGAGGCAGCGTCTTCCGCCTGACCACCACGCCCGATCCCGGCAACGACAACATGGCTGCCATCACCTGGGAGGACGGGCGGGCTTTCCAGCCCCCCAGCGGCGAGCTGGCCGGCCTGCTGCAGGTGCGCGATTCCGACATCCCCGCCCGCAGAGCCGGGCTGGACGCCATGGTCGCGGCGCTCATCAGCAGGGTCAACGCCCTGCACCAGTCGGGCTACGGCCTGAACAACACCACCGGGCTCGACTTCTTCAGCGGAGGGGACGCGCTCTCCATCCGGCTCAGCGCGGCGGTGGATGATCCGGTCAACATCGCGGCCGCCGCGGGCCCCGATTCTCCGGGCGATGGCAGCGTCGCCGAGCAGATCGCCAGCGTGCAGCAGGAGACTCTCATGAACGGCGGCACGGCCACTCTGGGCGATTATTTGCAGGGCGAGGTGGCCGCGCTGGGCCTGGCCGTGCGCCAGGCCGAGATCTTCGCCCGCGACCGCAGTCTGGTCGCCGAGGCGCTGGAAATGCAGCGCGAGTCCGTGACCGGCGTGTCGCTGGACGAAGAGGCCGCCAATCTGGTCCAGTCCCAGCGGGCCTACGAGGCCGCCGCCCGGCTGATGACCGCTGTCGACGAGATGCTCGACCGTGTGATCAACGGCATGGGCATCGTCGGACGATGAGGCCAGCCGCAGGAAGAGGCAGCATGAGAAGAACACGAGGAGCGGGCTCCCGCCAGATGCTGACCCAGATACCCATCGGAGGCTGCCCATGCGCGTGACCCACCGCATGATCTTCGACGACGCCGTCCAGAACCTGCAGGAGAACCTGTCGCGCATCGCGCAATTGCGCGAGCAGGTGTCATCGGGGAAGAAGCTGGCGCGGCCTTCTGACGACCCCAGCCTGGCGGCGGCCGTGCTGGGCCTGCGCGCCGGACTGCAAGCCAGCCAGGCCTATGTGCAGGTGGCCGAGGAGAGCGTCGCCTGGATGCAGGCCAGCGAAACGGCGCTCAAGGCCATGACCGATCTGACGACGCGCGCCATCACCCTCAGCCAACAGGGCCTGCCCGATACCCTGGGGCCGCAAGAGCGCCAGGGTATCGCGGCCGAGATGGAGGGACTGCTGCAGGAAGCGCTGGACGTCGCCAACAGCACCCACGGCGGGAAATACCTCTTTGCCGGCTACCGCATCAACAGCAAGCCCTTCTCATTGGTCTCCGGCACACCGGACAGCGTGTCTTATGCCGGCGACAACGGCACCATCCGCCACGCCCTGGGACCCGGAGAGACAGTGACCGTGAACGTCGACGGCGACGCCACCTTCTCCCCTCTCTTCGCGGCGCTCATCCGGGCCCGCGACGCGCTCAACAACAACGATCAAGGCGAGTTGCAGGCGGCGCTCAGCGATCTGCAGGCCGCCCAGCAGGGTGTGAGTCTGGCGCGCACCGCCAACGGCGCCCGCCAGCGGCAGGTGGAGCACGCACTGGATCGCATGCAGGAATCGCAGGGGACCCTGAAGACCCTGCTCTCGCAGAAAGAGGACCTCAGCCTGGCCGAGGCCATCTCCCAACTGCGCCAGCAGGAGACCATCTATCAAGCCGTGCTGGAGGCCGGCCGCAGGACCCTCAACCTGCCCAACCTCTTCGAGATGCTGGGGTGAGGGGAGCACGACCTTGGCACACACAGCCGGAAAGGTGGACCTCTTGGGAGAAGCAGAGGCATCGGCCCCCGTGGAAGCGCTGGAACTCCACTTCCCCGACGGCCTGATCGGCTACCCGGAATGGCAGCACTTCACGCTGGAACCCCTGGCTGAAGCGCCGTCTCTGGCGCTGCTGCACTGCCACGACGTGGAGGGCCTGGCGCTCATCGTCGGGGACCCGCACCTCTGGCTCCCCGACTACGCCTTCGACGTGAGCCAGGGCGATCTGCAGGCGCTGGGCGCCGATGACCCCGGGGTCCTGGTCCCGCTGGTGATCCTCACCATGGAGGCCGAGCCGCACTCCGTCACGGCCAACATGCTCGGGCCTTTGCTCATCAATCGCGAGACGGGCCGCGGGCGGCAGGTGATCCAATCCCAGCGCCCCTATACGGCTCGCCACCCACTCGCGCCCCAGGGTATGTTGCTGACTTTTCCCGAGGGCCTGGTGGGCGCGCCGGACTGGAAGCACTTCATCCTGCAGTGGATCGACGAGCAGGAGGGCATGGGTGTGCTGCAGTCATTGGACGCGCCGCCGCTCTCCTTTCCGGTCATCGACCCCCGGCAAATCGACCCCGAGTACCGGCCGAACCTGAGCCCCGAGGACCGCCAGGCGCTGGGCACGCCGCAGGACGATGCGCTGCTCTGGCTCTGCATCCTGAACATCCAGCCCGACTCTCTCCTGATCAGCGCCAACCTGCTCGGCCCGCTGGCAGTCAACGCGGCGAAGGGGCTCGCCCGCCAGGTGATCCTCAGCGGGTCAGGCTACGCCGCAGACCATATCCTGATCGAACGGAACGCAGAATCCAACGAGGTGGAGCGTGCTCGTCCTGACGCGACGCGTTGACGAGAGCATCGTCATCCGCGATGACATCGTGGTGACCGTCCTGTCCGTGGATGGCGACAGGGTCAAACTGGGCGTGCAGGCCCCCCGCGAAGTGCTCGTCCTGCGCCAGGAGCTGCTGCAGGCGGTGGAGGCCCAGAACCGGGCCGCGGCGCGTCAGGCTCTCCAGGCCACGCCGGAAACGCTGGCCAAGTTGAAGGACTTGCTCGGCAAGGTATGCTGATCCCCCGGGCTTCCAGACCCCCGTCGAACCGCGAAGAACGCTCCGAAGCGATCTCCAGCCCTCGATGAGACGGGGTGCCGCATGCAGGCCGTCAGGCCCCGGCGGGGGCACGCCGACCGCATGTCCTTTCCACGCCTCAGCGGGCTTTCGGCTTCCATCGGGAGGGCCAGCGGGCACGGCTATCCGGCCAACCTGCGCCGCACGCGGTACACGTAGGCCAGCACCTCGGCCACCACCAGATACAGCTCCGGGGGGATGACAGCGCCGATCTCCACCGAGGCCAGGGCTCGGGCCAGCTCAGGGTCTTCGCGCAGCGGGATGTGATGCTGGTGCGCCAGGGAAACAATGCGCTCGGCCAGGGAACCCTGGCCGGAGGCCAGCACGCGCGGCGCATCGTCCCGATCGGGGTCATACCCCAATGCCACCGCCCGACGCATCGCGCCCTCCCCTTTCTCAGCCTTCAATTCACGCCTCCACGTTGACCTCGGTCAGTTCGCGCTTCGCCGCGATGGGCGTCAACGGATCGGGCTCCTCAGGCGAGCCCAGATGGGCCCGCAGATGGTGCACTTCGTACCCCAGTCCCTGCAGACCTTGCCGCAGCCCGGCGAGCGCCTCAGTCGCTGCGAGCTGCAACTCCGGGTCGCCGGCCAGTACGTGCACGCCCACCCGCTCCCCGGCAAAGGCCAGGTCCACTTCCAACGCGCGTCCCGGCAGGACCTCCATGGTCAACCGCAGGCGGGCGAGCCTTCCGGGTCCTTCCTCGCCTTCCGCCCCTTCCATCCGCGCCCGTACGTAGGCCGGGCGCGGTGCGGATCCGTGTTGCGGCTTTTGATTGGGAGTGGGCAGCACAGGCAACTCGAAGCGCACCCAGCGCCGGCCAGCATCGTCCACGCGCTGCAGGTTGGGAAGATGCATCCGCCGCAGGCCGTCAAGCAGGTCATCGATGGCCCGGCCCAGATCCCCGCCAGACTCCCGTGCCCCCTCCTGCGCCCAGCGCACGAGTTCCAGCAGTTCTCCACCCTGCTGCCCTCGAGCGAGGCGCGCCAGCTCCCCTTCCGGGGGCCGACCAAAGGCCGAGAGCAGCGTGCGCAGGCGGCGGCTGAGTTCCAGAGGCGAGCGGTCCATGGGCAGCAGCAGGCCGCGCAGCCAATCCGCCCAGCGCGCCGCCGCCCGCCCGCGCAACGAAGCGTCGCGTCGGGCTCGCTGGTCGAGCCCGCCCAACAGCGCGCCCAGGGCGGCGGCCAGGGTCACCGGTTCGCGCAGGACCAGGCGTATCGAACCGCGAGTCGGCGGCAGACCGGCCGCCTGCAAGCCGGCCGCCGCCTCGGCCTCCGCCGCTCCCCACTCGCCCAGGGCTTCCAGCGCCTGGCGCAATCTCTCCAGGGTCTCCTCGGTCACCGGCAACCCTTGCGCGAGCAGAGCGCGCGCCAGGATCAGGTTACGCGCCTCGGTGGGGATTCCCAGGTGCTCGAGCAGGGCGGGGGCCAGATCCAGCGGGGCAGTGACGGCTGTATCGGGGTTGCCGCCCCCCGCGGAGACGAGCTGCAGGCGCAGGACCCCTTTGGAGCGCCCGCGCACGATGAACTGCGCCGTCCGCCTTTCCGCCAGCACGGCGGCCTGATCAGGGGTCGTCAGCCGCCCCACCACGCGAACTCCATCCAGGACCAGTTGCACCTGGTCCCCGGCCACCTGCAACACTTCGGCCGTGATGCGCTGATTGAGGCGCAGGGCCATCCCCGCATCATCGATCCGATAGACGTTCGCGATGGGGGTTGGTCCCGTGGTGTTCATGGTCAAGACTCATCGGGGTGGGAGCGGTCGCTCCCACCCCTGCATCAGCGGCCTCAGCGTGTCAGGTTCACGAGCTCCTGGAGCATTTCGTCGGAGGTGGTGATGATGCGCGACGAGGCCTGGAAGCCGCGCTGCGCCAGGATCATGTTGGTGAATTCGCGGGCCATGTCCACGTTGGAGGCCTCCAGGTAGCCAGAGGCCACCGTGCCGCGGCCGCCGCTGCCGGCCGCACCCACCGCCGGATCGCCGGAATTGAGGCCGATCTGGAAGAGATTCTGGCCGGACCGCTGCAGCCCGGAGGGATTGACGAAGGTGGCCAGCGCCACCTGGCCCAGACGGACCTGCAGGCCATTCGAGTATGAGCCGTAGATCTCGCCGGTGCTGGAGATCAGGCTGAAGCCGGTCAGGCTGCCGGCGGCCAGGCCGTCCTGGGTCAGGGCGGCGGCATCGCTGGCCATCGCCAATTGCGTCATGCCGCTCATGTCCAGCGTCACGGCGGAGGCGGTGGAGCCTCCCGAGGCGGGGATCGTGATGGCGCCGCTGCCGGATACGTACTGGCCCTGTGTGTCGAAAGTGAGCGTGCCGCTGCCTGTGGCGCCGCTGGTGGCGCTCCAGGACCATGTGTTGGCAGCCGTCTTCGTGAAGCGAACGGTCACGCTGCGCAGCACCCCCAGCGAGTCGTAGGCGCCCATCGTCAGGTCGTAGCTGTCACCGGTGGCAGCGGTCGAATCCAGGTTGCCGCCCAGCACGCTGTTGGCCGTGGCCCGCGCCAGGGTGGAATCCAGGGGTACTTGCAGGTCGCCGATGGGTTGGCCGGTATCGATGGCCCCCATGGAGCCGCTGGTCATGAGTGCCTGCCAGCCCTGGATGCGCATGCCCGTCGCGGCGTTGACCAGATAGCCCTGGGAGTCCATCTCCAGGGTACCTTCCCGCGAGTAGTAATTCACTGCGCCTTCGGCGTAGATGAAGAAGCCATCGCCCTGGATGGCCAGATCCATCAGGCGGCCGGTGCCCTGCAGCGTGCCCTGAGTGAAGTCGGGGGTGATGCTGCCCAGGCGGGCGCCCAGGCCGATCTGAGTGGGGTTGATGCCGCCCAAGTCTGTGGTGGGGGAAGACCCCACGCCCAGCAACTGGGCGAACTGGTCCTGGAAGGCGACGCGGCTGGATTTGAAACCGGGGGTATTGGCGTTGGCCAGGTTGTCAGCCACCACGTCCAGATAGCTCTGGTGCAGGGTGAGCGCACTTATGGCGGTGAACATCGAGCGCAACATGGGAATGCCTCCTGTTGAGTTTCGGGCCACAGGCCTCCTCCAGGAGGGCCGGCCTGCGGATTGCGGTTTGCCTTCTCTTACGCGGTCTTTCCCTCGGACCCGGCGAGCACCACGCTGTCGATCTGGGTGAAGACGCCTTCGCGGCGGCTTGCGGCATCCAGGGCGGTGACCACCAATCGGTCCTTGACGTTGACGATGAAGGCCAGATCGTCCATGAGCACCAGGGACTCGCGTCCGCCGCGGCGCTCGGCTTTCTCCACCGCCGAGGCCAGGCGGGCCAGCCCGTCGTCGTTGAGGGCAATCTGACGCTTGTGCAGACGCTGCAGGGCGTGGTTGGAGAAGCGCAGCCCCTGCGCCCGCTCCAGCGCCTGGCCGAAGTCGGCACCGTCTGTCTGCGCTGCGTTGCGGGACGAGCCCGACGGAGGTTGCAGCGCCTTGCCCGGGTCGAGATGAACGGGAGCGGTCATGCGACGCCTCCCGATTCGACCTTGATCACCGACGAGAGCGGCACCTGTCGGGAGCCGAGCCAGAGCACCACTTGCTCGCCGCGCAGGGAGACGCCAGTGACCTGCCCAGAAATCGAACCCTCGTCCGTCTCAGCCTGGATGGTCTTGCCGATGAGCGCGGCGGCATCCGTGATGCCGCGCGCCCCGGCCATGGTCTGCAGCGTCGCCTTGATGGCCTGCAGCTCCTCCAGCGCATTGAGCTGGGTGACCTGGCCGATCAGATCCTTGTCCTGCAGCGGCTCGAGGGGATTCTGGTTGCGGAGCTGAGCCATCAGCAGCAGCATGAATTCCTCGCGCCCCATGCCGGCCAGCGGATCCGCCAGCGGCGATTCGGGGGCGATGGCCGCAGCCGCCGCCGGGCCCGTGGTGGGTGTGATACCGAGCATCTATTCACCTCCTCGCGGATCAGGCCTGCGTGTCGACGTACCAGGAGTCGCTGCGCACGGGACGGATCTCTTCCGGCACCGGTGAGCGCTCCTGCGGACGCCGCCTTGCAGGCGCGGGTCGCGGCGTCGGGCGACCTTCGCCCCAGCCGCCGTGCTGAGCCATGGCGGCGCCATGCCCCTCGACGGTGACGGAGGCCACGTCGAACCCCAGTCCCGACAGCGACTGGCGCAGGTCGCCCAGGTGTTGCTGCAGCAGAGCACCGGTGGAGGCCTGCTCAGCGCGCAGCGTCACCCGCATCGAGTCACCCTGCCGCGCCACGCGCAGCTCCACCCGGCCCAGGAAGGCCGGCTCCAGCCTCAAGCGCACGGACTTGCGCCCGGCGTGCGCGGCTCGCTGCAGCGCTCCTTCCACCTGGCGCACAAGACCGCCGGCATGTACCCTCTCGACTGGCGAACCCGGAACCTGCTCGACGGCGGGCAGCGCCCCGCCGGCGGCGACCGCACCAGATGTCGTCTCCACTCCATGCGCGGCGCGTAAGGCTTTCGCGGCCATGCCGCGCGTCCGGGTTGGATCGGGGGCCTCTTTCTCCCCCAGGCCGGCCCGTGCGGGCGCCTGCACGTCGATCCCGATTTCCTGAGCCTCGACATCGAGGGACGCCACCCTCGCGGCAGGGTGTGTCGCCGCGGTCGAACGATGAACACCCACAGCGGTGGTGCGCCGGGGCTCGGCGGGGCGCGAGGCCTGGCCAGGCCCTTCGACAGCGGCGGCGAACTCGTCGGTCGGGAGCGCTTCGCCCGAGGGGCAAGCATCGACTGCAGCCTGGGTCTGGACAGCGTCGAAGACCTTCACGCGTCCCGACGGTACGGATTGGGCGCTGGCGGCCGGTCCGGCGGGCTGCCCCGGCTCCCCACTCGCTCGGCCGCGCTGCAGTTCTATCTCACCAGGGATGCCGACTTCCCCTTTCACCAAGGGGTCGCCACCAGCCATGAGGGCGAACATGCGCTCCCTGCTGATCGAGCCGGCCGGGCCGGCAGCCCGGGCCTGCTTGGCCTGGATGAGCGCGGCTGCACGCGCCGGGTTCTCCGGAGGCGCGGCCGCCGCCCCGGGCGAACTGGTCCGCTCCACGGAAGGAAGCGGCGGTGGAGCCTGAAGCATGCCGTACAGCAGATAGGGCACCGCCATCCAGCCCGGCTGTGACCCGTCGGCCGGCCTGGCCTCGCCCTGACCCTCTTGCCATTCGGTCAGGTCCTGAAGCACGGCGGCGAAGGGGTCTTCGCCCGAGGCACCTTCGCCTGCCTCCGGCTGCGGCGGGCCGCCGCTGGGCGGAGCGTTGGCGGTCGGAATGATAAGAAGTCCTTCCATGCACTACCTCCCTGTAGCTATGGTGCGCAACAGCAGCAGCTTCTTGCGCACCAACTGGCTGACGGCCTGAAAGCGGATGCCCGTCTCGGCCATCTGAACCAGTTCGACGTCCACGTCCACGTTGTTCCCGTCGGCCCTGGATGCACCTCCTTGCCGCGGCAGCACCCGGTAGGTGCCCTCCGGTTGTGGCGCGGCCAGGTGCCCGGGCTGCGTGGCCTGCAAGCGGATGCGGCCCCGGCGAGCGCTGCGCAGCGCGCCTTCGAAATCCACCCGCTGGGCGCGGTAGCCCGGGGTGTCGACGTTGGCCAGGTTGTTGCCGATGATCTCCTGGCGCAGTGACAGACCGTCGAGGGCACGCTTGGCGTCGCGCAGGGCTGGATCGGAAAAGATGGGGTCGGTCACAGTCAGGCCCTCCATTCCTGATGGGATCCCATCAGGCCCAGCACGCGTTTTACGTAGGTTCGTGTCTCCTGATAGGGAGGCACGCCGCCGAAGCGGTCCACCGCGCCGGGGCCGGCGTTGTAAGCCGCCAGTGCCAGGCTCACATTGCCCTCGTAGCGATCGAGCAATCTGCGCAGGAATCGCACCCCGCCGTCGACGTTTTGGACGGGGTCGAAGGGATCCTGTACGCCCAGGGAGCGCGCCGTCCCCGGCATGAGCTGCATCAGACCCTGGGCGCCGGCCTTGGAGAGAGCCCCGGGGTTGAAATTGGATTCGGCCTTGATGACGGCGCGCACCAGGCGTGGATCCACACCATAGCGGGCTGAGGCCTGCTGGATGATGCTCTCGAAGGAGCCCGACGCGAAAGAGGGCGCGCCGAAGGCAGGGCCCGCCGTGACCCAATAGGGCGTCGGCGCGGGGCCACTGCTCACCTGACGCTCCATCAGCGCCATCAGCGCCTGGAGCAGCATGGTCTGCATCAGCGAAGAAGAATCGAACATGACCCCTTACCTCGCTCCCACCTGCTGAGCCCGGCGATGGGCTTGCGCGATGTAGATGTCGTCGTAGAGGCGGCTCTCCAATTTGGACAGGCGCTGGCGAAAGCGCACCGCTTCCTTCTCCTTGAGCACTTCCAGCGTCTCTTCGTCCTGCTTGGCCGCCACCAGCGCCTGCCGTCTGGCCTGGACTTCTACTGTGGCCGCGGCCAGCACCCGCTCTTGCTGCGTGATGTGCATCTCCAGCGATGCCAGGTTGTCCCGCAGGCGGATGACGGCCGGCATGTCCATTGGGCCGGCCTGTTCGCGCCGCAGCGCGGCCAGCACACGGGCGCGCTTTTCCTGCAAGGCTTCCAGCAGCGCCTGCGCCTGCTGTTGGGCAAGCAACGCCTGGGCCAGGCGGATTTCCAGGGCCTCGACGCGGCTGTGTCGTACGTCCAGCACAGGCTGCAGGGAGAACTCAGGCGTCATCTTGCCCCTCCTGGGCGCCTATGGCGTGCAACAGATGCAGCGTCGCTTCGAAATCGGAGAACTCAGGACCCTGCTGCAGGAAGGCGGTAAGCGCAGGGAGCGCCCGCAGCGCGGCGTCGACGATGGGGTCCGAGCCGGACACGTAGGCCCCGATGTTGATCAGGTCACGTGCCTTCTCATAGGCCGCCAGCAGCTTGCGGGTCTGCGCGGCCTGCGCGCGATGCTCGGTCGAGGTAACGGCCGGCATCACGCGGCTCACGCTGTGCAGCACGTCGATGGCGGGGTAGTGGTTGCGCGCCGCGAGCTCGCGCGTGAGGGTGATGTGGCCGTCGAGGATGCTGCGCACGGCATCGGCGATGGGCTCGTTGAAATCGTCACCCTCCACCAGGACGGTGAAGAAGCCGGTGATGGTGCCGCGTTGGCTGGTGCCGGCTCGCTCGAGCAGCTTCGGAAGCAGGGCGAAGACGGAGGGCGTATAGCCTTTGCTGGCCGGAGGTTCGCCGATGGCCAGTCCCACCTCGCGCTGCGCCATGGCGAAGCGCGTCACGGAGTCCATCAGCATGGTGACGTCCAACCCCTGGTCGCGGAAGAACTCGGCGATGGTGGTGGCCACCCAGGCCGCCTTGAGCCGCACCAGGGCTGGCTGGTCGGAGGTGGAGACGACGACTACAGAGCGTGCCAGGCCTTCCGGCCCCAGGTCGCGCTCGACGAACTCCTGCACCTCCCGTCCGCGTTCACCAACCAGGGCGATCACGCTGACGTCGCTGCGCGAGCTGCGCGCAATGGTGCCCAGGAGCGTGCTCTTGCCGACACCGCTGCCGGCGAAGATACCCATGCGCTGCCCCTTGCCGCAGGTCAACAGGCCGTCAATGGCGCGCACGCCCGTGATCAGGGGCTCCTGAATCGGTTGTCGTTCCAGGGGATGGGGGGCGTGATTGTAGATCGGGACGCTGGCGGCCGCCTGCAGCGGCCCCAGCCCATCGATGGGGTTCCCCAGGCCGTCGATGACGCGACCCAACAGCGCCTCACCAACCGGGGCGCGGAAGAGCGTGCGCAGGGGTGTGACAGGGCTGTCCGGCTGGATGCCCTGCATATCGCCCAGGGGCATGAGCAGGGCGCGCTCATCGCGGAAGCCGACCACCTCGCAGAGCAGCGCCCCTCCTTGCGCCGTGCGGATCTCGCACACCTCGCCGATCTGGCAATCCAGGCCGCGCGCCTCGATGGTCAATCCGACCACCTGGCTGACGCGCCCCGAGAGCAGGAAGGGGTTGAAGCCTGCCAGGCGACGGTGAAAGCGGGCCAGATCCGGCCGGGCGGCGGTGATCATGGGGCGACCTCTTCTGGATCGGGTGAAACGTCGGCCAGGGCCTCGAGCACGCGCTCCAGCTTGACCCCCACGCGCGCGTCCAGCGTGCCCGCCTGACCCTCGATCAGGCAACCGCCCGGAAGGATGGCGGCGTCAGGGATCAATTCCAGACGCCGACCGTTTGCGGCGGGCGCGGGCCAATGGGACTGCAGCCGACGGGCGTCCTCGGGGTTGAGGCGAATGCGCAGGTCGCCCAGGGCCTTGGCCTGCTCCAGCGCATCGGTGAAGGTTTCCCTGAGTGCCTCCTCGCTGAGCTGAACGCCCTGGCCGAAGAGACGACGGGCGATGTCGGCCACCAGCTCCAGCACGGCGTCTTCGCTCTCCGCGAGCGCGGTTTCCCGCCAGGCCAACATGTCATCGTAGAC
>JAJRUD010000054.1 GCA_024277995.1 Chloroflexota bacterium
CTGACAGCGACATGCCCGTCAGATCGCTGAAGGCCAGCACCCGATTCAGCGCTCCTTCCAGTTCGCGGATGTTGCTCTGCACGGAGCGGGCGATCACCTCCAGGTATTCCGCGTCGACGGCGCGGCCGATGCGCTCGGCCTTGGAGCGCAGGATCGCGAGGCGGGTTTCGAAATCGGGGGGCTGGATGTCGGCGGTGAGTCCCCATTCGAAGCGCGAGCGCAGCCGTTCCTCCAGCGTGACCAGCGCCTTGGGTGGTCGATCCGATGAGACGACCAGTTGCTTGTCCTGGCCGTGGAGGGTGTTGAAGGTGTGGAAGAACTCCTCCTGCGTGGATTCCTTGCCCGCGATGAACTGGATGTCATCGACGAGCAACACGTCGGTGCGGCGGTAGCGGTCGCGGAAGGCGGCCGTGGTGTGGTTGCGGATGGCGTTGATCAGGTCGTTGGTGAATTCCTCGGAGGAGACGTAGAGCACGTGCAGGCCAGCCGCGGCGCAATAGTTGCCGATGGCGTGCAGCAAGTGGGTTTTGCCCAGTCCCACGCCGCCATACAGGAAGAGGGGATTGTAGGCCCGCGCCGGGCTTTCGGCCACTGCCTGGGCGGCGGCGTGCGCCAGCCGGTTGCTGGGGCCGACCACGAAATTGTCGAAGGTGTAACGGGTGTTGAGGTTATAGGCGGAACCGTTGGCCACAGGTGGAGCGACCGCCTCTGCCTTCAGCAGGGGAGCGGGGCTGGGCGCCTCCTCCCGGGCCTCAGGCTGCCATACCACGAATCGCACCTCTACCGTGCGGCCTGTGATGCCGGCCAGCACGCGCTTGGCGGTGGAGAGCAGACGATCCTGCAGCCAATCGCGCGCGTAGGCGTTCTGCACGCCCACCACGTAGGTGCCGTCTTCGTAGCTGATCAGCTCGGTGTCTCGCACCCAGGTGTCGAAAGTCGCGCGGGGCAACTCCAATTGCAGTTGTCCCAAGGCGGCCTGCCAGTGTCGCTCCGCATTCATACGCCCTTCTCTCCTCCGGTCAGGTATATGCGGCCGGCCGGCCGAGCCGGTTCTGCCCCTTGCCAGTTGTTTGATGTGCACGGCGAGCCGTGACTTGGCGTTTGACCACCGGGGGAAGGTGGTCGCGTGCCGTCGGGCGAGGGAAGGCATTCGCGTGCCGCCCCCGTCTCCCCAGCGAAGCACGCGCCCGACGACGCTTGTCATGATAACAGAGGCCGGGGGCGCGTTCAATACGCTAACCATGCTGGAATCTAAAAACTCTCGGAGTTTTAAGAGGGAGAAATGTAAAAGCGTCCCGCTCGCGACCTCGGTGGTGGATTGGCGTAGACTTCCGGGCGCCTCGGCGGCGAGACCCAAATGTGCACCCCTGCGCTCATCGAGTCCCAGATGTACGGCGTGGCGCCACGCGAGCCGAGGCCATTGGCCGCTGCCGCATAGGGAATGTTAAATCTTAAATCAAGGCCTGCGCGCAAACGGCGAAAGGTTTCTCAGTCAAGGCCTGATCTGAGAATCTCGCACCCTACCCAGACAGCGTAAGACCCGAACCAGACCAGCCCCGCCGCGCTGTGCATGGCCGCAACCGCGATCCCGCCAGGAATCTATCATCGTGGCTCGCTCGGATTGGGAGAAAAGCTCATGCTGGTGGAGGTGCCCTCAGTCTCGATCAAGTGCCAGGGTGAGGGCCTCGCGCAGCGATCGCGCTGGCATCACCGTCAATCCCTTGGGGTGCTCCTTTTCCGGCCGGGCGCGCTTGGGGACGATCACGCGGCGGAAGCCCAGCTTGGCCGCCTCGCGCAGGCGCAGCGGCAATTGCGAGACGGCGCGCAGCTCGCCGGAGAGGCCGACCTCCCCGATGAGCGCCAGATCGGCGGGCAACGGGCGATCTTTCACCGAGGAGGCCAGGGCGGCCGCCAGCGCCAGATCGGCTGCGGGCTCGCTCACCTGCAGTCCTCCCACCACGTTGACGAAGACGTCCTGGTCCGCCAGTCGTAGGCCGACGCGGCGCGTGAGCACGGCGATGGTGAGCAGCAGGCGGCTGAAATCCACGCCGTTGGCCGTGCGGCGGGGGTTGCCGAAGGAGGTGGTGCTGGTGAGACCCTGCACCTCCACCAGGAGCGGCCGCGTTCCCTCCAGCGTGACGGCGATGGCCGAGCCCGGCGCGTTCACCACGCGCTCAGCAAGGAAGGCCTCGGAGGGGTTGTCCACCTCGCGCAGCCCTCCGGCGTGCATCTCGAAGACGCCCACCTCGGTGGTGGCGCCGAAGCGGTTCTTGACGGAGCGCAGCAGACGGTAGGCGTGGAAAGGGTCACCCTCCAGGTAGAGCACCGTGTCGACGATGTGCTCCAGCACGCGCGGCCCGGCGATGGCTCCCTCCTTGGTGACGTGACCCACCAGGAAGATCGCCACCCCCGAGGCCTTGGCCAGGGCCTGCAGGCGTGCGGCGCACTCGCGCACCTGGGAGATGGATCCGGCGCCGGATTCGATGTCGGCGGTGTGCATGGTCTGGATAGAATCCACCACCACCAGTTGTGGACCGAGGCCTTCGATTTGTGCCAGCACCCCCTCCAGCGCGGTCTCGGTCAGCAGATAGAGGTCCTGCGGGAGCGCAGCGTCCGGGGCCAGGCGCTGGGCGCGGGTCTTGATCTGGCGCGCCGACTCCTCGCCACTGACATAGAGCACCAGGCCGGAACGTGCCATGGCTAACGCGGTCTGCAGCAACAAGGTCGACTTTCCGATGCCCGGATCGCCCCCGATGAGCACAATGGAGCCGGGGACCACGCCGCCGCCCAGCACGCGGGCGAACTCGCCAATGGGCAGCAGCAGGCGCTCTTCGCCGTCGCATTCCACTTCCACCAGCCGGCGCGGTGCGCTGACAGCGCCGCGCCCCCTGGCCGCCGCCCCGCGTTCGACGACCTCGGCCACCATGGAGCCCCAGGCGCCGCACTGAGGGCAGCGCCCCAGCGGTTTCGGCGCCCTGCGGCCGCATTGCTGGCAGACATATTGGGTGCGGGTTTTCGCCACGGGATCATCTCCTGTGCGTCAGGTGGCGGGAGATAGTGGAGCCCCGCCAGCCATATCAAGCATGTCGATGGGATGAATTATAGTGCGCCGAGGCCGTGGACGCCTCCCGTCTCGCTGGAGGGAAAGACGCCGCGCCGGGCCCGCGGAGGCAAAGAAAAGGCCCGACGGCGTAAGTCGGGCCTCGGGGTGGGTGTGCGCCTGCCCTCAACTGGCGGTGAGGGCCTCCTTCTCGTCGGCGGGCTCGGAGTCCTGTCGGAGCAGGACGATCTCGCCCTCCTCGGCGTCGACCAGTATGTGGTCGCCATCTTTGAACTCGCCGGCCAACAGTTTGTCGGAGAGCGCGTCCTCGACCTGGTGTTGGATGACGCGCCGCAGCGGGCGGGCCCCCATGTCGGGGTCGTAACCCAGATCGGCCAGCAGGGTGCGGGCCTGCTCGGTGGCCTGCAGGGTGATGTTGTGCTCCCGTAGACGCTGGGACAACTTGGCCAATTCAAGGTCCACGATCTTGGTGATCTGCTCCTTGTTGAGGGCGTGAAAGACGATGATGGAGTCCACGCGGTTGATGAATTCGGGGCGGAAGACCTTGCGCAGGGCGTCGGTGAGCTTTTTGCGCATCTCCTCGTAGACCAGGCGCTCCTCCATCTCCTCGTCCTGCTGCAGGGCGAAGCCCAGCTTGCTCTGCCGCTTGATCAGATCGGCACCCACGTTGGAGGTCATCACGATGATGGCGTTGCGGAAGTCGACTTTTCTGCCGCGGGCGTCGGTGAGCTGGCCCTCCTCCATGATCTGCAGGAGCATGTTGTGGGCTTCGGGATGCGCCTTCTCGATTTCGTCGAAGACGACGATGGAGTACGGTCGGCGGCGCACGCTTTCGGTGAGCTGGCCGGCGTCCTCATAGCCCACGTATCCCGGCGGCGCGCCGACCAGGCGGCTGACGGTGTGGCGTTCCATGAACTCCGACATGTCGATCTGAATGAGGGCTTCTTCCGTGCCGAAGATGAACTCGGCCAGGGCCTTTGTCAGCTCGGTCTTACCGACGCCCGTGGGGCCCAGGAATATGAAGGACCCGATGGGGCGGCGGGGGTCCTTCAGGCCGGCCCGCGAGCGGCGTACGGCGCGCGAGATGGCCTCGATGGCCTCATCCTGGCCGATGATGCGCTCATGCAGCGCTTCTTCCATCTTGAGCAGGCGCTGGGATTCCTCCTGCGCCAGCTCCATCACCGGCACGCCGGTCCACATGGAGACCACCTCGGCGATGTCCTCGGCGGTAACCTTGGGGCCGTCTTCGGGGCGGTGCCAGGCGGCGCGCATCTGGCCCAGTTTGTCCTGCAGCTCGCCCTCGCGGGCCATGAGTTCCTGGGCATCGTCGTAGCGTGCCTCGTCGATGGCCTGTGCATGCGCGGCGCGCGTCTCGCGCAGCTGGTTGATCATTTCCCTCAGCGAGCGCGCCTCCGGGCTCTTGTACATACGCACGCGCGAGGCCGTCTCATCGATCAGGTCGATGGCTTTGTCGGGCAGGAAGCGCTCGGTCACGTAGCGGGCGGAGAGGTAGGCGGCCGCTTCGAGCGCCTCGTCGGTGATCACCAGCTTGTGGTGTTCCTCGTAGGGACGCTTCACGCCGCGCAGGATGTTGATGGTCTCTTCGATGCTGGGTTCTTCCACCATCACGGGCTGAAAGCGACGCTCGAGCGCGGCGTCGCTCTCGATGTACTTGCGGTACTCGTCCAGGGTGGTGGCGCCGATGACCTGCAGCTCGCCGCGCGAGAGCGCCGGCTTGAGGATGTTGGCCGCGTCCACCGAAGAGCCGGCCGAGCCTGCCCCGACCAGCATGTGTACCTCGTCGATGAAGAGGATGGCGTCGGCGGATTTGAGCTCGTCGATGACGCGCTTCAGGCGCTCCTCGAACTGGCCGCGGTACATGGTGCCGGCGACCAGGGAGCCCACGTCGAGCTGCAGCACGCGTTTTCCGAGCAGGGGTTCGGGAGTCTCTCCAGCCACAATGCGCTGGGCCAGGCCCTCGACGATGGCGGTCTTGCCCACTCCCGGCTCGCCGATGAGCGCGGGGTTGTTCTTGGTGCGCCGGGCCAGGATCTGGATGACCCGCTCGATCTCCATCTCGCGCCCGATGACGGGGTCCAGTTTGCCTTCCTCCGCCATGGCGGTGAGATCGGTGGCGAGCTGGTCGAGCAACGGCGTCTTGGCCTGGGATTCGCGGCGAGAGGATGAGGATTTCTGTGGGGAGCGGCGGGAGGGGCTCTCCTGCAGGATGCGGCGTGTCTGGCGGCGGATCTGCTCCGGGCTCACTCCCAGGCGGCGGAGCACGTCGATGCCCACGCCCTCTCCCTGGCGCACCAGGCCGAGCAGAAGGTGCTCGGTCCCGATGTAGTGGTGACCCATGCGCCGTGCCTCTTCCACGGCGAACTGCAACACCTGCTCGGTGCTGGGGGCCAGGCTGATACGGCCGCCTGAATGGCGCCCGATGCCTGTCAGGCGCTCCACCATTTCCTTCACCCGGGCAGGTTCAAGACCGAGCTCGCGCAGCACACGGCCGGCGACACCGCCCTCCTCGCGAATAAGCCCGAGCAGGAGATGCTCCGTACCGATGTAATTATGGTGCAGGCGTTCCGCCTCTTCGTGGGCCAAACTCAGCACACGGCGTGCGCGCTGGGTGAAGCGCTCCATTTTGTCGGCCACGGCGTTGTCCTCCGAATCCCGCCCGTGCTTATCCTATTCTACCAGAGTTTGCCTTGCTGCCTTTCATCATGTCCTCCAGACTTAAGTACCGCTGCGTCTCTTACCCCCGCATTATGCAAAACGGCCGGGGGCACCTTCATTGTGTGCCACCCGGCCGCAGGCTTCGTTCATTCGCCTTCTGTCTCCGCCCCGCCGCCCCCGGGGTCGGTGCTCTCCTCGGGCGAGGCCTGCTCGCCATCGGCTGCCGGGATGGCTTCTTCCGCAGTCGGGGTCTTCAGCTCAGCCGTCACTGCGTCCGCGGCGGCTTCGGCCTCGGCAGGGGCCTCCGTCTCGGGTTGATCGGCCTCGGCTGCCTCAGGCGTTTCTGCCGGAGGCTCGGCCTCAGCGGCCTGGGACCCCTCGGGGGCCTCCGCCTCGGGCTCTGCTTGCTCGGCCTCCGCCTGGGCCCCCTCGGGGGCCTCCGCCTTGGGCTCTGCTACATCAGCCTCGGCCTGGGACCCCTCGGGGGCCTCCGTCTCGGCTGCCGGGGTTGCCTGGCCCATGACGGCTTGCTCGGCTTCGAGAGCCTGGTCGAAATCCTCCACAGGTGCTTCCTGCTCCGGCTCAGCCACGGTTTCCAGTTCGTGCATGGCGGTCTGCCAGTCCAGGTCGGCGTATTCAGCCGAATCCACCCGCTTCAGGCTCAGGCCGACGCGGCGCCGCTCGCGATCGATGTTGATGATGCGCAGGGCCAGGATCTGGCCCTCGTGCACCACTTCGCGCGGGTGTTCCACGCGACGGTCGGAGAGCTCGGAGATGTGGATCAGGCCCTCGATCTCGTAGTCTTCAGTGCCCTGCAAGCGGGCGAAAGCGCCGAACTTGGTGAGCTTGGTGACGGTGCCCTCGACCAGCTGGCCCTCCTGGAACTTGCTCATCACCGAGTCCCAGGGGTCCTCTTCCAGCTCGCGCATGGAAAGGCTGATGCGCTTGCGCTCGGGGTCCAGCGAGAGCACCTTGACGCGCACCTCCTGCCCCACCTTGAGCACCTCGCGCGGGTGGTTGATGCGCTTCCAGGTGATCTCGGAGGTGTGCACCAGGCCGTCGGCGCCGCCGATGTCCACGAAGGCGCCGAAGTCGGCCAGGCTGATGACATGCCCGGTGCGGATGTCGCCCGGCGTGAGCTCGGCGATCAGGCGCTCCTTGAGCACCTCGCGCGCCTCGCGCGCCGCGGCGCGTTCGGAGAGGATGAGGCGATTGCGGCGGCGATCCACCTCGATGACCTTGGCCACGATGGGTTCGCCCACCATTTTGCCCCAGCGCTGGTCGGGGGTGTCTCCCAAAGCCCGGCGCTGACGAGAGAGGCTGACCTGTGAGGCGGGGATGAAGCCGCGCAGGCGCCCCAGCTTGACGATCAAGCCACCCTTGTTGTAGCCGGAGATGGTCCCCTCGTAGGGGTCCTGGCTGCGCATGATGGCCTCAGCTTCATGCCAGTCGCGCTCCTCCTCGGCTCGCAGGAGTGACAGCATGACCATGCCGTCGTTGCCGCGCGAACGCACGATGTAGACGCTGATCTCCTGCCCCTCCTGCAGGTTCTCGCGCACCTCGTCCGGCAGGCGATCCAGCTCCTGGGCAGGGACCACGCCTTCGGACTTGGCGCCGATATCCACCAGGATGTCGCCTTCAGAAATACGTGCAATGGTTCCCGTTCGGATTTCGCCTCGGCGAGGGGGCTCCATTTCAGAGCTTCCCTCCAGAAGCGCGTGCATCGGGTGC
>JAJRUD010000055.1 GCA_024277995.1 Chloroflexota bacterium
AGTACCCCGAAGAAATGGTCTTGGAAGCCATGCAGCACCTGCCCGAAGTGCCCCAGGCATCCTGAAACACCACGTACCCCGTGCTGGACTTCCGAAGTCCCACCCGGACTTCGGAAGTCCAGCCGGGCGGCCCGTCAATATGCGAGCAGGTCGTACTTATGCTTGAGCCAACTTCTCTTTGCCTGCGAATCCTGGCCCTGGATTCGGTCTGCCTGCATGAGGATTTCGACCCTCTGCGGGTGGATTGCATGGTGGCTTCCCTGCGCCGCGAGGGGGTGCTCAAGAATCCGATCATCGTCGCTGAAAGCACTCCGCGACACATCGTGCTCGATGGAGCGACGCGCACCATGGCCCTGCGCCAGTTGGGGATCCCGCATGTGGTGGCTCAGATGATGCGCTACGATGACGACAGCGTACACCTGCGCATCTGGCACCACGCGATCGTCGGTCTCCCCGCCTCCGCTCTGGAATCCCATTTCGCCCAGATCGCTGGGCTGTCCCCCACGCCGTGTTCATTACCTGAATTGGAATCATGCCTGGCCAGCGGGGATTGGCTCTTCGGCCTGGTGCACCCAAACGGCCGTTGTACGGCGTATCGCAGCCAGGCGGAGAGGCGCGAGCGAATGCGGCAGCTCAACCGGGCCGTGGAGGGCTATCGCGGCAAGGCCACCGTCCACCGCACCAGCGATCTCGACCTGGCGGCTCTGCTGGAGCAGCACCCGGACCTGAACGCCATTATTGCCTTCCCACCTTTCAAGCCCCAAGACGTCACCCAATGCGCCCACAACCAGATCATGTTCCCCATGGGCGTCACGCGCCACGTCATCCGCGGCCGGGCACTAGGCCTGAACGTGCCGCTGGAGACCCTGGCCAGCGACCAGTCGCTGGAGGAGAAGAACGCCTGGCTGCAGGAGAAGATCCACGATTGCATGCGACGCAGCGCAGTGCGGCTGTATGAGGAACCGACCTTCGTGTTTGATGAGCTGTGATATGGGGTGGTCATGCCTACCGATTTATTGTTGGGAAATGAAGCCATCGCGCTGGGGTTGATCGAGCAAGGGTGTCGCGTCGCAACCGCCTACCCCGGGACGCCCAGCTCCGAGATTCTGGCCGGGTTCGTCAAATTCAAGAAACGCTACGCGCGCCCAGCATACGCCGAATGGTCCACCAACGAGAAAGTGGCCTTCGAGATCGCCCTGGCCGCCAGTTGGGCCGGCCTGCGCAGCGCGGTGGCCATGAAGCAGGTGGGGCTGAACGTGGCCGCCGATCCCTTCTTCAGCGCCGCCTACACCGGCGTGCGCGGCGGCTTCATCGTCATCCCCGCCGACGACCCCGGGCCGCAATCCTCCCAGACCGAGCAGGACTCGCGCATGCTGGCCATGAGTGCCAAGGTGCCGGTCTTCGATCCCTCCAGCCCGGCCGAGGCGCGGGCGATGGTGGCCCACGCCTATGCGCTCTCGGAACGCTTCGGCATGCCGGTCATGTTGCGCCCCACAACCCGCCTCTGCCACGCGCTGCAAAGCCTGTCGGTTGCCGACGACCTGGGCCAGGACGATGCTCCGCCTGCCGCGCGCTTCCGCAAGGATCCGCTGCGCTGGACGGCCACCCCCAAGCTGCGCTACCGGCTGCACCTGGAACTCAACGAGAAGCTGCATAAGGTTCAGCAGTTCTTCGAGACCTCGCCGCTGAACGCCGTCTTCGACGAGGCGCAGCAGGCGCGCCTGGGGGTGATCGCCTCGGGCGTCGCCGCCGCCCTGGCGCAGCAGGCGCTGCGCGAGCTGGGGGTGCGGGTTCCGCTGCTCAAGATCGGCACACCCTACCCCCTGCCCCACGGCCTGGTGGAGCGATTCATGGCCGGCAAGGACCAGGTGGTCGTGCTGGAGGAGCCGGACGCCTGCATCGAGCTTCAGATCGACGATCGGCGAAAGGTGCTCGGCCGGCTGGAGGGTTCGGTGCCCAACGCCGGCGAGCTCACCCCCGAGAGAGTCTTCGACCTGCTCGGCCGGGTGCTGCAGCAGGCCGGCGTGCACGTCAACGCCTCGCGTTTCGAGCCCGAGATGCAAAGACTGGTGGATGACCTGGGGCTGCCGCCGCGCCGGCCGCGCCTCTGCCCGGGATGTTCACACCGCTCGGCCTTCTTCGCCATGAAGCGCGAGTTCGGACCCAAGGCCATATACCCCGGCGATATCGGCTGCTATACTTTGGGCACCAACCTGCGAGCCGTGGACACCTTCGTCGACATGGGCGCCGCCGTGACCATGGCAGACGGCTTGTTCAAGGCCGGCCGCCTGGTTGGAGATGATCGTCCCATCGTAGCCACTATCGGAGACTCGACCTTCCTGCACTCAGGAATCGTGCCCCTGATGAATGCGGTTCACACCCGGTCGCGCTTTGTGCTGGTGATCCTCGACAATCACACCACGGCCATGACGGGGTTCCAGCCGACGGCGGAGGCAGACTACTTGGCCAATGGCAGCCAGGACGCGCACCAGATCCCGATCCCCGACCTGGTGCGCGCCTGCGGCGTCCAATTCATCGAGGTCACCGATCCTTACGACCAGGAGAGTTTCCGGCGCACGCTGCGCAGAGCGCACCAGCACACCCAGGACCCCCAGGGCGGCGTGGCTGTGGTCGTGGCCGACCGCCCGTGCGTGCTCTACGACCCCGAGCCCTTGCGCGAACACCACATCCCGGTGATCATCACGGAAGAGTGCGACGGCTGCCGCTACTGCCTGGAAGCCTTCGAGTGCCCGGCGCTGGTGCTGCACCTGGATGGCAGCCGGGTGGACCTGGACGAGAGGATCTGCGTCGATTGCGGCCAATGCATCGACGCCTGCTACAAAGGCTTCATCGTGCCGCGCATGCCCAGCCAGGAGGTCACCGAGCATGGATAGCCGGGGCGGACGCTCCAGGGCCGAGGCACGCCTGATCATCGCCGGGGTGGGCGGGCAGGGCGTGGTCTTCGCCACACGCCTGCTGGCGCACACGGCCATCGCCCTCGACCTGCCGGTGATCGCTTCCGAGACCCACGGCATGAGCCAGCGCGGCGGTTCGGTGGTCACCCATCTGCACATCGGGGGCAGCCAGGCGCCGCTGATCGGCCGCGGCACCGCCGACGTGCTGCTGGCCTTCGATCACGATGAGGCCCTGCGCAACATCGCCTTTCTGGCCCCCGGCGGCACGGCGCTGATCAACACCGACCACAGCCTGCCGCAGGACATCACGGCCCTGCTCGAGAGGCGCGGCGCTCAGGTACACACGCTGCACGCCAGCCGCAGGGCCATGGAGCTGGGCACGGCCGCCGTGACCAATGTAGTCGTGATCGGCTTCGCCCTGGGGCACCATGCCCTGCCCTTCCCCCTCGAGCGCCTGCGCGCCACATTGAGCGACCTCTCGCCGCGCGGGCGGGAAACCAACCTGCAGGCGCTGGAGGTGGGCTACCAGGCCGGCGTCGCGACGGCACGCTCCACACGGCCTCATCCCGGAGCCGAAGGTTGAGATGCAGCCCTTCGAATACCATTCGCCCCGCTCCCTGCCCGAGGCCCTGCGGCTCTTGCAGGAGTTGGGGGACGGGGCCAGACTCATCGCTGGCGGCACGGACCTGCTCCTGCGTATGAAGCAGGGCCAGCTCGCGCCCCGGGCGCTGATCGACCTGAGGCGCGCGGCCGAACTGCACGGGATCTCATTCTCTCCCGAGGAGGGCCTGCGCATCGGCGCTGCGGTCACGCTGCGCGAGCTGCAGCGCTCGCCCCTGGTGCGCGATCATTGCCCGTGCCTCTGCGAGACCGCCTCCTGGATGGCCTCCGAGCAGGTGCGCAGCCTGGCGACGGTTGGGGGCAATCTGTGCAATGCCTCCCCGGCCGCCGATCTGGCCCCGCCGCTGATGGTCCTGGACGCACAGGCCGTGCTCGTCGGACCACAGGGGGAGCGACGCCTGCCTGTGGAGGCCTTTTTCCTGGGGCCCGGCCAGACGGCGCTGGACCGGGGCGAATTGCTGAAGGAAGTGCTCGTCCCACCGACGCCCGGCAACGCGCTGTACCTCAAACACGCGCCGCGCGCCTTCATGGACATCGCCGTGGTGGGCGTGGCGGTCCACCTGCGAATGGAGCGGGGCCTGGCCCGCGCCGTGCGCATCGCGCTGGGTGCCGTCGGCCCCACACCGCTGCGGGCCGGGCCGTCGGAAGCCCTGCTGGAAGGGAGCGCGCCCACCGCGTCGCTGCTCGAAGAGGCTGCCGACCTGGCAGCCCGGGCCTGCAGCCCCATCGACGACCTGCGCGGCTCTGCCTGGTATCGGCGGCGCATGGTGCGGGTCCTCACCCGGCGGGCGCTCGATCGTCTCTGCGCCGCGTCGCTCGTGGGGGAAGGAACATGAAGCAGGTCATTCACCTCACGGTCAACGGTGACTCCCACGAACTCTATTTGGATACGCGCCGCACACTGCTGGACGTATTGCGCAACGAATTGGGCCTGATGGGCACGCACCGCAGCTGCGACGCCGGCGACTGCGGGGCCTGTACCGTGCTGCTGAACGACCTTCCGGTGACCTCCTGCCTGGTCCTGGCCGTGGCCTGCGACGGCGCCCAGGTGCTCACGGTGGAAGGCCTGCGCTGCGGGGACGGGCTGCACCCCGTTCAGCAGGCGCTGGTGGAGACGGGCGGCATCCAGTGCGGCTTTTGCACGCCCGGCATGGTCATGAGTGCCGTGGCCCTGCTGGGCGAGAAGCGGCGGCCTTCCGAGGCGGAGATCCGCGCCGCGCTGGCCGGCAACCTGTGCCGCTGCACGGGTTACGGGAAGATCATCCAGGCCGTCCAGCGCGCGGCAGGAGAGGCGACATGAGCCAGGAGCAGCCGACCCTGATCGGTGCCCGGGTGCCCAAGCTGGACGCTCCTCTCAAGGCCACCGGCAGCGCCACCTACGGCCACGACGTGCGCCTGCCCGGCATGCTCCACGGCCGCATCCTGTACTCGGAATACCCCCACGCACGCGTGCTGCGCGTCGACACGGCGCGCGCCCAGGCCCTGCCCGGCGTGAAGTGCGTCTTGACCGCCGCCGACGCGCCCGACACGCGCTTCGGCTACGGCCGGGACAACGTGCCCTTCAAGAACCAGGTCGTGCGCAGCCTGCGCGACGAAGTCGCCGGCGTGGTGGCCGTCGATCCTGAGACGGCCGAAGAGGCGCTGCGCCTGATCGAGGTGGAATACGAACCGCTGACGCCCGTCTTCAGCCCCGAAGAAGCCCTGGCCGAAGGCACCCCGCTGCTGCACCCCGACAGGGGCAGCAACCTCTTCCAGACCTACCACTACGAGCACGGAGACCCGCAGGCAGGCGAGCGCGAATCCGACGTCCTGCTGGAGGCCGAGTACCAGCTGCCCTACGTCAGCCACGCCTGTCTGGAGACCAGTGTGGTCGTGGCGCATTTCGACCCCCACGGCCGCCTGACGCTCTGGAGCACCACGCAGATCCCCTTCCTGCTGCAGCGCGACCTGGCCGAAGCGCTGGGCATGGACGGATCGCAGATACGCATCATCCAGACCGCCATCGGCGGCGCCTTCGGCCGCGGGCTGGACATCTATCCCTTCGAGCCCATCGCCGCGCTCATGGCCCGCAAGGCCGGCCGGCCGGTGCGCCTGGCCTTCACGCGGGCGGAGGACTCCATCGCCGCCCCGGCGCGCCAGCCGGCTCGCGTGCGCGTACGCGCCGGCGCCCGTCGCGACGGCCGCCTCACCTTCCGCGACGTATCGGCCGTGCTCGACATCGGCCCCTACGTGTCCTGGGGCGCGGTGACGCCGCTGGTCATGATGGAGACCACCGCCTCCCTCTACAAGGTCCCGCACGTCCGCTTCCACACCGACTGCGTTTACACCAATAACCCGGTCACCGGCGCCATGCGCGGCTACGGCAACCCGCAGTCGACCTTCTTCATCGAAACCATGATGGACCGCCTGGCCGAGGCGGTCGGCATGGACCCGGTGGAGTTCCGCCTGCTCAACGCCAATGAGCCGGACACCGTCACCCCCCAGGGGCTGGTGATCACCTCCTGCGGGCTGAAGGAGTGTCTGCAGGCCGTCGCCGCGCGGGCTGACCGCGCCGCTGGCGAGAGCGCCGCCGGGTGGGGCCAGGGCACTCCCGTCTCCCCCGCCAGAGATCCCTTCCACGGCGCGCCGCCCTCCCGCCGCCGGCGCGGCATCGGCTTCGCCGCCACGCTCAACGTGGGCGGCGGGGCGCGCATCTATCGCAGCGATGGCTGCGGCGCGACGGTCAAGGTGGACGACTTCGGACACGTCACCCTGGTCACGGGGGCCACCGAGATCGGCCAGGGCTCCGAGACGGTCCTGGCCCAGATCGTGGCCGAGACGCTGGGAGTGTCGCTCGATGACGTGTCGGTGGAGAACAGCGACACCGACGTCAAGCCCTGGGACGTGGGGGTGCACGCCAGCCGGACGACCTTCATCGCCGGCAACGCCGCCTGCATCGCCGCCCGCCAGGCGCGCGATCAGATCTTCGAGACCGCGGCCGAGATGCTGGAAGTCAAACCCGAGGAACTCATCGCCCGCCAGGGCAAGGTGATGGTGCGCGACGACCCCGAGCGGAGCATCCCCATCAGCAAAGCCGTGCGCCGGCGACATTTCCGCCAGGGGGGGCGGATCGTCATCGGCGAGGGCTGGTACGATCCGCCAACGCGGCTGGTGGACAAGGCCACCTATAAGGGCAACATCTCCGCCGCCTACGGATTCGGCGCGCAGATGGCCGAAGTGGAAGTGGATCTGGACACCGGGATCGTGCGCGTGCTGCGTCTGGTATGCGCCAACGACGTGGGCCGCGCCATCAACCCCATGGCCGTCGAAGGTCAGATCGAGGGCGGCGCGCAGATGGGCCTCGGGTATGCCCTGACGGAGGAGCTGCTGGTTCAAGAAGGGCGCGTGCTCAACCCCACCTTCGCCGACTACCGCCTCTTCACCGCCGCCGACATGCCCCGCATCGAGACCATCATCGTCGAGACCGACGACCCCGGCGGGCCTTTCGGGGCCAAGGGCGTGGGCGAGATGGGCGGCACGCCTACGGCCGCCGCCATCGCCAACGCCATCTACGACGCCGTCGGCCTGCGCCTCACCACGCTCCCCATGACCCCGGAGCGAGTGCTGGCCGCCCTGGACACTCACCAACCCAAGGATGGAGAATGAAGGATCCCAGGTTTAACCCCCATCTGCTCGAGGTCCCCCTGTACATCGCAGGCAAGTCCGCCGCGGAGGTGCGCGAGGCCCTGGGGCTGTCCGAGGTCATCAAGCTGGCCTCCAATGAGAACCCGCTCGGCCCCAGCCCCAAGGCCCTGCAGGCCCTGCGCGCCGCCCTGCCCGAGGCCCATCGCTACCCCGGCGTGGCCGCGCGCGAGCTGCGCCAGGCGCTCGCGCGACACCACGGCCACGGCCTGAGCGAGCACCACTTCCTGCTCGCCAACGGTGGCACAGATGTGCTGCGCGTCATCGCCCAATCCTTCGTCTTCGACGGCGGCAACACGGTGATGGGGGAGGTCTCCTTCCCCATGTACCGCATCCTGACCACCATGTTTGGCGGCAAGCCGGTGCAGGTGCCCCCCAGACCAGATCTGAGCCTGGACCTGGATGCCATGGCCCGCGCCATCACGGCCGACACGCGCGTGGTCTGGCTCTGCAGCCCCAACAACCCCACCGGCTTCGTGCTCTCGCAGCAGCAAGCCGACGACTTCCTCCGCCGTGTGCCGCAGGAGGTCGTCGTGGTCTTCGACGAGTCCTACCTCGACTTCGCCGAAGACCCGCAGTGCGTCAAGAGCCTGGAGTACATCCGCCAGGGGCGCAACGTGGTGGCCGTCCGCAGCTTCTCCAAGACCACCGGCCTGGCCAACCTGCGCGTCGGCTATGCCATCGCGCGCCCGGAGCTCATCGAGTACATGAGCCACGCCGTGCTACCCTTCCACACCGGTGCGCTCGTCCTGCGGGCGGCCATGGCCGGCCTGGGGGATGAGGACTACCGGCGACGGAGCCGGGAACTCATCCTCCGCGAGCGCGCCTTCCTCTTCGGGGGGATCAAGGAGCTGGGCCTGAAATGCTTCCCCAGCCAGGCCAATTTCATCCTGGTGGCCGAGGTGCCGGGCGGGGGGCAGGCCTTCGCCGAACGGCTGCTGCAGCGCGGCATCATCGTGCGTCCCATGGCCGCCTTCGGCAAGCCCGACGGCTTTCGCGTCAGTGTCGGCCGGCGCGGAGAGAACGAGCGCTTCCTGGAGGCGCTGGGATTGGTGCTGGCCGAATCGAAGGAGGAGCAGAGGTGAGCTTCGTTAAAGGCATCGAACGCGTTGCCCTGGCCGTTCCGGACCTGGACGAAGCGCAGGCCTTCTTCGAGCAGTGGTTCGGCGCGGTTTTCCAGCCCGAGGAAACCATCGAGGACATGGGCATCCGCTATCGCCCCTTCACCGTCGGAGCGAGCAAGATGGAGCTGCTGCAGGCCACACGTGAAGACAGCCCCGTGGCGCGCTTCCTGGAACAGCACGGCGGCCCCGGCGTGCACCACATCACCTTCGAGGTGGAAGACCTGGACGCCGCCCTGGCCGAACTGGAGCGCCGCGGCGGGCGAGTCGCCTATCGCCATACCTACGCCGAGGGCGTCACCTTCGAGGGCTACGCCTGGCGCGAGGCCTTCATCCACCCGAAGGACGCCTTCGGCGTGCTCATCCACCTGGCGGAGAAGCACCCGGTGACGGACGCGAGCGATGGACCCTAGCGCAGCCGACCTCTTCCGCTCCCTGACCGTGCTCTCCATCGAGCAGGCCATGGCCCTGCCCTTCCTCACCCTGCGCCTGGCGGAAGAGGGGATGCACGTCATCCGCGTCGAGCAGCCGCCGCGCGGCGACCCCAACCGATGGGTGGGGCGCGAGGTGCTGCGCACGCCGGGCGGCGGGAACAGCGCCGAACCGGGCATGAACGCCTATTATCTGCCCAACAACCTGGGCAAGCAGTCCATCACCCTCAACCTGGCCCACCCCCAGGGACAGGAGCTGCTCCAGCGCCTGGTCCGCGAGCTGCCGGTGGACATCTTCGCCACCAACCTGCGCCCCAGGTCCTACCGCAAGTTGGGCATCGACTACGAGAGGCTGCGCGAACTGCGCCCCGAGCTGATCTGGGTGGGCATCACCGGCTTCGGCCCGCAACACGATGAGGCCGCCTACGACCCCATCCTGCAGGCCCGCTGCGGCTTCATGGAGCTCACGGGCGAGGCCGATGGGGACCCGATGGTCTTCGGGCTGCCCATGGTTGACCTGGGCGCCGCAGAGCACGCCTACGGCCAGGTGATGAGGGCGCTCTACACGCGGGCCGCCACCGGCCGCGGAGGCCGGGTGGACATCTCCATGTTCCACTCCGCGCTCTCGTGGATGGTGCTGCCCATCATGTTGACCCACAGCTTCGGCGAAACGGTGACCCGGCGCGGCAACACCCACCCCTTCTTCGCCCCAGTCTCGGTCTTCCCCACCCAGGACGGGTACGTCTACCTCGCCGTGGGCAACGACCGCCAGTGGGAAGCGCTGACGCGCCTGCCGGGCTTCGCCCCCCTGGCCCAGGAAGCCTATCGGCACAACGCCGGCCGCATCGCCGACGTGGTGCAGCTCAACCAGCAGATGGTGGTCATCACGCGCCATATTCCGACTGAGAGGCTCATCGCCCATTGCAGCGCCGCCGGCATCCCCATCTCCAAGGTCAACAGTCTGCCGGAGGTATGCCGCGATCCGCTGCTGGCCGGGCGACTGATTCGCGCCCGCGATCCGCGCACCGGCGTGCAGATCCACATCCCCCCGCCACCGGTGATCAGCGAGTACCTGCGTCAACGCCACCTGACGCTCGACTTCCCACCCCGCCTGGGCGAGCACAACGAGGCCCTTTACGGCCTGCTGGGATACGACGTGGCCGCCCTGCACGCAGAGGGCGTCATCTGAGAAAGGGTTGCAGGGATAGCCATGGACTTCTCCTTCTCGGAAGAACAGGAACTGTTCCGCCGCTCCGTACGGGACTTCGTCCGCCAGCAGGTCGCGCCTCGAGCACGCGAGCTGGACGAGGGCGGCGAATTCCCCCTGGCGCTCTTCAGGCAGTGCGCGGCCAACGGCTACTTCGGCCTGCGCTATCCCGAATCCGTCGGCGGCATGGGGGCCGACTTCGTCACCTTCTGCCTGATGGTGGAGGAGCTGGCGCGCGGCTCGC
>JAJRUD010000056.1 GCA_024277995.1 Chloroflexota bacterium
GCAGGCGCTCATCCTGGGCCACGCCGTGCCCATGCCTGTAGTGGTGCGCACGCGCGATTACGACGAAGACTTCTACGCCGCGCTGGGTGTTGTTTCCGCCGAGGATCTGGGGCGCAAGGCCCAGGAAGGCATCGACACCCTGTACTGAGGGACCAGCGGGTCGGGCGACTCTGGAAAGCGCAGGCCTTCTGCCCTTCGACAGGCTCAGGAATTGGGGGGCCTGCAAGGGCCAGGGAGGCGATGTCGGCGATAGGCCCCCCGCATGCGTTCTCCGCCCGGGCCGGGGTGGCCTGGGCGCAGATTCCGCCCACCGCTGGGGTCGTCACGTGCAGGTCCAGGTCTGCCCTAGAGAACCACGTCGGCTTGATCTGCACGTCGCCACCCCCTCGGGCAACGATATCGTCGGCTCGGCCGTCGATGCCGGTGAGGCGGTCGGGGTGGCTGTGGGCACCTCAAGCATCGGCGTTGGTGGATGGCCAATGAGGGAAGCGGTCCCCCGCCCCCGGGGCCGCATCGCAACTCAAGGCGCCAGGGCCCTGCGCCTCGCCGCTCCAGGGTCACAAACTTGCTGGCGTCCTGTCGCCAGGAGCATGAAGTCCTCCACACCCTCCGTGTGCCTGATCCCGCGCACGCTCGCCGGCTATCATCCCTCCCCCTCCCGTCTCGGCTTCGCGCCGGCTCGAGCCCTGAGTTCAACGCCTCCAACATGGAAAGAGACCCCTGCGCGCGGGGGATCGTGGAAGACGCGCTTCATCGACTCCCACCGATATGAGTGCGGGTACTGGCGAGTGATATCCCATGGGTATTGGTCAACGCGGGAGTCTCTGAATAGAAGCGCGATGAAATCCGTTTGCGATCCCCTTGCCGAGCGCTGCGCCCTCTAGCCACCACTGCAGCCCAGGTCGAGCCGGGCTTGTGAGGCTGCCTCACGAGCGGCCTCCGAGGCCAGGTCACGCTCAATCCGGTCCCAGGCGCGGCATAGCATCCGTCCCACGGCGCTATCGTGTTCGAAGGCCTCCTGAGTGATCTCTAGCGCGCGTGCCCAACGCCCCATATGGGCATATCCCTCGATGAAGGGAATGCGCTCGGAGGCATCGTTGGGCTTGTCGCGAAGAGCAAAGGCCTTCTCACCCAGCGCGACCACCCGTTCCCAATCCCCCTGCTGCCGAGCCAGATCGGCTTTCTGGAAGTAGTAGCACCAGGAATCGCGCGACGGCTCGGGGCCGAAGATCGTCTCCGGCGGCCTGGCGCCGTGCTCCTCGTTCACGCGGATCAGTTCTGGACGCGACAGGGCCACCACCTGCGACATAGGTGGCCCCAGCAACGGCGACGAGTCGCTCAGAATCGGATCAACCACATGCAGGCAGCGAGGGGGCGCCAGGAACAGCACGAGTACTTGCGATGTCGAGCCCCGGAAGGTCGCCGCGCGGTAAGGTTGGATGATGGGGATACCCGGCTCAGTGCTCTTCAGTCCCCTGCCCAGGCGCGTGTCGATGTCGTAGACCATATAGGGGAGTTCGCGCGAGCGCGCCCCGGGCGCGTACATCCAGTTGAATGCCCCCGTGATGGAATTGTCGCTGAGGTAGGGCAGGGGGGACTCATTGGTGATGACGGTGGTCCCAGGCTCCAGCCCGGGGATCCTCCACGCGAGCTGCCAGAAGAAGGCGCGCTGATCGTTCCACGCGCGGCGGAAGGCCGTGGCAGCCTCAAAGTGTGAGCCCACCGAAAGACCAACCAACGCGGCTGCAACCAACAACCACGGCCAACGAGCGCGCAGCAGCAGGTCCAGGACCCCCGCGACGAGCAAGGAGCTCCCAAACATCAGCCCCAGCGTGAAACGGTCGAAGGGGAAATAAAGCTCCAGCGGCAATTGGGGGATCCAATGCGGCCAGCCACCCGCCAGGAGCGCGAAGGCGCCCAACCCCAGCGCCTCCATTCCCCACGAGGACCGCCCTTCACCTTCCTGCTCCCCCCTCTGCTTCACGTGAGTGCTGCCCTTAAGCAAGGCTAAGGCCAGCAGCCCCCCCAGGCCGACCACTCCCCAGTAGATGAGCGTCGAGAGCCGGCCGAACTCGGAGACCAGCGGCGGGCGAATGGCCTGCAGCCAGGCCTGGACCCCCGCCTGCCACAGGTCACCGAGCGCGGTGGAGACCAGCACCGTAGCAGTTTGGGTGGCATCCCCCACGAGGCCTTGCAGCAGCGTTGGCTTGTAGGCGCGAAAGCCGACGAGGAGGACCCTCCAGGGGAGGTAGACGCTCAACACCAGGAGATAGGGACTCCAAAAACGGAGCACGCGACGAAAGACGCGGGCCGGGGAGCGCTCGTCGCGCCGCAGAACCAGCCAAAGGATCAAGGGACGGGCCAGCTCCATGCCCAAGAAGAATTCCAAAGTGAAGAGCGACAAGGCACCGCTCAGCAGGGAGAGGGGCAGGGCCCACCAGCGCTGCTCCGAACGACGCACAGCGACCACCATCGTGCCGAGCGAGATGTTGACCAGGCTCAGGACCAGGAAGTAGTGGCTGTAGATGACCGCGATCGAGATCTGCTGAAAGCCCGGGTACACCGCGAAGAGCAGCGCGCTCAGCATCACCCTGCGCCGGTGGTTCGGCCAGAGTTGCGACAGCGCCCACCAGAGGGTCAGGCTGCTGAGCCATCGGGCCAACAGGGCGAAGAGGTGCCACCCCCAGGGCTGCGCGCCCAAGAGCGTGGTGGTCAGTTGGAACCACCACCCGAGCATAGGCCGGTCCATCGCCCACACATCCCGGAAACCCGCCGGACCCAAGCTGCGCAGGAACCACATCATGGGCCAGTCGTCCCAATAGAAACCGAGCCAGGGGATCAGCAAGCCGTCGCCCAGGAAGGTGATCGCCAACAGCAAAGACGCGATCCCCCACGGGCTGGACAATACACTTCTCGTCCGATCCACCTCTGTCATGACCTCCTCACGCCATGTGGCCCAGAGCCGCCATCGCGGCGTTCCCCCTGCGGCAAGCCTGATCAGGACCTATCATACCTGACTCCTGTCCAGACACAGCGTCGGATCAAGACCGGTCGCGGCGAGGTTGATTGATTCGAGAGCTGACTGCGTGTCGGAGGAGCGCAACTTGTGACCTGGGCCGGGGTTGCCATCGGTGATCAACGAGGACCGTGCATACTTCGTGGAGCCGCGATATGACCTACGCTGACCTTCTGCGTCCCCAAACCCGCCCACTGGCCCGGGTGTATGACCTGGCCATCATTGCCAGCGGGAGTCTTCTGGTGGCACTGGCCGCTCAGATCGCGCTGCCGCTGCCTTTCAGCCCGGTGCCCGTCACCGCGCAGACCCTGGCCGTCCTGCTCGTTGGAGTGTTGCTGGGCGCCC
>JAJRUD010000057.1 GCA_024277995.1 Chloroflexota bacterium
AGCTTCCCGGCGCAGGAGAGATCCAGCCTGCGCCATCTCATGCCCATGGATCAGGAAATCCGCCAGATCGAAGTCGTGATAATCATAGCGCCCTAGAACACGACCCTGGGCGTCGATCCGGCACAAGTCACCGTAGACCATGTCCACCTCGGGATGAGCTTCGAGATAGGCCACGGTCGTGAAGAGAGATCCCGGCACGAGCATATCATCGGCGTTGATCCATCCCACGTATTTCCCCGTGCCTCGTCGCCAGCCTCGATTGATGGCATCGGCCTGACCGGCGTCCCGGCCCGTCTCCCAGAAGGTCAACTGCCTCTCATAGCGCCGGATGACATCGACGCTCTCATCCCCTGAGCCGCCGTCGACGACCATGTACTCCAGGTCTGGATAACCCTGCCTCAGCACGGAAAGGATGGCACTTTCGAGGAATTGGCCCTGGTTGTAGGACGGTGTGACCAGGGTCACCCGGGGCCAGCCTCCGTAAGGTGGCTCCGGAGCTTCCGACGCGTCTCGAGCTTCGAAGGGCCATTCGGCGGCTGGGCAATCCGAGGGTTTGGGAGATGACTCCCCGGACTGGCCTCCTGGCGGCGCATCCGCCTCCGAGCGCAACGGCCAATCGAAGCTCACTGCGCACCACCGTCCTTGCCGGCGCGCAGATCGAAGATCACGAAGTCGTCTCCGCTCTCGTACACGGGATAAGTCTCGTATAGATAGCTCTTGAGCGTCGGCTGCTTTTCAAGCTCTCCCAAGAGCGTGATGACGAAAAAGCTGCGCCCCTCGAGCCTGGCCTGGAGTTCCGCCTCGTCCACCTGGTCTCCCGCTTCGACCGGCCACAAACTCCCATTGGTCCACCCGTAATACTCGAGCCGATATCCATAATCATGGCTCAGCTCGAGCAGGTTGTTGCTGTGTTTCACCAACCTTCCCAGGCGTTCCCAATATCCCACCTGGCTCCGGTAGTCCTTGCCGGCCAGAACGCCGCGCGCCTCCCGCAAGGGCATCAGAAGGACGAGGCCGACAGCCAGGAGAGCGGCAAGGCGCCAGGCGCGCCTCTCGCCCGTCTTTTTCGCCAGGCGGGCGAAGACCGCGCTCCCAATGGGGGCCAGCCCGGCGGCGACGATCATCACCAGCGGCAGGCTGTAGTAGCTGTGCGTTGTGATGTGGTAGGGGAATGCCAGGCCGAAGAGCAAATACCCCCCCCACAGGCCCAGCATCATGCCGCGCCCAACGCGTCCATACGCAAAAGTTCCAATGATCGCCGCGGCCAGGGCGCCGCTCCCGATGAAGCGCACGATGAAAGCCTGCCAATCCATGTAGAAGCGCGGGCTGGTCACCATCGACGGCCTGAAGAAATCCCATATTCCCAGACCGATCCTGTGGTTGACGTACTTGCCCAGGAAGAAGTAGCCGGCGGCGGGGGCCAGTATCAGTGCAACGAGCACCCAGTATTTGGCATCTGAGGCGCGCGCCCGCAGATCGCCCGAGGCCAGCACCATGCCGGTGAGGCCGCCAAAGACGAAGAAGGCGGCCATGGGCTTCACAAAGAGCGCAGCCCCCCCGAGAAGCCCAACCCCCACTACATGCACCCAATCGGGTTCGCCTCGCACGAACCACGCATAGAAAGCCGCGAGCGTTGCGAAGGACAGCGCGACCATCAAGGGGTCAGGCTGGAAGCTGCGGCTTGCGACGACTCCGAAGGGGAGGAAAAGCGCGAAGGCCGCGGCAAGCAGAGCCCCGTCCCTGGAGGTCAGCCTGCTCGCGAGGAAATAGAGCGCCAGCGCCCCCAGCACCCAGAACGCGCTCGAGAAGATCCTCGCCACCCAGAGCACCTCACGGCCCAGAGCGCGATAGGTGAGCGAGACGAGCCTCTCCATGACCGGCGGTTCCAGCGTCTCCAGGCCTTTCCACTGGCGCAGGGCGATCTCCCGCTGCCACTCTGGCGCCGTGGGAAGCTCGGCGTAGTACATGCCGCGCGCGATCATCGCCGCCCGAAGCTGGCGGACGGGATGGAAGTCCAGCGGCGGGTCTGTCAGGTCATAGAGGCGGATCGCGAACCCGATCACCAACAAGAACAGCAGGGTGCCGCGCGGCAGAAAGCTCTTTTCCATCATCACTACCTTGGCCTCATTGATCGAGGAGGTTCTTCGCCTTCACCGGTCATGGCCCTCGCCTGACAGGTGATCTTACCGCTGCAGTCATGCGATCCCCTCGTGGCCCGCCGCGATCGCCCATTGCGGTCGCCTATTCGGAGACGCCTCGCAACGCCCTGCGCTGCGCAGCGCCTCATGAGATTCACCCCTGGAAAAGACTCTCATAATTCACCTTAGGGAAAACCTGCAGCGCGCCGTCCAGCGTGGCGTCGAGGACCTCGCGTCCCGCTCGCGTGAAATAGTACCTGGCCAGCATGTAGGCCAGCTCCGAGGTCTCCAGGTCCGGCAACTGCCATCGAGCCCCAGGGCCGAAGTAACGGGGGTCGAAGTGATTCGGGTCTTCGCCCTGCGAAAGGACGGTTTGGTTCGGTGGGCCCTGCGTCTGAAAGCGATGGTCAACCCCAATGAGAACGACCTGCGTGAAGCCGAGGTAATACGCGATCTGCAACGCCGCATACGTCACGGTGGCTCCGGGCCACAGATCACGGGTCAGGTCGACGCTGAAGCGAGGTGTCCTATCGCGGATCGGACCGGCCAGGTAGATGACATCCGGGGCGCTCTTCAACCAGTGCCGTCGGCTCCATGGCAGGAACTTCGTGTTGGGCAGGGCGGCGAGTTCATCCGCCCACTGCTCGACGACCAGGGCGTTGACGGCAACGTGGAAAGTCGAAGGCCCACCCATGAGATCGAAGAGCAGATAGCCGCGGTTCAGCGTGAAGGTGATCTCATCCGCCAGCAGGCTCAGATCCATGCGGGAAATGCTGGGGCCGTTGCCCAGGATGAAGCAACGCTGCCCACGGTATCGATCCCGCATCGCCTGAAGTCGCCGACGGCTGCGCCGCCCGCGCGGGGCCAACCACCAGTTGACGCACGCTGCCAGATGGACCAGACGTGGGGGCAGTTTCTCCCGAGAGAACTGCCGTGCGGACATCACCTGGTTCTCCTCTCTCGATCCTGGGGCGCCAGCCTACCCATTCTACCGCACCTTTCGAGAACCCCAGTTCCAACGGACCTTCAGCGTCACATCCTTCGCCTCACGAGGTTTTTCTTCCCACGCGAGCCCCACACTGCGAAAGGAATCGCGCACCACAACCGATCCAGGGCAGCACCTCGCGGGAGCTTCGCCAGGTGCGATCCTGGCGCGACCGTGCAGCAAACAGGGCGATGAGACGATGAAAGCGAGGGGCTTCAAGGCGGTGCCGGAGCGTCACCTCTCATCGGCCTGCGAGCCTGTTCGTGCGCCGCCTATGAGCTCAAGCAACTGATTCCCCACACGCTCGATGGCGAAATCCGCCGCCCTCTGTGGCCCCAGGCGGCGCAGACGGCGGGCGAGGTCCGTGTCTTCCAGCAGTCGGAGCATGGCCTCTGCCAACGCAAGCGGGTCGCCTGGGGGGACGAGCAAGCCCCGCCGCCCGCCTTCCAGGATCTCCGCTGGACCGGAGGGGCAATCTGTGGCCACAACGGGCACACCGCAAGCGAGCGCTTCGAGAATCACAATGCCGAACCCTTCGTAGAGTGAGGAGAGGACGAAGAGGTGAGCGCCGGCGAAGTATGGGTAGGGGTTGGCCTGAAATCCCGGAAAGTCGACCAGGGAACCCAGGCCCAGGTCGCTCGCCTGGGCCTGCAGATCGGAGCGCAGCGGACCTTCGCCGAGGATCACCAGCCTGGCCTCTCGCTGCCGCCGGAGGCGGGCGAAGGCCTGCAACAGGGTGTCGAAACCCTTTTCGGGGATGAGGCGACCCGCCGCGACCAGCACCGGGGGATGATCTTCACCGCCGAACCAGGGGTGGTCAAGCGGAAGGGCGGCGCGGCGCGCCACCTCCTCGAGGTCGAGCCCATTGGGCAGCACGGCCACCGTCACGGGCGGTCGCCCGAGCACGTCCACCAGGGTCTCCGCCGCGCCCCGCGAGACGGCCGCTACCAGGTCGACGCGCCGATACAGGGTGCGCATCAGCCAAACCATGAGACGGTTTGGCATGCTGGGTGTGTGACGCAGGCGCGCCTGCCAGTGGCTGTGCTCCAAGACCAGGCACCTGAAGCTTTGGCCGGGGAGCCAGCGCGCCAGGGCCGACACCAGGTTGAGGTGCGTCAGGTTGGAGAGCAACACCTCCGGCCGCCGGCGGCGCAGGTAGCGCAATAGGGGTATCAACGCGCGCGCCGCGCGGCCCACCCGCAGATCGACCAACCGCACGTCCGGCGGCACGTCGCTGCGCAACGGCCCCTCCGTCGACAGCACGACCAG
>JAJRUD010000058.1 GCA_024277995.1 Chloroflexota bacterium
GATGTTCACGAAGGCGAAGGCCCACATCGCTGTGCCCACCAACACCGCCGCGCCGAATACGGCCACAGCGCCGCGCAAAGCGGGCCGCACGCCCTCCCGTCGCTCGCCGGCCCAATCCCAGGCCTGCCAGATGCCCCAGGCCGCGAGCAGCGCCAGGATCGGGTACACGGGGAGCTGATAGCGCATGGCCGGGGTGAACCCGACCGACTGCCAGAGGAAATAGGCCCCCGTCCAGGCGACGGGCAGCAGATGGGGACGCCATATCTTGCGGCGGATCATCATCGCCAGGGCCCAGCCCCAGCTCAACCATGCGGTCAGGCCAAGCGGGATACCCAATCCCCACAGCACCATGTTCCCCAGGGCATGCAGCACGGGCAGCCTATTGGCCCACTGCAAAGCAGGCGGGAAGTCCACCCTGCCGGAGGCCTGGTTGCGGATCTCCATCATGTTGGAGATCCACTTAGGGTTCAGGCGGATGTCGAAAAAGGATGTTCCGACGAAGGCATAGGGCTGGAACACCCGGAAGGCCAGGAAGGATAGCGCCGCGGCGAGCGCCAGGCCGCGCAGGCCGCGCACCAGGCGATCGCGCCGCATCTCCTCGGGCGCCTCGAAGAAGCGTGCTGCGGCCGCCAGCGCGGCGACGCCCGCCAGCGGCACGGCGTTGATCTTGGAAGCAGCCGCCATTCCCAGCGCCAGGCCGAAGAGCGCGTAATCCAGCATGCGCCCCTGCTGCCAGATGCGGACAGCGAAGTAGAAGCCCAGCAGGATGAAAGTGTTGGCGAAGGAATCGACCACGAAGAAATGTGCGTGCTGGATGAGCAGCACCGAGAAAGCGGCGAAGGCCGTCGCCAGCAGGGCCACCCGCCTGCGATAGAGGCGACAACCGATCAGGTACAGGACCAGCAGGGAGATCAGGTCGAAGGAGGCCGATACGCCCCTGCCGACCAGGTGCACCTCGTCATAGCCGATTTTCCCCAACCACTCGGCCAATACGCGCACCAAGAAGATGGGCAGCGTACCGTAGACGAAGAAGCCGTGGCCGGCGTTGTAAGGGTTGAGCGGCGAATTCGCTGTGTCGAAATACTCTCGCAGGGAGGCGGGGAGCCGCAGGCTGGTTTCCACCAGCGTCAGGAAGCGCTCGTCCGGGTGCAGGTGCGTGAACTCGTCCCAGTTGAGGCCCACGAAGCGCAGGTAGGCCGCCACGGCGAGCACCAGCAAGAGGCCCAGGTCATACCAGGAGAAGAAGGGCTTGCGTGATCCGGCCTGCTCAGCCGGCGCGGATCCCGAAGTGTTTTGCAGTGAAGAGGCCTCCATCAGCTCCCGCCCTCACTTACATCTTGAACAGCGCCGCGTGCAGGGACGAAATAGATCAAGAAATCCTTGCCCAGCATGGGCGATTTCCACCGCGAAAGCTGCCCCTCTGGGAACACGCGTGCAAGCTCCGACAGGCTCCCCTCGTCCTCGGGCTTGAGGATGAAGAGCTGTGGGCGGGTTTCGCCGGCCAGGGACTCGATCTCATTCGGCCAGAGCGCGTAGTCCTTGGTGGGCTGGCCTGCCACGATCCCCACCAGGCGTGTGTCCATCCAATACGGATAGGGAATGACGTGCGCGGTGTCGTAGTTCCCGATGGAACGCGCAAAGCCGCGCACCACCTGGCCGGCCTCGCTCGTGTTCCAGGTCGTCTCGCGCAATTGTTTGCCGAAGTCCACCAGCACCAGGCGGTAGTTCACCTGGGCGGCGATGAGCAGGAATACGCCCAGCACGGCGATGCCCACCACCCGGGTATGCCAGCCCCGCCATTGTGAGCGAAGCCAATCCAAGAGCGCCACGGGGGTGAGCGCGGCCAGCGTGAAGACGGGGACGATGGCGCCTGAAGCCCGGTTCAAGGCGGGGTTTTCGTTGGGAAAGGCCAGGGCCAGCGTGGAAGGCAGCATCAACACCGGTATCGACACCAGCAGCAGCAGGTCCTGCCAGGTGCGACGGCGCAGGTAGCGCACCAGAGCCAGGGCCACGCCCAGGTGGAAGAAGGCGCCCGTCACCCAATCCAGCGCCGGCCGGCGGGGGATGCCGACCACCCAGATCTCGCCGTCGTCCCAGGCGAACATCGCCAACCCGCGCCAGACGTTCTCGAGAAAGACCATCAGCGGCATGCCCGGGATCGGACGCTCGGCTTCCGCCACGCGCGTCAACATGCGATACCAGAAGATATCCGGCATCTCGACCACCACGCGGATCAGGGGCAGCACCACAACCAGCGCCAGCAATCCGGCGCCCACCAGCCAGCCTGCCACCTGCAGGCGACCGCCCTGCGCCGCCCGATGCAGCAGGAAGATGGCCACGCCGACGGCCAGTGCCAGCGGCAGGACGCGCGCCGGGGAATAGCCGTGCAGGGCGAGCCCGACGAAGACTCCCGCCAGCAGCAGGTGGTTGCGCTGTCGCAGGCGCAGGCCGCGCAGCATGTGATAGAAGGCCGGAGCGACGAAGAGCGGATAGAGCGGGAAGCGCAGCCCGACGCGGCTGATGGCGTTGGGCCAATAGGCGATGCCCGCCAGGAACAGCGCGAAGAGACCGAGCTTCTTGCCGCCGATCTCGCGCGCAAAGAGGTAGATGTACGGCAGCGTCACGAAGCCCGCCAGTGCCGTCCCGATCTTGAGGGTCATGAAAGAAACGCCGGTGCCCAGCAGGCGTGCGGTGGCGGCCGCCAGGTAGAACTGGATCGCCTCCCGACCGGTGTTGCGGGGGAAATAGATCGAATACTTGCCCGCCAGCACGTCGACCACGTCCAGCAGCTTCTCGGCGTGATCGCTCCACATCTCCAGCGGAACGCGGCCCAATTGCGTGAAGCGGAAGAAGGCTGCCACGCCCAGCACCGCCAGCAGCAGGAAGTGCCACCCCTCCAGCTCCAGGCGCAGGCGCGGCCTGCGACACCAGGTCAGCAGGCGTTCGCGCGTCTCCTCCAGCGTAGGGGGCGACTCCCACATGGCCATCGCCCAGGCAAAGACCGCGCCCGTCCAGGCCAGCAGGGTGATGGAGCGAAAGGTGTTGCCCGCCGAGGCCAGGTAGGTGATCAGCGCCAGGACGGCGCCCGCTGCCAGCCAGGGCAGCCGCAGTCGCAGCCCGACGAAAGGTGCACTGCGCGATTGGGGCATGAGCAGCGCGAAATCGCCCGCCCAATACGCCCAGGCGATCATGGCCGCCGCCATCAGGTAGAGCACCACGCTCCAAACCGGCTCTCCCTGGCGCCGCTCGAGCGACCGTTGGGCAAACAAGGCCAGGGCCAGGGCGAGGGGCAGGCGCAGGTGCGACGCCTCCACTCGGAGGCGCAGCGCCGCCCGCTCCCGGGCCGGGGCGGGCATCGTGATCTCGGCAGAAATGGGTGCCGGCTCATCACCCTCTGGTATGGGGATGGGCCGCAGCCTGAGCAGCGATTTGAACCAGTCTAGGACCGTGGGCTCTGAGGGTGGATGATCGCCGTCCACGCCCTCCATCCTGGGCCTCCTGTGACTGCACGCGGTGCCTTTTCCGATGGCAGGAGAACACGATCAACAATTCTACACGAAGGCGGGCCGTTCCGACTTACCGACGGCACGCCAGGTAGAAGGTATAGGTCCCGGTATCGTCGGGCAATTCCAGATAGTATCGCCGCACCAGGCGCTCCGTCAACCAGAGATTCCAGCGCGTCGGAGCCAGGATCCATCTTCCGAACAGCCAGCGCGGCAGCAGGCACGGCGCCCCGAAGTAGTGGCCCCACTCCAGCACCCTCAACGCGCCGGGCGAGAAATAGCGCTGCGACCGCTCCAGCTCGAAGCCGGCGCTTTCCAACAGCCGTCTCCAGCCGCTCTCGTCGTACAGGTTCTTGGTGCGCGACATGCGCATGAACCAATCTTCATAGGCCCTGGCGATGCCCCCGAGGCCCATCTTCCTCAGCGCAGCCGGCAGGCTGAGCTGCGACCGATAGCCGGGGTTGGGCACGGTGAAAGCGAAGGGCGCGCCCGGCTCCAGCACCCGCGCGATCTCCGCCAGCACCTCGGCCAGATGATCGACGTGCTCGAGCACCGAATTGCTCACCGCGCTGGCGAAAGACCCGGTCGCCAGGGGAAGCCGCGCGCCGTCGGCCAGGAGCAGCATCCGATAGGCGCCGCGCCCTTTCGCCTCCAGCGTCGGCGCCATGGCCGGGTCAACACCGACGTCCAACGGGCGCTCGAAAGTCACTGAAGCGAAATGCCCATCTCCGCTGCCGACGTCGAGCACGGGGGATGGCAGTGATACCCCCTGCATGAATCGCGCCTCCACAGCCCGCAACAAGGCGCGAAAATAGGGCAGCTCCCTCAATTGGGGCCAAAGGTGGTCTGCAGTCAAGCCTGAGTTCTCCGACCGCGTTCTTGAAGGAGGCTCTCGAAGAGGGCCTCGTAGCGTTGCGCGATGGCCGGCGGCGCGAAGCGCTCGGCGATGGCCTGGGGATCTCCGCTGAACTTCTCCGGCTGATCCAGTACTTCCAGGATGGCCTCGGCCAGGGCGGCGCTGTCATGCGTGGGGACGATCTTCCCCATGCCCGTGGTGCGCACCGGCTGCCGCACGCCCGGCAGATCTGCAGCCACCACCGGCGTGCCGCAAATCATGGATTCGATCTGCACCAGGCCGAAGCTCTCCGTGCTGTTCAGGCTGGGCAGGACGGTCACGTCGCACACCCGGAAGAAGGAGGCCATCCCCGCCGCGTCCAGCACCCCCAGGAAAGTCCACTGGTCGGCGAAGCGCTCGAAGAGCGGCGCGAGCCGCCGCGCATAAGCTTCTTCGCCGAGCACGTTCTGGTATTGGCCGGCGAAAAGCACCTGGGCCTGAGGGTGGCGCTCCAGGATCTTCGGCAACGCCCCGAGCAGATATTCGACGCCCTTCTCCGTCGCCAGGCGGGCGGCCATGCCGATCACGGGGCTGCCGTGCACGTGCCTGGCCTTGAAGGCAGCTACCTCCTCGTCCGATGTGGCATGCACCTCCACCGGCGGGGGAATCACCTCGAGCTTATCCAGGTAGCGGCTCAAGAAAGGGGAGTTGACGGCGTAGTCCTCGGTGTAGGCGACGACCCTGTCGCAGAAAGCTGCTGCCGTGCGATTGGCCACAACGACAACCTGATTGGCCAGCGCGTTGACGGCGCCCGCCGGGAGCAGCAGATCGCAATGGTAGGTAAGCGCGGTGGGACGCCCAAACATTCGCCCGCGGGCGGCGATGCCCGCCGCATCCAGTTGCGGCAGATGCAAGCTGATCACGTCCGCCCGCAGCACCTCACGCGTCGCTTCCAACCCGATGGTGGGCATGACCACCCCCTTGCTCACGCGGAAAAGGACAGGCACGCGCCGCACGCGCACTCCCTGCACGGTTTCCTCGCGCGGCAGGGAGCGCTCGAACCGTGAGGTGAGCACCGTCACCTGATGGCCGCGCGCCACCAGCGCCTTCGCCAGACGCTCTACATAGATGGTCAGCCCCGAGACGTGCGGGCGGTAGTAGGTCAGGGCGATCAATACCTTCATCGTTCCACGCTTCCGTCGCCGCGCAGCAAAGCCTGCGCCTCCCCGGCAAGTCCAAGCACCGTTTCGCCGTCGCGCGCCAGGGCAACCGCTCCCAACAGACTCATGATGCCTAGCTGCAAGCCGTGGCTGAGAACCGCCACGCCCAGCGCCACCTCGCGCGGATAGTCGAACACCATCAAGCCGGCCACCGTCGACAACTCGTACACACCGATGGCGCCCGGAGAAGAGGGAAGCGCAGCCCCGAAGGCCGTCACGCCCAGGACGAATAGCGATACGATCGCGGTTCCCGTACTCCCGAAGGCCTTCAGCAGAAACCACAACTGCAACCAGGCCGTGCCCCAGGCGATGGTGCTCCAGAAGGCGGCCCGCGCCAATCGCCGCGGCTCCGACATCTGCCGTCCGAGCCCGCCCACAAAGGCATCCGCCAGCCGTCCCAGGCGCAACCAGCGCCTGGGCAGCTGCTCGAGCAGCCGACGCATCTGATGGCGCCGGCTCACCAGGAACAGCACCCCCGCCAGCGCGACCACCAGCGTGCCCCCAGCCGCCCAGGCCACCTGATGGGCCCAACCAGGGCTCACCACGAAGAAGAAGGCCACTATGAACCCGCTCAGGCTCACCACCACATCGATGATGCGCTCCACCAGCACCGAGGAAAGGGCCTCTGCGGCGCTGACTCGTGAGCGGCGGCTCACCATGTAGGCTCGCCCGACCTCGCCCAGGCGGAAGGGGAGCACGTTGTTCAGCAGATAACCTTCGTTGAGAGCCGAAAAGGCACGCCGCAGGGAAACACCTTCCCCCAACAATGTCTGCCAGCTGCGCGCCCGCGCCGCCAGCCCCAGCAGGATGAGCACCGCCGCCGGCAGCAGGTAGAGGTAGTCCGCCTGCAGCAACAACTGCAGGAATCGCTCGGGCCGTACGCCCCAGAAGGCACCCGCCAGAGCAGCCGCACTCACGAGCAGGCCCAGCGCCAGCCGCGGCAGACGCCCGTCGGTCTTCACCAAGGCTTTCTCACGCACGTTCTCGAGTTCCACGATCGCGACGTCTCCAAAGCGCGGGCATTATAGCATCGGCGCCCTTATCCGCCCGAGTCCCGTGCCAGCGGCTGAAGGTCGGCCGGCGATGCGGCGCCGTGCTCGCAGGGATGGCTGGCCAGCACGCAGCGCCACGACCTCCTCCAGCCATATGGCCGCCGCAGCGACCCTCGCGGACGCCCTCTAGCCCTCGAAGAGCGTCCTATTCTCGCGCACCCAGGCCACCAGCCGCCCGATCCCCTCCTCCACGCCCGTTTTCGGCACCCAGCCGAAGTCACGCTCCGCCTTGGATACGTCGGAGATGTAGATGCGCTGATCACCGGGGCGCCAATCCCCATACTGCACGGGCACCTGCCGCCCGAGCAAACGCTCCAGCAGCGGCCCGAACTCGCGCCACACCGAGAGACTGTTGGCGGGGCCGCCGCCGATGTTGTAGACCTGGCCCTGGGTCACCTCGATCTGCTCCACGGCGCGCAACATGGCTTCCACCAGATCCCCGACGTAGAGCACATCGCGCACCTGCTTGCCGTCCCCGTAGATAGTGATGGGCCTTCCCAACACCGCGGCGATGACGAACCACGCCAGCCAACCCTGATCCTCGATCCCGAATTGGCGCGGGCCATAGATGCAGGAATTGCGGAATACCACGCTGCGCAGCCCATATATGCGATGGTAGTCGCGCACGTACTGATCGGCCGCACCCTTGGAGCAGCCGTAGGGGGAGTAGAAATCCAGCGGCGTTTCCTCAGCCACGCCCCCCAGCCCGCCTGCGTAGCGGTAGCGTGTCTCCTCCTCTTCCACTCCCAGCGCATCCAGGGCACCGTAGACCTTGTTGGTGGAAGTGTAGAGCACCACCGGGTCCATGTCCAAGGAGCGCACGGCCTCGAGCACGTTGAAGGTGCCCTGGGCGTTGATTTCGAAATCGGTGCGGGGATCTTCGACGGAGGTGGTGACGGCGACCTGAGCAGCGAAGTGGAATACCGCGTCCAGGGGAGCGTGCTCGTGGAGCGCCCGCCTCAGACCCTGGGCGTCCCGAACGTCGACCTGGGCGAAGGGCAGTTCACCGTGCTGGTCCCGCAGCCAGGACAGGTTGCGTTCGCTCCCGGCGCGCGAGAGGTTGTCGAGCACGATGACCTCATGCCCTTCTCGCAGCAGGCGGTCGGCCGTGTTCGAACCGATGAAACCGGCACCGCCGGTGATGAGCACGCGCATGGGATTCCCTACCTCCTCCGTCCCCGCCGCCGGCTCAGTCCTCGTCCAGACGCAACACGGCCATGAAGGCATCCTGGGGGATGTCGACCGAGCCGACACGCTTCAGGCGCTTCTTGCCCCGCTTCTGCCGCTCGAGCAGCTTGCGCTTGCGCGTCACGTCGCCGCCGTAGCATTTGGCCAGCACGTCCTTGCGCAGGGCGCGCACGTTGGCGCGCGAGATTACCCTGCCGTTGGCTGCCGCCTGGATGGGCACGGTGAACAACTGGCGCGGGATGAGCTTTTTCAGCTTGGAGACGAGCGCCTGGCCCTTGCGATAAGCCTCATCGCGATGCACGATGAGCTCCAGGGCATCCAATGGCTCACCGTTGACCAGGATCTCCAGCTTTACCAGATCGTCGGGCCGATAGCCCGCGAAATGGTAATCGAGCGATGCGTAGCCGCGCGTGCGGGACTTCAATTGATCGTAGAAATCCACGATCATCTCCGCCAGGGGCATCTCGAAGGTCAGCACCACGCGCCCCGGAGCCGGGTATTCCTGCTCGATGAAGTGTCCCCGCCGCTTGGTGACCAGGTCCATCACCGCGCCGTAGAATGTCTCCGGCGTGAAGACCTGGATGCGCACCCAGGGCTCGCGGATCTCGCGGATCTCGTTGGGATCGGGCAGCTCGGCCGGCGAGTCGATGCGCCGCACCTCGCCGTTCTCCATCAACACCTCATACTCAACAGAGGGGGCCGTGGCGATCAGGTCGATCCCGTGCTCGCGTTCCAGCCGCTCCTGGATGATCTCCATGTGGAACATCCCCAGGAACCCGCAGCGGAAGCCATAATTGAGCGCCTGTGAGGTCTCGGGCTCGAAGCTCAGCGCAGCGTCGTTGAGCTGCAGCTTTTCCAGCGCATCCTTCAGATCAGCGTAATCCTCACCCTCCACGGGATAGAACCCGGCAAAGACCATAGGCTTGGGGGTGCGATAGCCGGGCAAAGGCTCGGCGGCCGGGTTGGCGGCCAGCGTCAGCGTATCGCCTACGCGGCACTCACGCACGGACTTCAGGCCGGTGGCGACGTAGCCCACCTCTCCCGCCGCCAGCGACGCCACCGGCTGCATGTCGGGGGTGAAAACGCCGATCTCCATCGGGCGCGCCTCGACGCCGCTGGCCATCAGGTAGATATCCTGCTCAGGGCCGATGCGCCCATCCACCACGCGCACGTAGGCCACCACACCCTTGTAAGCGTCATAATGCGAGTCGAAGATCAGCGCCCGCAGGGGCTCTTCAACCTTCCCGCCCGGCGGCGGCACCTGCTCGACGACGGCCTTCAGCACCGCCTCGACGTTCGTCCCCCGCTTGGCTGAGATGCGCAGGATCTCCTCCGCGGGCGTGCCCAGCAGGCTCTGCAGCTCCTGCGCCACCTCGTCAGGCTGCGCCGCGGGCAGGTCGATCTTGTTGATCACCGGGATGACCTCGAGGTCAGCCTCCAGCGCCAGGTACAGGTTCGCCAGCGTCTGTGCCTCCACCCCCTGGCTGGCGTCCACGACCAGCAGCGCCCCTTCGCAGGCCTCCAGCGCCCGGCTGACTTCATAGCCGAAATCCACATGGCCCGGCGTGTCGATCAGGTTCAACTCGTAGACGACGCCATCCGCGGCCTGATAGCGCATCCGCACCGCGGAGGCTTTGATGGTCACGCCCTTCTCCCGCTCCAGGTCCATGCTGTCCAGCACTTGGTCCGTCATCTCGCGATCAGAGATGGTCCCCGTGAGCTGAAGCAGACGATCGGCCAGCGTGGACTTGCCGTGATCGATGTGGGCGATGATGCAAAAATTTCGGATGCGTGTCAGATCCATACCGTCACCAGGCGACAAAGGGCGGGAGTCGGCGCTCCCGCGAGGGCAAGTATACCCGACTCAGGGGGCTTGTGACAGCGCCTCTGGATCCTGGCCGAAGATCTCCCCCAGCATGTCTTCGAGCGATTGCGACTCGACGCCTTTGCGGCACCACATCAGGAATTCCACGTTCCCCTTCGGCCCGACCAGCGGCGAGGGGATCAGGCCCTGGACCCCGAGCGCCTGCTCCGCAGCGGCGGCGGCCACCCCTTGCAGCACCCGGCGGTGCACCACCGGATCACGCACCACACCCCCCTTGCCCACCGCCTGCCTGCCGGCCTCAAACTGCGGCTTGACCAGGGCCACCAGATCGCCGCCCTCTTCCAGCCACGCGGCGACGCGCGGCAGCAGCAGTCGCAGCGAGATGAAGGCAGCGTCGATGGTGGCGAACTGCACCGGTTCGGGCAGCCGCTCAAGGTAGCGGGCATTGGTGCGCTCCATGAGCACCACGCGCGGGTGCTTGCGCAGGCGCCAGTGCAGCAGGCCGTGGCCAACGTCGATGGCGTAGACGCGCGCCGCGCCGTGCTGCAGCAAGCAATCGGTGAAGCCCCCCGTCGAGGAGCCCACGTCAGCGCACACGCGCCCGGCGATCTGCACGGGAAAAGCATCCAGCGCGGCGGCCAGCTTATCGCCGCCGCGCGAAACGTACCTGGGACGCTGCTGCACGACGATGTCTGCGTCGGGCCGCACCATATCGGAGGGTTTGTGTGCCACCTGTCCGTCGGCGCGCACGAGCCCGGCCATCACCAGGCGCTGTGCCGCGCTGCGGCTCTCCGCCAGCCCGCGTGCCACCAGCAACTTATCGATCCGCTCTCGCCCTGCCATGCCCCCATTCTACCTCCCATCCCTTGCCCGCCGACGCCCTTGCTGCTATCATCGCGGCCATGCTCATGGCACTCTTCAGGAGCATGCGGCCGCGTCAGTGGATGAAGAACGGCTTCATCTTCGCCGCTCTTATCTTCGACCGGCAGCTGCTCCGTCCAGTACCGCTCACGCGCACCCTGATCGGGTTCCTCTTGCTGTGCCTCGCCTCGAGCGCCGTCTACCTGCTCAACGACCTGGCGGACGCTGAGGCCGACCGGCAGCACCCGACCAAGCGCAGCCGCCCCATCGCTTCCGGAAAACTCGCCCCGCGCGTGGCTGCGGTCGCCGCCCTTATCTTCGGCATCGGATCGCTGGCCGGGGGATTCCTCTTGAGTATCGGGTTCGGCTCCATCCTGACGCTCTACCTGGTCTTGAACCTGCTCTACTCCCTCCGCCTCAAGCACGTGCCCATCATCGACGTGTTGATCATCGCTTCTGGCTTCGTGCTGCGCGTGGGCGCGGGCGTGACGCTCATCACCGTCGAGCGCTTTTCTCCCTGGCTGTACGTATGCACCACCCTGCTGGCGCTCTTCATCGGCTTCGGCAAGCGACGTGCAGAGATCGTGCTCTTGGCCGAGGGCGCCAACGCCCATCGTCGCGTGCTCGACGGATATACTGTGGCCTTCCTGGACCAGCTCATCATCATCGTCTCCGGCAGCACCATCATCGCCTACGCGCTGTATACTTTCTCGGCGGAGAACCTGCCCAAGAATCACCTGATGATGCTCACCATCCCCTTCGTCCTGTATGGCATTTTCCGCTACCTGCAACTTATCCACGTCGAGAACGCCGGCGGCGCGCCGGAGGAGCTGGTGCTGCGCGACCGCCCCCTGATGGCCACCATCGCGCTGTGGGGCCTCGCCTCCGTGGCGATCCTGTACCTGGGCTCATGACCAGCGGCAGCGCCCCGGGCAAGATAATCCTCTTCGGCGAGCACGCCGTGGTCTACGGCCGCCCGGCGCTGGCCGTCCCCATCAGTCAGGTGCGTGCCCACGCCACCATCGAGGACATCGAGGGAGTCCCAACCGGGCGCATCCAACTCCAGGCCCCGCAGATCCAGCTATCCGCCTGGCTCGATGAGCTCCCACCGGAAGAACCCCTGGCGCGCGTCACCCGCCTGACGCTGCGCGCCCTGGAGCTGGACCAGCCGCCGGCCTTCCGGATCACCGTTCACTCCACCATCCCCATCGCCTCAGGCCTGGGGTCCGGTGCGGCGGTGTCCGTCGCCGTCGTGCGCGCGATCGCCGCCCATTTTGGACGCCGTCTCTCGCCCGGCGAACAATCCGCGCTGGCCTTCGAAGTCGAGAAGCTCCATCATGGAAAACCTTCGGGGATCGACAACACCGTCGTCGCCTACGAGCGACCGGTCTATTTCGTGCGCGGCGCTGAACCCGAGCCCTTCGCCATCCCCACACCACTGTCCCTCATCATCGCCGATACCGGCCTGGCCACACCCACGGCGGAGGCCGTCATGGGCGTGCGCCGACGCTGGGAAGCCGACAAACAAGCCTACGAGGATTTCTTCGACCAGATCGCGGCGCTGGTGAAGCAGGCGCGTCGGGCCATCGAAAGCGGCCATACCGACTGCCTGGGGCCCCTGATGGATCGCAATCAGGAGCTGCTGGCGGCAATCGGCGTCAGCTCGCCCGAACTGGATCGCCTCATCACCGCCGCCAGAGCCGCCGGCGCTTCGGGCGCCAAGCTCTCGGGCGCCGGCCTGGGCGGGAACGTGATCGCCCTCGTCAACCCTCAGGATGCGGAGGCCGTGACGCACGCGCTGCGCTCGGCGGGCGCCTCGCTGGTCTTGCGAAGTGTCGTGGGCGGTCCCGATCATGATATTTCTTAAGCTGGGCGGCTCGCTCATCACACAGAAAGATCAACCGCGGACGGCCAGGCCGGGGACCATCGCGCGCCTTGCTTCCGAAATCGCCGCCGCCCGCGAGGCCGATCCCCGCCTGCAGTTGCTCCTCGGCCACGGCTCGGGGTCTTTCGGCCATCACGTCGCGGCGCAATACGGGACCCAGGAGGGTGCTCGCTCGGCTGCGGATTGGCGGGGCTTCGCCCAGGTCTGGCGCGCTGCGCAGCAGATCAATCGCCTGGTCGTCGACCTGCTGTGTGAGGCCGGTCTGCCGGCCATCTCCTTCCCGCCCTCCGCTTCAGCCCTGTGCGCCTCGGGCCGTCTCGTCCAGCTGGCCGTCGAGCCCATCCAGCGCGCCCTGCAGGCCGGCCTGCTGCCGGTGGTGTACGGCGACGTGGCCTTCGATCAGCATCAGGGCGCGGCCATTGTGTCTACCGAACAGGTGCTCAGCTACCTGGCGCGATCTTTGAAACCCAAGCGATTGCTGCTCGCCGGTCTCGAGCCTGGTGTCTATGCGCAGTATCCGCAGCGCACAGGGCTGCTGAGCGCGCTGCGCGCCGCCGACCTGGAGCACACGGCGCTGGCCACAGCCGACGCCACGGACGTGACGGGGGGCATGGCAGCCAAGGTCCGCCAGGCCCTGGAGATCGCACGGACCATCCACGGGATGGAAGTGCGCATCTTCTCCGGCGAGCCCCCGGGGAACCTGGAACGAGCTCTGCGCGGCGAGCCCCTGGGCACCTCCATCATCCCCTAGGCAGCGCGCGCCAGGGCGCAGCCAGAATCAGGAAGGACGTAACTTGCGCGGCTTGTGCCGCTCTTCTTACACTATGCTTGCTGCATGGGCCGCCCGCGCCGTACGGGGCGCGGGCGCGGCCAGCCCATGGCGCGCGACGGGGGAAGACCTGACCCTATCAAATCACCCTCCGCCCCAATGCCCTAAAGGGAGAACCCAATGAGCGAGCGCAAGAAGATCACCCTTCCGACCCTCTTCAAAAAGGTCGAGCAGGGCGAGCCTATCGTCATGCTCACCTGCTACGACTACCCCACCGCCTGCTTCCAGGAAGATGCCGGCATCGACATGATCCTGGTCGGCGACAGCCTGGGGATGACCATGCTGGGCTACGACAGCACACTCCCCGTCACCATGGAAGACATGATCCGCCATGCCCAGGCCGTGCGCCGCGGCGCCCCCAACGTCTGGCTCATCGGCGACATGCCCTACATGACCTACCAGATCAGCTCCGAGGAGGCCGTGCGCAACGCCGGCCGCTTCATGGCTGAGGCCGGATGCGACGCCATCAAGCTCGAAGGCGGCGTCGAGATGGCCGACCGCATCGCCGCCATCGTCAGGGCCGGCATCCCGGCCATGGGCCACCTGGGCCTTACGCCGCAGAGCGCCAGCGCGCTGGGAGGATTCCGGCTGCAGGGCAAAGCCGCAGCCCAGGCCAAGAAGATCGTCGACGACGCCAAAGCCCTCGAAGATGCCGGCGCCTTCGCCATCCTGTTGGAGATGGTCCCCGATCGCCTGTGCCAGATCATCACCGAGCGGGCCGAAAAATGCTTCATCATCAGCCTGGGCTCCGGCCCCAACGCCCACGGACAGTTGCTCATCTACCACGATATGTTCGGCCTGTATCCCAAGTTCAAGCCGCGCATGGCCAAGGTCTACGGCGATGCTGGAAAGGTCATCCAGCAGGGCCTGGCGCAATACGCCCGCGAGGTCCGTGCGCGCCAGTTCCCACAGCAGGAAAACTACTTCGGCATGAAGGACGAGGAATACGATGAGCTGCTGCTCATGCTGGGGCAGTCCTGATCCCCACAACCGGCACGCGCGTGGCATCGAGGAGAGCAACCGCAGAGATCGCCAAGTCCGCAGTGAATAGCTGATAAGTCTCTCTGCGCTCTCGGCGGACTCAGCGGTGAATCGAAGGCTTCGTGTCTTGGTGCCTTGGTGGTTTGTGCCCACCAAGACACAAGAGTAAGGGAGGGAGTGAAACATGACGCAAGACCAGCGCGAGCGCCTCAGGATCCCGAGCACCCACCTGGAGGCGATCAACACCGTGCTGCTCGACCCAGAAATGCGGGTGGTCAACGACCTGCTGCAGGTGGTGGCCCGCTACGGGACACCTGAGGAGATCAACCGCAAGGCCGAAGAGGCCGGTCGGCTGCCCAACCTGCTCAAGAAGGTCGAAGAGACCAACCCGGCCTATCTGCAGGATCTGGAGTGGCTCCAGGACCAGCGCGACCGGCGCGCCTTCATCAGCGTCGAGGCCTACCGCCGCAAGGTCCTGGGGGACCGCGCCCGGGGCATGGATTTCAAGCAGGCCTTCGCCGTCACGCTGGAGATCAGCGCCTGCCAGTATTTCCCCTGGGTCATCCTGGCCGCCCGGCGCGCCATCGAGCATGGCGAGCTCATGCCCGGCCGGTTCATCCGCGTGCGCAAGATGAAGGAACAGGAAGCCGACGGCGACCTGCCTGCCTTCGCGGCCGCCATGCAGATCATCGGCGCCAATTGGGTGGAGACCCTCGACACGCGCGGCACCGATGGCTCCAACGTCCACCTGGGCGGCCCAGAGACCATCACTGGCTATTTCGGCGGCGTGGGCCAGCCCAACGACTACGCGTTGAAATGGGTGGACGAATTCCTCTACTACTACACCAACTACGGCGTGCGCCAGGTGCTCAACGTGAACCCGGGCACCGTCCTGCTGGGCTACCTGCTGCACCGCCTGGGCGTGGATATCGAGTTCAAGATCTCGGTCTTCATGGGCAACGACAACCCCTACGCCGCCCTGTGGACCCTCATAGGTGCCAAGCTTTTCGCCCGCCAGGACGGCAGTTCCCCGCTGGTGGGCTTCAACTGGAGCAACTCCGTGAACAACGAGACCATGGAGATCACCGCCCAGTTCCGCAAGTCCCTCGGCTTCGAAGAGATGGTGCGCTTCGAGCACCACATCACCGAGACCTGGAAGAGCATCGTGCGCCAACCTTACAATCGACGCCTCGAACTGCTGGAGCTGGCAGACCACGTGGCCAACATCTCGGCCAAGCACGAAGGCGGCGACCCCGAGATCGACCAGACCCGCGAGCACCCCTCCGACATCCTGGATTACTTCCGGGACAAGGAAGAGATTATCGCCTCCGGTGACTGGGACCACCTGACTCAGAACTTCATGGACAAGTTCGAGGCCGTCAACCGCACCGCCCAGGCTCTCACCGAGCGCGGCCTGGCCTTCCTGGCCGCCGAGAAGCTGCACCACGCAACACGCGTGCCGGCCGAGGGTTGATGATGAGGGTTTCTCAAGTCCGGCCGGGCTTGAGAAACCCGGTCTGAACATCGAGGAGACCTGCATGATCCCCAAGGCGATGGAAACCTTCCTGCGCGAACGACTCCCCGAGCGCACCTGGCGCAACCGCCTGGTTCGTCAGGGGGGACGTGCCTACATGGAGTTCGGGCCCCTGGATGTGGAGCGCCTGGCGCGGCTGGGCGTCGAGGTGGACAGCCTGGGGCCGCGCCTGGTGGTTTGCATGTGGGATGAGCAGTCGCCGCTGGAGATCGGCGGTTATCTGGTGGTGGACAACCTGGCCATGGGGCGACCCTCGATGGGCGGCATCCGCATGCTCCCCGACCTCACCCCCACCACGATCCACAACCTGGCGCGCGGCATGACGCTCAAGAACGCCGCCGCCGATCTGCCCTACGGGGGCGGCAAATGCGGCATCGTCGCCGGGCACGACCTGTCACCCGAGGAACACCGCCGGGTGGTGCGCGGCTTCGCCCGCCTGATCCACCGCTATCGCGATATCTACCTGCCCGGCCCGGACGTCGGCACCAACGACGCCGACATGAAGACCGTGGCCATCGAAAACGGCCTAGACAACGCACTCTCCAAGCCGGCCGACATGGGCGGCAACCGCATCGACCAGCTGGGAGCCGCCGCCGGCGGCGTGATCATCGCCCTCGAGAGCCTGCTGCACGAAATGCCCCGCCTGCGCTCCCTGCCCCAATTCGCAGGCCTGGAGGTCCCGGAACCACAGGATCTGACGGTGCTTATCCAGGGCTTCGGCGCGGTGGGCGCGCATGCGGCGCGCATCCTGCAGGAGCGCCTGCCGCAGGCGCGCGTCGTCGGCGTCAGTGACGAACTCGGTTACCTGTACTGCGAGGCAGGCCTGCCCGTCCAGGAGCTCTTCGAGACATGGCAGACCCACGGCCCGGTGACGCGGCGCTATTATAAGGCCCACGTGGCCAAGGCGCGTCCGGGTATGAGCGAGGTCAAGTTCGGCAGCGACCCCAACGATCTGCTGCGCGAGTCGGCCTTCTGCCTGATCCCCGCCGCACCCATCGCCCACTACCTGGATGTGGTGCCGGAGACGCGACCGTGCATGACCGTCGATCGCATGGGGCGCTGGTCGCTGATCGTCGAGGGCGCCAACACCTACTCGCCAGACCTCGCCCGCAAGGCCATCCGCGCCCGCATGGAGCGTGAGGTCTATCAACAGCGTGGGGTGATGATCGCCGCCGACTACCTGGTGAACTCCGGCGGGGTGATCTTCGCCGCACAGGAGCGCCTGATCAAGACGCCGCAGGATCTGCGCATCCCCGATTCCATGCTGGGCGACGCGCAGGGCGTGGAGGGCTGGCTGCGCGAGCATCAAGCCGAGCTGCAGGAGCTGGCCGAGAAGCGACGCCTGGCGGCGGAGGCCTACCGCGACGAGGTCATCCGCCGCAACATGCGCGAGCTGGTGGACCTGCTGATCAGCGACCCCGACATGCTGCCTTGCGAGGCCGCCGAGCACATCAGCGTGCGCCGCATCGCCGCGCGCGAGAGCGACCGCACCGCGGCCGATATCATGGAGCCCATTCCAACCGCCCGCTCCACGGACACCGTCCAGCAGGCGGCGCGGCTGCTGGTGCAGGCCGACAGCCCCATCCTGGCCGTGCTCACCGAGCAGGGCGCGCTGGGCGGCGTGGTCACCGAATGGGACATCACCCAGGCCACCGCGCAGGGCGCGCCGGACGACGTCCCGCTTGAGCGCATCATGACGCGGCGGGTGGTCTCAGCCGCTCCCGACGAAGGCATCCTGGAACTGGTGCGCAAGCTGGAGATCCACGAGATCTCCGCCATGCCCGTCGTCGAGGAGGGGCGCGTGCGCGGCATGGTGAGTTCCGATCTGCTGGCCCGCCGCTCGCTCCTGCGACTGCTCCAGTCGCAGGGGGCTGCCGGCTCCCACGCTACCTGAGCACGCCGCCTCTCCGCAGACCGGCGCGGATTCCAGCGTTCATAGGGGCACGGCCCTCTCCCTCCGCCGGGCCCGCACAGCACCTGAGCGATTCCGCGAACCCAGGTCTGGCCCCCAGAGCCGTCTGGGCTCTTCCGGCGCCGCACCGCATGCAGCGGCAGCGGGACGCGTGCAGACACCGAAACCCGGGCGCCCTGGAGGCCCCCCATCCGCTATGCTACACTTGCCTCCATCCCAGGCTGCCCATCCCGCGGCATCAAGCCGCCAGTGACACGGAGGTCGGAGCATGAAATCCATCTTGCAGAAGTTGAACATCGAGCCAGTCAACGCCGGCGCGTGCACGGGGCCCGAGGCGTGGATCCAGGATCCGCAGGGTGAGGAGCTGGTCTCCTACAACCCCACCACCGGCGAGCCCATCGCCAGCGTGATCATGGCCACCTCGGACACCTACCAGCGCGTCGCCGGCGCGGCCCACGAGGCCTTCCTGCGCTGGCGCGAGGTGCCAGCCCCCAAACGCGGCCAGGTGATCCGCGATCTGGGCGACGCACTGCGCGAGTTCAAAGAGCCGCTGGGGGACCTGGTCGGCCTGGAGATGGGCAAAATCCGCGCCGAGGGCCACGGCGAGGTTCAGGAGATGATCGACATCTGTGACTTCTCCGTGGGGCTCTCGCGACAGCTCTACGGCCTGGTCATCGCCTCCGAACGGCCCAAGCACCGCATGATGGAGCAATGGCATCCGCTGGGCGTGGTGGGCGTGATCACGGCCTTCAATTTCCCCGTGGCCGTCTGGTCCTGGAACGCAGCCATCGCCGCCGTCTGCGGCGACCCGGTGTTGTGGAAACCGTCGTCGCAGGTGCCGCTCAGTGCGATCGCCGTGCAGCACATCGCCAACCGGGTCATGGCCGATCACGGCCTGACCGGCATCTTCAACCTGATCATCGGCTCCGGGCGGGACGTGGGCGAAATGATGCTCAACGACAAGCGCCTGCCGCTGATCTCCTTCACCGGCTCCACCCACGTGGGACGCCACGTCTCGCAGGCTGTCGCGCGGCGCTTCGGCCGCGCCATCCTCGAACTGGGCGGCAACAACGCCATCGTCGTCGCCGAGGACGCCGACCTGGGCCTGGCCGTGCGCGCCATCCTCTTCGGCGCCGTGGGCACGGCCGGCCAGCGCTGCACCACCACGCGCCGCATCATCATGCAGCGCCAGATCGCGGCGGACCTCTCGGGGCGCCTGGTGGAGGCCTACAAACAGGTGCCTATCGGCGATCCGCTGGAGGAGGGAACGCTGATGGGCCCCCTGGTGAACGGGTCGGCCGTGGAGGAGATGTTCGAGGCCCTGGAACAGGCCCGCAAGGACGGCGGAGAGATCCTCGTCGGGGGCAAGATGCGCCCCGATCTGGGCCCGAACTTCGTCGAGCCCACCATCGTCAAGATGCCCGCGCAGACGGAGATCGTCAAGCAGGAGACCTTCGCGCCCATCCTCTACCTGCTGGAATATGACGAGCTGGAAGAGGCCATCCGCATCCACAACGACGTGCCGCAGGGCCTCTCCAGCGCCATCTTCACCACCAACCTGCGCACGATGGAGGCCTTCCTCTCCGCCAGCGGATCCGACTGCGGCATCGCCAACGTCAACATCGGCACCTCCGGGGCCGAGATCGGCGGGGCCTTCGGCGGTGAGAAGGAGACCGGCGGCGGGCGCGAATCCGGCTCCGACGCCTGGAAGGCCTATATGCGCCGCCAGACCAACACCATCAACTGGTCCACCGACATGCCGCTGGCCCAGGGCATCCGGTTCGGGGACTGATCGCAGGGCCGGGTCACAGCTCCGGCCGCGTGGGATGCGCGGCAGAGGCACAGCCCGCTGCGGCCGCCCTCTCCCCCTGAATCGAAAAGGACTTCCGAGGTCCTGTGGGCTTCGGAAGTCCCTTGTTGAAGTGGGCCGTGGTAGCTATGCTGGCGTCGGCACGATCGTCGGCGTCTCGCTCGGCGGCGGGGGTGGATTGGTGGGCTTGGGCGTCGGGGTGGTGGTGGGCGGCGGCTCGAGCACGGGCACGCGACTCTCGTCGCCGGCGAAAGTGACCGCGCCGCCCCACACCCATCCGTCCAGACCGCCGCCGATGCGGCGGATGAACCACCAGGTGCCGCTGCTCGGGTTCTCGTAGCGACCGGCCACCTCCCCCTGCTGACCTTCCAGGAAGAAGTCGATCACCTCGTATTCCTCGCCGGGTCCGTTACGCACGTTGGCGTTGTAGTCAGCCGTCACCGTCGGCTTCTCCGGGGTGGCGGTGGCCTCGGGCGTCGGGGTCTCCAGCGGCTCGGTGAGCGTCGGCGTTGGAGGCGTGGGCGATGGCGTCGCGCTCACCGCCTGCCGCGTCTGCTGTGCGATGGCCTCGGCGGTCCGCAGGACATCGTCACTCGAAAGAGTAGGCGTGGCCTCGGGACCGGCGCCCAGGCTGCATGCCGCGCTGATGGCCGCCAGAGCCACTCCAAGCAGCACGGTCTTCATCGACCGCAACATGATCACTTCCCTCCTGAACCCGCCTGCAGACAAACCGGGCGCGGATCGCAGGCGAGTATACCGCGAATGACGGCCTTATGCGCGCTGGTACCTCTTTCCCCTATGTAAAAAGGCCCTGCAAGGGATAAGATAGGGTCGTGGAGGAACTGCGGACGACCACGCGAACGGACGCGAGCCAGCCGTCACAACAGAAGCAACAATCCCCTGCACCTCGGCCCGAGGTGGAAGAGGCATGGCGACGCGTTGAGAACGCCCGCCAGCAACTGCTGACGGCAGCCATCGCGTATTGCGACGGCCTGATCAGCGAGGGTCAATTGCGCGCCGTGCGCGAACTCCTGCGCGAGCGGGAAAACCGCCTCACCGAGATGGGGGCCACCGAGCCGCCGCGCCCCTTCGTCGAAACCGAACCCCCTGCGCCACCCGAGCCCGAACCCGAACCCGCCGCCGCCGAGCCAGAGAAGAGTCCTCTGCCCATCATCAGGGAGCGCATCCCGGCCTCCATCCCGGCCGATGCCAGCGAAGAGCTCAAGGCCAAGATCCGCTCACTCGATCGGAAACTGCTCAACCTGGAAGAGGATTTCAAACACGGGCGAGTGAACGCCTCCCAGTACCGCGCCATCCGCCGCCACTATCTGGAGCAGCGCGAGGTCGCGCTCACCCTGCATCGTACCAACCCGCAGAGTGATCGCTGGCGCGTCGTGCTCGAAGAGGGCAAGACCACTTTCCTGCTGCAGCTAAACGAAGCCGAATGCCGCGGCTTCGCCCTCTACGACGTGACCCATCGCCGGCGCATATTCGTCCATGGCGAAGTCCCACCCTCCGCCGAGGAGGCCATGTCGCTGCTGCGCACTTTCGATCCGGGCGAGCCGGGCGGCCGCATGTTCGCCACCCAGGCCGACGACGGCTCCGCACTCTTCCTGATCCCGGGCAAGCACACCGCTGCGCTGGTGGTCTTCTCCGAGGAACCCCCCGACTGGCAGGTACGCGCCCTGCGCGAGGTTCACCGCAACTTCGAAACTGCCAACCGCGCCGCCCTGGCACGCGGCGCCCGCGAGGGCCTGGTCTTCCCTGATCTGACCCGCTTCATCAAGAACAGCTGATCCGCATACGCCACCGAAGCTGAAGCCCTCCGGCAGCCCCCGGCATTGCACCACCCCATTGGCTATACGCAGCCAGGGTGCTGCTTACGAACCCCGCACCCCCACCAACAGCCCGCGCCCCGTCAGGCCCCCTTCCTCCCACCTGACCTCCAACCCCGCCCGCTCTCCGGCCGCCAGATATCCCTGCCGCGTGAACAGGGCCAACACGTGCGTTTCCGTGAAGTATTCGATCCCCTCTGAGCCGCCCACCAGATATTGGAAGACCAGGCGCGACAGGCGCCCCTCCAGATGAACCTCGGAGAAGCGGGCCGCCTTAAGGTCGGGCTGATCCACGAAAACCGCATGCGGCGCGGCTCCGGGCCGGAAGGCCTGCGGCGTGAGCCACGGCTCCACCACGAGCAGGCCATCCGGCCGCAGGTGACGCGCCATGCAGGCCAGCGCCCGCTCGAGGCGTTCGACGGTGCCCACGTAACCGATCGAGCTGAAGAGGCAGGTAACCACGTCGAAGCGCTCGCCCAGGTCGAAGTCCACCATGTCGGCCAGTCCAGCAGCCCACGTCCAGCAGCCGGCCGCCGCCAGGCAGCCCCTGGCGCTCTACCAGTTCCACCAGTTGCCTGCACTCGGCGGCGTGGTCCTTCCCTGTTGCGTCATAGAGGGCGTCGTACAGATGAGCAGAACGCGAGAACATGGTCACCTCAGCCCGCAATGCCGATGCGCGTCGCCTTCGAAGCGAGCAGTGGGGCTCACCTCCCGCCCGCCCCCACCGTGCGGCAGGTGAAGCAGCCCAATACTGGAGCGTTCGATGCTGCCCCCATGATACCTTGCCCCATCGCTCACTCGAAGCGGAAACTCTCCAGCAGATAGTAGTAGGCCGACCACTCATCGATCACGCCGGGGACGTCACAGGTACCGCCGGCCGTCATGTTGAAGATGTAAAAGTATTCGCCGCGCTGAGTCACGGTGGCCGTGCCGAATCGTCCCAGCATGCCAAAGCGGTACTCGACCGTGATGGCCTGCCAGCCCCCGCTGATGCGCGTCAGCTTCTTGTCCGTCAGCTCCCAACCCGGTTGCTCGGCCAGCTCGCGGATACGCTGGTCGACGTAGGTTTCCAACTCCAAGCCACGGGTGGGCTCGGTGCCCAGGCTGATGCGCCCTCCCACGTAGAGATTGAAGCCATCCGGCGACTCCATCATGTAGGGACTGCAGCCGGCATAGGCGGGCGCGTCGTACACCGCAGGGTACGCGAAGGAGAAACCGTGCTGCCGGTCCCGATAGACCGACCAGCGGGCAACATATTCCTGCGGATCGATGGTGGGAGGCGGAGTGCGGGTGGGCGTGAGCGCCAGGACGGTGGCACGAGCCTGCTGCGTGGAGAGCACGGCCTGGGTCGCTGCCTGCGCCCGCTGAGTCTGGTAGGCGACGGTCGTCGCCCTGTAGGCGGCCCCCCGCGTGGCGACCACATCGGCCGTGATGGTGAAGCTGGGCGATGGTGATTGCTCGACGGCCGGCGGCGTCATCACGGCCACGCTCTGCCCTCTGCCTCCGGCGCAGGCCCCCAAGAGGATAAGCCCCGTGACCCAGATCATTCCCGCGGCCCATACATATGGCCCTCGCATCCTGAGCATCGTGAATCCTCCCTTTGCGTCAGGCAACAGACGTCTCATTGCATCCCAGAATCGTGGACCATGAGCAGGTTCTCTTCCGACCCCGTCCTGGTCCACCGATTCGCCTGTTGGTTCTATCGATTGCCGCCGCCGGCCCGCCCCAATCGTGGCAATGACACCTCAGGCCATGGTGCAGGCCGATATCGTCCCTCCTTCTCCGCCCTGGCTTTCCACTTTCCTGGAATCCTACAACGAACCGCTCGATCGCGTACGATTGCCGTCAGCCGCCGGATCGCCCAACCAGGGCTACCAGCCGCGGCGCCGCGCCTCCTTCAGGAGCACACCGAAAGCGGGCTTGGCTTCGCCCTCTGCACTTCGCAAGCCCAGGCTTCCCAGGTAAGCCAGGAACCGCTCGTCGCGCACGCCATAGTACTGGGAGTAGGCTGCGAGCCGCTCCTCGGTGATCTCATGCAGCCAGATGAAGGACACCATGCCGATCTGCTCGGCGTGCCGGTCCCAGGCGCGAAACACCGCCTCCACGAAACGCGCCTGTTTCTCTTCGGAACTGCCCAGGAGCGGGCTCGAGGGGTAGCCGACCTCCGGGAAGTGAATCTCTCGTCCGGGATAGAGCGTCACCAGGGCATCCCAATCTTCCCCCACCACCTCCGGCTCCCGCACGGAAAAATCCGCCTTCAAAGGATAATAGGTCACCATGACCAGGTTGGCCGCCCGATTGAGCGCGGCGCTGCGCGCCTGCTCGCGCCCCGTGAGGCCCTCGTAGGTGATCTTGACCCCCACCGGCAGGTCTGGCCGCAGCTGGCGGGCGTGGGCGGCGACGGCCTGGAAGAAGCGCTCGTAGGCCCGCCACGCCCCTTCGTCGCCCCCCAAATAGACGTCCACCTCGTTGCCGATGGCCAGCGAGACCAGCTCCAGGTCAGGGATCCTGCTGAAGACGTAGTCCAGCAGGCGGTTGAAGCGCTCGATCACCTCGGGGTCATCCATGGACCTGCCGCGCAGGTCTTCGGGGAGGCGCAGGTTGTTGGTATCGATGGGTGTGATGACCAGGGCCACCGCCACCTGACGCAGCGGGTAATACTCGTTGGCGATGGCCAGATAGTCCGGCTCCGGCCGGTAGACGTACGGCGATGGTTCCACATCGTCCCAGGCCAGCGAAAGTTCCACTACCTGCAGGCCCAGGTCCTTGGCCATCAGCAAGGCCGCGTCGTAATCGCCGTCCCGACCCTCGTTGACCGATATGCCCAGCAGCCGCCCACCGCGCGGCTCCACAGCCGCATCCACCCCCTGCTCTCCTTCTCGCGTCCCCTCCCCCGCCGCCGGGCTCGGCACGGCGGTCGCTCCCTGCCCGCAGGCTATGGCCGCCAGCAGCACAACCGTCAGGGCCAGTGATGTCGAGATCCTGGACACGGTCACCTCCCGCAGGCGCGACCATACCCATCACCCGGATCTGATGCCATTGGCGCGCCCTGTATCAAGAGTACCGCTACCATCGATCGAAAGTCGCGCTCGCTCCGGGCGCGCCGGTCGGCTGTTACCCCGCCAGGCCGCCGCCGTCCACCACCAGCGCGGCGCCCGTGACGTAGGAGGCCGCCTCGCTGGCCAGATAGAGGATGGCCTCTGCGATCTCCTCCGGCCGACCCAGGCGCCCCAGCGGTCGCTGCGCGGCCTGCTGCAAGAACTGTTCTTCGCTCTCCCCCAGATCCTGCGCCTCGCGGCGCAGCATGGCGGTGTCGGTGTCCCCCGGACACACGCAATTCACGCGGATCCCCTGCGGTCCGTGGTCGATGGCCATTGCGCGCGTCAGCTGCACCACGCCCCCCTTCGAAGCGCAATACGCGGCCGCCCTCGGGCCTCCGACCAACCCCCAGCCTGAAGCCACGTTGACGATGCTCCCGCCTCCCTGCTCAGCCATGATGGGGACCACCAGGCGCGAGATCAAGTAGACCGACTTCAGGTTCACCGCCAGAACCCAATCCCAGTCCTCCTCCGGGGTCTCGACCACGGTGGCGCGCCGCATCACCCCCGCGCTGTTCACCAGCACGTCCAGGCGGCCGAAGGAGGCGTGCACTCGCCGGACGGCGTCCCGGCAGGCCCGGGACTCGGTCACATCCGCCTGTTGAAAGAGCGCGACGCCCCCCTGCTCCCTTATGAGCTCGACTACTTTCCGTCCGCCCTCGGCGTCCAGGTCCACCACGGCCACCGCGGCGCCGGCGCGTGCCAGGCGTAGCGCCGTTGCCCGACCGATGCCCGCCGCGCTGCCGGTGACCAGCGCCACTTTGCCGGAGAGGGTCCGCCCATCATCTCGCTCACTCATCTTCCATCTCCCCCAGCGCCCTGCGCGCCGCCCGCAGCGTCTCTTCAACGTGCTCCTGCGTGTGGGCCACGGTGACGATGGAGTGCAGCGCCGCCGAGGGCGTCATGTAGACTCCGTGCCTGAATAGAGCCCACACAAAGCGGCGGTACTTTTCCCGGTCGACGTGGGCGCAGAAATCCCGATAGTCGCGTATTGCGGGTCGATCGGTGAAGAAGATTTGCAGCATGGGCCCCACGTGCTGCACGATGGCCGGCACCCCCATCGCGCCAAAGAGCTGCCGCAGGCCGTCGCTCAACGCCTGCGCCAGGACCCGCATCCGGGTGAAGGCAGCGCCATCATCTCTCAGCAGCTCCCGCAGGCTGGCCCGGGTGGCGAAGAGCCCGGCGCGCGAGGCGTTCTGCGTGCCGTAGTGCAGCACCCCGCCCCAGGCCAGCGCCTCCATGATCTCAGCCTTGCCGGTGAAGGCCGCCACGGGCAACCCCGCCCCCAGGGCCTTTCCGAAGGTGGCGATGTCCGCCGTGACGCCGAATAGCTCCTGGCAGCCGCCGGGGGCAACGCGAAACCCGGTCACCGTCTCATCCATGATGAGCAACACGTCGTGCTCGAGCGTCAAGGCCCGTAGCCCCGCCAGGAAACCGTCAGCCGGCGGGATGACGCCCATGTTGCCCATCACCCCTTCCGTGATCACGGCAGCCACCTGACCGTGATGGTCCTCCAGCGCACGCGCCACGGCCTGCAGGTCGTTCCAGGGAACGACGATGGTATCCTCCAGCGCCCGGCGATTCAAGCCCGAGGAATCGGGAATCCTGATCGGGTCGCGCCGGTGGCCCAGCGAGGCGATGGGCTGCGGGTGGGCGTTGAGCAGGAAGTCGTCGTACCAGCCGTGATAATGGCCCTCGAACTTGATGAACTTGGCGCGTCCCGTATAGCCGCGCGCCAGGCGGATGGCAGCCATGGCAGCCTCCGTACCCGTATTGGCAAAACGCACCCGCTCCGCGCCGGGGATGACCGCCGCCAGCATCTCGGCCACCTCCACTTCCACTTCCGTCGCGGCGGCGAAGAGCGTCCCCGCTTTGGCCGCTTCCTCGATGGCGGCCGCCACAGCAGGGTGCGCGTGCCCCAGCGGCAGGGCGCCGTAGGCCATCATCCAGTCCACATAGCGGTTCCCGTCCGCGTCATACACGTACGCCCCCTGGCCGCGCTCCAGGAAGATGGGGTGCTCGCCGTAGTTGGCCGGCCCTCGCGAGGGTGAGCTGCCTCCCTCCACCAAAACCCGCAGGGCGCGTTGATAGAGTGCTTTCGATCTCTTCGTCGCGTAATTCATCTGTCCGTCCTTCTTCAGAGTGTCAGCTCCACGCCGTGACGGCGGGCATAGGCCTGAAATCTTGCAAGCAGTTCCCTGGCCCGATCTTCGACTTCCTCCGGCCGCAACAGCGGGCAGCGGTAGCCCAATTCCCTTTCCAGCCTATCGGCAGCCTCCTGCTGGAAAACCACGCTGCCGTCTTGCAGAACGGCTTCGATTCCATCGAAGACGTGCGAGCGCACGTTGATGGCCACGGCCTGGTCCTGGGATAGGTCGGCCGGCAGCGCCAGCTCCACCCGGCCTGCGCCGGCCAGCACTGGATATCCACCTGGCAATCCCTGCGGCCCCGGAGCGTGCAGCAGCTCCTGGCCATCGGAGAGCAGCGCCCGCACCAGCCGCACAACACATCCCGCCGTGAGGAAGTGGGTCGCCTCGCCTGAGGGGATGGGATAGCGGGTAAAGAGCAGCGCCTGCGCCTCCACCAGTGAGGTCACATCCCGCCCCCCCGCTTCGACGCGCAGATAGAAGGGCGGCCGCGGGCCGGGCAGACCCTCGAAGACATAGGGCTCCAGCGCGTGGTGGGCCACCAGGAACACCCGGACCTCCCCGATCGACAGGTCGAGGCGCTCCGCCGCCAGATGCCGCACTTTGGGCACGATCTCGGCCAGGTTCCCCACGCCGCAGGTGGGGGCCAGGCCCAGGCGCTCCAACACACAATGGACCACGTCTGGGAATGAGGCGGCCACCACCGGGCCGCGATAGTCCGCCTCTCGCAGCGCGCGCATGAGCTTCAGCGTGAGGCTCAGATGCACAGGCAGCCAGGGGCCGAAGCCGGCCGCCTTGAGGTGCCGCGCCGCATCAGGCGGCAACATATCGGGCAGGCGCCAGGTCGCCATGCTGGCGGTGCTCAGGATTAGATCGGGCCTTTCGGATCGCAGCGCCTGGTACAGGCTTTCCGGACGGTCCAGGTCCAGCTCCCGAAAGCGGATGTGCGTCTGGCTGCCCTCAGCCAGGGCGCCCAGCCGCGCCAGATTGCAGCGAGCCGCGCCGCGCGCCGCATCTCTGCCGGCAGCGACGATCTCCGCCACCCCACCGCTACGCGCCAGCAGCTCCAGGACCACGCTCCCCAGGCCGCCCAACCCGATCAAGAGAACCTTGCGACCCTCTTCCACGCCTAGGGAACCCCCTGCTGCAGAAGCCAGCGCTGAATGCGTTCGGCGATCTCCGCATGCCGGGTCTCCATCATCAGGTTGTGTCCGGCGCCGGGGACCAGGGCATAATCCGCCCCGTAATACGCCGCCGAACGCCGTTGTGCCGCCTCGGAGATCAGCCGGTCGCGCTGCGCGGCCATCCACAATATGGGGATTGAGACCTGGCGGGGCGGAGTCCAGAAGGGAGGGTTGTGTTGGAAGAGCACCAGTGCCGATTCCGATCCGAGCCGCCGGTACAGGTCCTGGGGGCTGATGGCGGCTCTCGGGCCGAGCAGGGCCCGCGCGGCACTTTGCGGGCTGCGCACGAAACTGCGCGCGTCCCAGTCGATCATCATGCGCAGCAGTATGCTGGCGTCCAGGCGCAGCACGTTGGGGACTCCGTCCAGCAGGATGCTGTGTGAAGGCCACGGGGCCAGCAGCACTGCGGCCGGCAGGTCCTGGCCAACGTACTTCAAGTACCATTCGATGAGCGCTCCACCCATGCTGTGCCCCATAAGAACCGGTCGGCGCGGCAGGCGCTGCACCTGCTCTTTGACAAAGCCCAGATAGTAATCCAGCGTGCACCGAGCCAGAGGGCGCTGCCCGGGAGAACCACCGTGCCCGGGAAGGCTGAAGGCGTGCGAAGACCACCCCCAGCGGGCAAAGAGCTCCTGCCAGGGCGCCCAACACCAGGCGGCGTGCCACATCCCATGGATCATGAGCAGGGGCGTCTCATGCTCGGGTTCCAGGGGTGTGTAGGAGACACGCTCGATGCCGGATTCCACCGCTCGGCGGACGCCGTAGCCCTCGCCTTCCTCCTCCCGCAGGCCGACGGTCCTTTCCGGTAGCCGGCTGCCATGCCTGCGCAGGCTTTCTTGAACGTCGATGCCGACCAGCACAGCGATCAGCCAGGCGAGCTGAGCCGCGAAGTACCCGGCACCCAACCCAACCGCCATGCCCAAGAGACTTTTGCCTCGGCGCCTCATGAAGGGTTCCCTCCTTGTGGACTCCCCTGATCATGTCTGGTCGCGATACGACCAATCCCAGAACCAGTAGGCCAGCCCCTTCCACTGCCTCCAGCGCTCGAAGGCCGCCTCGACCTCGGCCCGTCCAACCGGTGCGCCGCCGTACCACTCATGAGAAACCAACTTGACCGCCCACGAATCGATCGCTACGAAATCATGGCGCCCCAGCAACATGAGCAGGTTCGCCGCCGCGTAGCCGCCTACGCCCTTGATCGCCAGCAGGCGCTTGCGCAGATCCTGCGTTGGAGATTCGCTCGTCTTGAGCGATTCCAGGTCAAGGGCGCCGGAGGCTACAGCGCGCGCCAGTTCCAGTACGTATGGCGCCCGATAGCCCAGTCGGGCTGCGGAACGCAACATGTCCTCATCCGTCGTAGCCAACTGCCCCGGCGTCGGAAACGCATGGCGCTCCGGGTCAGTATGCAGAGGCGTCCCGAACCTGGAGACCAGCGCCTCGACCATGCGGATGGTGCCTGTCCACGTAGTGTTGGTCGTCAGGATGGTCTTGACCACGTCCTCGAAGAGCGTCGGACAGCGAAGAAGACGCCCCTGGGCCTGCTCCTCCACTTGATTCAGTTTCGGCTCATCCTTCGCCAGATCGTAGAAAACGGAGAAGTCCTGCTCCAGCCTCAACATCCACGACACCTTGGCCGCTACCTCGCTGCGCTCTGGCTCGCTCAATCCTCCTTCGATCTCTATCGTTACGCCGTCCCCGGCCTCATTTATGACCATTTCAACCACGCGACCGGTCCGCAAGAGATCGACGTAAGTGAGCACAGCGTGGTCAGCATCGAAGGAGAAAGGGGCCAGCCGCGCCCAGCCATGCGACTGCACGACGGCCCGCAATGCGAAGGGGGGACGCGCAGACAGGGTCAATCGCACAGCGACGCTCCGGACCGATGCCGAAGAGCTGCTGTCGCGGACGAAGTCGGCCTGACGTATCTCATGGGCGTCATTGCAGGCGTGCTTCGACGAAGGGTGTGGTCATGGCGCTCCAGCACGGCGTGGCCTATCCGGTGCGCGATCTGAAGCAGCCTTATCCGGGAGAGACATCCCGTTGGAGCGTTCCATCCACCCGAATGATGGCAAATGTTCCGCTGGCTCGGGCGATCAGATGCTCGCCCTCTCTGATCTCCGATTCCAGGAAGGCGACCCGCTTCCCCTTGTGGATGACCTTGGATAGGCACTGCAGGCTTCCTGAGGACACCGGACGCATATAGGCGATGGTGATTTCCAGCGTCGTGCATTGCTCCCCTTGATTCAAGATCGAGTACAGGGCGCCCCCCATGCCGGTGTCGGCCATCGAATACAGCACGCCGCCGTGAAGCATGCCGTAGGGATTGAGCAGGTGCGGTCCAACCTGCAGGGAGCAGGTGCTCTCCCCCGCATCGCAGCGCGAGAATTCCAGCCCCAGCAACTCACCAAAGGGATTGCTCCCGGCGTAGTCTTGCGGCACGCCGCCAGGTTTCTCCATCATATGACCCCACATTCTGCCCTGCCGCCACGGCGCGCGACAGGGAAGAGAGGAATATATCAGCACCCTTAGTTTGGCTGATAACTTGCTGCGCCGCAAGCGCGTCATGCGCCGGAAAGCTGGGAAAGGAAGGCGCCCGCCTACCAGTTCGCCAGGCGCCGAGAAAGATCAGTGATCGGGAGCCTTAGTCCGGGGGGGGGCGATTCTATGCGGCGCCCATCCCGCTCGTCGAAAAAGTGGAGATGCTCGAGGCGCGTGCCCAGCACGACCTGGCTGTCCGCCTCAGGCCGGCTGGGAAGCTGACAGCGCCCGGCGATCAGGATCCCCCCTGGCAACTGGGCCAATGCCACACCATGATCGTGCCGGAGGCCGTCTCGCGGCGCAAAATCTCGCGCTCACGGCACACCTCGATCCCGGCCCGCGGGCCGGTGCTCAGCACCGGCAGGGGGACGAGCAGCGTCCAGCGCGCATACGTCTCAGGGGCATCGCCGTAGAAGATCAAGTAATCAACCCCTCGATCGGAGAGATAGCTCTCGAGCGCATCCTCGCGCACAGCCTGCAGGACCCTCCCGTCGTCCATCAACCCTTCCAGCTGCACCACCTCACCCGGGTAGAAATAGGCGAAGCTCCCCGCTCTGTCCCCCATCGCAATCCGCGCCGACCCATCCAGGCCATTCATATCCGTCGCGATCTTGTAGTTCTCGTAGGGGATGGCCCCCTCGAAGAGGTTGTTCTTCCAATAGCCCCAGCGCAGCGCGATGACCCCGATCTCAACCGCGAACAGGACGACCACGACGGCGCTGATCGCACGCAGCAGGTTGCGAAAGCCGTTAGACCGATTCAATCGACTCTCGACACCCTCAATCGCCTCGGGCAGGAGATAGATGGCGGCCAGAATGGCCGGGTATGCGTACCATTCCCACAAGACCCAGGAAGTGCGCAACAGGTAGTAAGCCACAAAGATCAGAAAAAAGGCCCCCACGGCGAAGGCCGGCGTGGCCCACACGGCGGCATCGCGCTGGCGGAAGGCCAGTGCAGCACGATGGGCCACGAACACCAGCGAGAGGACCAGCATCCCCGAGAAGACGCCCCAGGTACCGAACAACTCGCCCCCCGAACGAAAGCGCACCAGCTGCTCGAGCATCCGCACGTTGAGGCCGATTCCCTGCATCGCCTTCACCTGCCCCGATACCGGCATTGGATTGCCGAAACGCATCCAGTTGACGCCCGCGTAGGCCGCCGCCGCCAGGACAGGAGGCGCGCCCAGCAGAAGCAGCTTCCTCAGGCGCCTCCCCGCCCCTTCAGCGCCCCGACCGGCAGCCCAGACCATGGCCAGCACGACACCCGCGAAGAGGACGGCGTCTGATCGGGCCAACTCGACCAGAGCCAGGCCGAGGCCCAACAGAAGCAAGCGTCCATCCGACACGTCCGATCCCGACCAGGGGGGCATTCGGCCGAACGCGTTCAAGACGACGATCATCATGAACAACAGCAGCGAGATCTCCATGCCGGTGCCGGCGAGCTCCGTCATGTAGCGCAAAGACAACGCGGCCACCATGTAGTACGCCAGGCTCGAATGGCGGGCGCCGACGTAGCGCAGGCCAAGCGAGACCGTCGCGCCGAAAAGGAGCGTCGAGAGGGCGCCGATCACCCGCAGGGCGGTGATCTGATCGACCCCGAAGCGATACACCGGCACCAGGATCGCCATCCACAGGGGATGAAAACCGTTGGTGGGGGTCTGGCCGTCGAAGGTGAACAGGCCGATGCGAGCCGCGTTGTGCGCGATGCGATAGTAGTAGAAAGCGTCATCGGAGAAGCGGCTCAGCAGCGGGGCCACCTGCGCCGTGGCGTAGCTCTCGAGGCTGAGCGCGATGTGCAGGACCAGGGCGACCTGCGGGAACAGCCTGACGGCCGCCCTCGCCCACGCCCTGGCTTTCCCGTTCGCGCCGGCGCGTGCAGGGGGGTCAGATAGCATGGCGTGGCTTCCCCGCATGGATGGACATGGTGATTATCCTACTCAAAAGGCCCACGCGGGGAAAGCCGGGGCCACCCAGTCGCTCGTGCGGCACGGCTATGCACGTCGGTCCGCCGTACCCCTCTCGCCCAACAGCACCATCACCGTCCCGGCCACGATCAGCAGGCCCGCCAGCCACCCCAGCAAATATCCCGCAGCGCCGCGATCATAGGCCCCGATCCAGGCGGCCAGCGGATAGATGGGGAAGTGGACAACCTGCTGCACGATCGACAACCCAAAGCGCGACGCCAGGCTGGCCATCGCCAATCCGGCGTATAGGGCTTCCCAATGCGAGAATCCGGCCGTGGTCTCCAGCCAGCCGATCAAGGGTCGAACGAGCCACAGGCACAGACCCAGGCCGATCAGAAAGGCGACGATCCAGAGGGCGCTTTACAGCATGCTGGAAATTGAGCCCCAGATCGATGAGACCCTCCCAACGTACCGGGGACCCCAATTGAGGGAGGGCAGCAGGTCCGACAGCATACGAACGAGACTGATCAGGTCCAGCAAGGGACCCACCAGGATTGCCGCAAGAACCAACCTCACGGCCATTCTCGCTCTGTGTGACTCGCCCCGGTCGGATTGGATTAATCCGGCCAATGCATTGGCCAGCGGCTTCTCAATCCTGCCGGCTATCCACAGTGCCGGGATGAAGGTTAGCAGCGAAAGGAGCCCCAGGATTGTGTCCAGGATGTGCGCCCAGAACATCGTACCCTCCTCGGCGCGCTGTGCGCCATCCGTGCGACACGTCAGCGTAATGCAGCGGGAACTCAACGACCTGCTTTCAGCAGCTCCCGCAGCCTGGCCGCGAACTCTTCTCCCCTCTCTGTCTTGACGGCTTCCAATTCGAGGCTTTTCCCGCCGCGCAACTCGAGGCTCAAACGGTCGCCCAGCATACCCCGCTCGAATGGCACGTCATCGATCTTGCTCAGCTCGATACGGCCCAGGACCTTACTTCGGCTTGTCCGACAGCGCCGACCGCTCCCACAGGATGATCCGCTGATCGGTCAGGCCCAATGCCATCTGTTGCGAGAAGGCGATGCCCGCCTGGTGCGCCTGTTCCTGCCCGGCCTCCATGACCGCCGACCCCAGGGCCAGCCCTGCCATGCCGGCGGCGCCCGCGGCGAGACCGACCCCAAGCGCCGTGCCCTTCAGGTTGACACGCAGCCCCACCATCATTTCTTCCCCCGCTTCCAGACGCTCCCCCGCCAGCACGATCAGTGTCTTGGTGATCTTTCTCGTGAAGTCTCCAATGGGGGCTAAGTCCGATGAACCGCACTCTGCAGACCAGGGTCGCCGCCACTACTCCTCGATCAGGCCGTGTCCTATCGCGCTTGCCATAGCTCCACAGAGGGCCAGAACCCCCCCGATGATTCTCTTGCGTTTCCAAAAGGCGACCGCGCCGGCGACGGATAGCGCGACCCCCATCCAGCGGTTCACCCTGCGCACGGCCTCATCGGCCTGCGGGACAGAACGCCCGTCCGCGACCAGGGCCCACTTCAGCGCTGCGCCGCCGTCGATGCCCGGCATGGGCAGCATCGAGACGGTGCTCAGAAAGACGTTCGCTCCGACGGCCATATCCAGCACCTCTCTGGCCGCCGTCCCATCGCGTGCCGCGCAGCGCAGGCCGACGAGCGGTATCAGCAGGGCGGCGTTGAACAACGGGCCTCCGAGGGCGCGCACGATGTGCTCCCGCGGGGTCACATCCTGATCGTTCAGATCGTAGTAGACCACGAGCGGCATGCCCCACGTAATACGCAGGGCATCCATCGGCTTGCCTATCAGGTGGGCGGCAACGGCGTGCGCCAGGTTATGCAGCCACTCCGAGCCCAGGGCGACGGCCATGGTCATCAGGCCGACCCACAACCTCTGCCCCCACGTGCGCTGCGGCCTGCGCTTTCCAGCCAACCAGGCCATGATGCCCCAGGCGCCGAATTGCGCGACGGGCAGCCACGTGCGGCCGCGGACCACCAGCGGAGTCTCGAACACGTGACCGATCACGGTCACTTCGTCTCCCGGCCTCACCGCGGGTGGTTTCTTCATCCTGGTGGCATCCCACCGGGCGAGGGATGATCCCAAGGTGAGCAGAGATCGGCCTCGGCCTCCGGCGCCGAGTCACATCCCGCCTGTGCAAAGTAACTCACTGAACACCCTCCATACTCATCTGCCATCAATCGAGCACCAGTCCATGCCGCCGATGGAATTGGACCTGGATCGCCTCGTTTCTCTCTCAAATCGTCTCCCGCCATCTGGCAGGCGCGCCGCACCGCCCATGGCGTTCACATTCTAGAACATCGGCGATCGTTCCCGCCAGTTCAGATGCGCCGGAAATCACTAATGCCCCCCGGCCCATCCGGCGATCGCCTCCACCGCCGCCGCGGCGCCGCCATAGGATCGGATGCGCTCCCCCAGAACGACCGCCTTCGAGGCACATTCGGCCTGCCGCGCGAAGGCCCGCCGCAGCCAATCGGCGTTGAACTCGTCTACCTCACCCATCAAGCCCGCCCCCGCCGCCTCGACCTTCCTGGCGTTGTAGCGGCGCTCGAAAATCGGCCCAGGGAAGATGACCAGCGGCACGCCGTTCATCAGGGACTGGATGATCGTGTTCTGCCCTCCGTGGCAGATCGTCCACACCGACCTCGGCAGCACGGCTTCCGCCGGCACGTAAGGGCGGAAATCCACGCCACCAATGCGATATGGTTCCTGAATGCTTTGAGCGCCGACCAGGCACGTCAATTCCCCTCCGGGTGGAAATACCTGTGGCAAGACCCGCTCCAATGCGTCCAGCGATATCGAGCCGGTGCCCACGTACACGAAGACGTAGCGTCTTTCCGGCCCCTCGTCCAGCTCCATCCCGACGTCCGATCGAATGGGCGCCAGAAGATACCCGACGTAGCGGACGTCTACGCGACTGGGGTCGGTGTCGTCCAGTTCAGGAATGGAGGGGATGATCTTGAGCACCGCTTTTCCGAAGCACAGCTCGTCGGGCGTCACCTCGGGCAGTCCATAAGATCGCAGAACGGGGGCTATGGCCCGGCGCATCAACTTCCAGGCCATGCCGCCGGTGCCATGGGTGACGATATGGGCATAGGCCGAGGCGAGGGGCACCCCCGTCGCCCTGGAAACGATGAAGGCGCCCGGGTCGAGATCGGTGAACAGGCGATCCGCCCGGAAGATCTGTGCGGCGTTGATCTCCCGCTCGACGAGACGACGTAGATAGCGAGACCTGGCCATCCCGGAAACGAGCAGCACCATCCATATGCTGCCGACAGACCGGCCCGGCCTGACCGGCAAGGTCCTGCGCTGCGAACGCCGCTCCAGGAGGCGCGACAGGAAAGGCGGCAGGCCGAACATGGTGGCGGCCGGCATCGAATAAACCTGGAACCCCCGCTCTCGCAAGGCGCCTTCAAGATACCCGGAGGCACAAAAGGCCACTTCGTGGCCGGCCTCTCGCGCAGCCTCGGCGATGGCCAGCACGCGTGTCAGCCCGCCCCACGTGCCGGTCGACGGCGAGAACACTGGAATCAACAGCCTCATGATCCTGTGGCCCTCCTGGGTTTCTGGCGGACTGGAATGCACCCCGATTTCCCCCCTTCGCTACATAACTGACGGGCCCGCCGTGGTGCGTCGTCAGCCGGCGCCCGCCCGCGCCTCTTCGAAGGACATCCTGCGCAGTATCTTGTGCGCCTGCAGGGTGATCCACCGCGATGGCTCGCGTTTCTGCCCGAACTCCCAACCGCTCCAGTCGCGCCAGACGGATTCGGCCTTGAAGCGCCCCGCCTCGTCCGCCTTGGGCGCCAAGGCCTCTACGACCTCCTGCAGACGGCGGTCCTCCCGCAGCCACGGCATCTGCGTGAGCACCTCGGCGACGTGAAGCAGGTCGTACCAGACGAATGGTGCCTTGAGCCTGGCAAAGTGGGTTCCCATCGCAAACAGATAGGGGCGCCGTTCCGCCCGCTGATCCCACAGACCCAGCAGCTCCTCTGCGGCGGTTCGGGCCTCGTCGCAATCGAGCCACCTTGGCTTCAGCGCCAGCATTTTGAGTATCAACAGGTTGGCATAGGGACAGGGATCCGCCTTCCGGCCGGGGCCGCGGAACTTTTCCAACTCTTTCGCCACCGCACACGGCCAGCCGTTCTCGCGTGCCAGACTCAGAAGGCACTCCACTCCCCTCTCGATCCGCGGGTCTTCGCCAAAGCCGAATTTCACCAACGCGTAGATGATGGTGGGCGCATCACACAACATCCAGACCCATTGGTCTTCCCCCGTTCCGCCGTAACGCGGATTGATGTTCACCTTGATCTGAAAGGGGCCTTCCTCGGCCTGGTGCGACAAGATTCCGGCTGCGATCTCTTCCACGCCGGGTTCCCCAAGGCGTAGGCCCAGATCCGCCGCGAAGGCCAACCTGTGCAGCAGGTGCCCCGCCGACTTGTGGCTCTTGAGCGGCGGGCCCGGCCAATCGCCGAGCGAAGCGATGAGTCCCTGGACCTTAGGGTCAGCGATCATCGCCGTGCGCGCCTCGCGCACGGCAGGCGCTGCTTCGGGCTGATCCTGAAGATCGACCAGGGTGCGATATCGGACCCATGAAGGCCCCTCCAGCAACCAGGCGATCAGCCCATCCGACGCGCCCGAGCCCTGCCCATCGTGCTTCATCGTTACACTCTTCCCCCAATCCGCCCAACCCAAGCGTTTCCCTTTCAGCCGCCGCCGGAGCTGCCATCCTCGCGGCGAGCCATCGTCCTGGAGCGAACGCCCCCGCCGCGAGCACGCCGATCATGCCGCGCTCTTCTTCGCTTGATCGCCGTCGAGCCTCGCCCTGCCCGCGACCAGCACCAATCCCGTCACCATGGCCGGGATCGTGCCGGACAACACCAGTTGACCCAGCCCGGCGAAGTCCTGGCCGATGAGGAGTGTGAACAGCCACCATCCGACGACGCTCGCCGGGGCCCAAAGCCACGCCAAGGGCAATTCCCGCGCCAGAACAGCCCATTGCGCCAGGCCTCCCAACAGGCCGATGAGCAGCAGCGGCAGCAGTGCCATCCCCTGCATCGCCTCGCCCGGGCCGGGCAGCTGGCTTATGAACCAGAACAAACCGAAAGCCACGACCCACGAGAGAGACGTGGCCCAGACCCACCACCTGGCGCTATGACCGTACAGGCGCAGCACCCACAACTGGGCGGCCGCCGGCAGGATGGACAGCAGCAGCATGAACAAGAGCGCCGCGATCTCACCTCCAAGACCGCTGAACGCGAAAATGAAAAACAACACACCCACTGCGACCCCCGCCCCAATGGTGGTCGCGACCACCCATAGGGGCCAAAGCATGGCCGGCGTGGCGTACCTTCGAAGGTTCAGCATGTGCAGTCTCCAGACTGGCCGCGTGGCGGCGCCGGCGATCTCAAGCCCGCCGGCAGGATCGTCGCACGCCCGAGAGCGATCGCCTCCCCGTGAGCAGCGCGAGCTGCTGCCGTGTATTCCGTCGACGGGCACCCAGCCAGACCCAACGCGGCGCCGGTCATTCCGGTCCGCCCATCCCCTGCTCCGGCCCGGCCGGGGTGGGCACCCTGATCAACAACCAGAAGGGCTTATCGCCATGCTCGCCCAGGCCGAAGGGAAAACCGATCTCGTTGACGAGCATGTACTTCACGCGGTGCTCCCCCGCCTGCCTGGGGGCCCGCGCCTGGACCGAGACATTCACTTCCTCTCCCGGCAGGACCTCTCCCGTCAGGGGCACCCCGGCTCCGCGCGACCGCCGCGTGAGGGCCTGGATCAGGGTCACGATGCGGTATTCCTCCGTCCAGGTGCACGTCCCCGTGTTGCGCAGCCGCCAGGTCTTGGTGAAGCTGGCCCCGGGCAGGACCGTGGTCCCATCGGGAATGGTCACGTCTTCCACAAGAGAGGCCCGGTCCACGCATCCCCGTCCAGGCAGGACGACTACACTGGCCAGCACATGTTCTGCGTCCTGCAGGCAGGCCTCACGCTGCGCCTGCCAGCGCACTTCGTAGGCCAGATGGATCCGCTCCGAGTAGAGATAGAGCCTGGAGCCGCTCATCTCAATCGTCTGGTACCTGATGACCCCCAGTTCTGCCCAGCCGAATTGGCATCTAGCGCGCATGCAGATATCCGAACCCGAAGCCCTGTAGTCACGAATCTCGCAGCCCGCGATGTCCCGATGGGCCAGATAGGCGTCTTGCAGGTAACCCTCCCTCCAGGTCCCGGTGGCATATTGCACGACGAAGTACGGCCCACTCACCTCGTCCCAAATGCGATATCCCGGCTGCGGCGTGATCGTGACCGTGGCCGATGGGCTCGGCGAGGAAGTGGGCAACCTGGTTGGCGTCCTCGATGAGAGAGGCGTCGGAGACGGCCTGCGCGTGCCGGCCAATGCGGCGAGCGCGGTGGCGGTCCAGGTGGGCGGAAGTGGAATAGAAGCCCCCTTTGTCACCACGCCGATTGAAGCCGGCAATTCAGGGGTCGTGGCCCCCCCAGGAGAGCGGACGCAGGCCGCCAGGATCATCGCCGCCACGATGATCAGAGGCTGCACCAGCCACCGGTCCCCCTGCCTCATTTGCATGCTCCCCCTTCTGCCGGTGATACTGATTCGGCAATGGCGTCACCGCTCGAGGGCGATCGCGCTGCCAGCCGCCTGCAGCCCACAGCCGCCCGCAGGCCATAGAGCTCGATCACTCATTGCCCACGGCCGCAAAGGGCTGGGAAGACACCCGCGCCGCAGCACAATGCCTGACGCGCTATAGCCCCCTCAACAACGTCGCCAGCACCAACAACACGAAGCCGAACGCGACGAGCCAGAAGGAGTATCCGCTCAGTATCGGGATCGGTGTTTGATGAGCCAGCAACCCCAGCAGACCGGCCAGGAAGGCCAGCACCCACGTTCCCTGTTTTGGCGGGGATAGTCTCATGTTGTTCTGCCTCCATCCTCTGGGCAATCGTTTCCTTGCCGTCTGCGGAAGCCCCCTTCAGTCAGCCCGGCTTCGGCATCTTCACTATCTTACACCGATCTCGAGCCAAGGCGAGGCCCCGCCAGACGGCGCATGGCCAGGATGACACAAGATCCGTTCCACGAGAGTCCGCATTGGACGCGACATCGCTTCGGTATATCCGAACCGCAAGAGCAGTTGCGGCTGCGCCGCACAGGCACTGCGCCAGCCTTGAGGCTCGGAGAGCAATTCGGCGCTCTGCCGCCCGCAATCCGTGCTCCGACCTCACGCCAGAGGTTCGCCCACGCGCGCCGCGACCTCCACCAGATGCTCGCATCCATGCTCGAGCATCCGGCGCAGCGCGCGGCGCACGGTCCAGGCCACCTGGCCGCGCTGGACCAGCAGCGCGCGTTCCGGCTCACTCATCCCTTGCAGACGCTCCTCGGCGATCTCCCACACGCGTGCCAGAGCCGCGGGGAGCGCCTGCTGCCCTTGGCCCACCGCTCGCAGCGCAGAGGAGAGGCCATCCACTTTGCCCAGCGCCGCCCGCAGGTAGGCGCATTGAGCTTCGACGACGTGTTCCAGGGTGCAGAAAGCGCCGAAAGGCGCGGATCGCATCCGGCGTGGCATCCAGAGCCTCTTCTGTGGTCGGCCCGTTTGCCGTGCAGCCCAGCAGGTCCAGCACGTGAACCATCGTCTTGCGGCGCCGCGGGCCGGATTCCAGGTATAGGGCGTATTCGACCACTGCGTTCACCACATCTGGCTGCCGTCATGGCGTTTGAAGAACTCCCAGATGATCGCGTTCGCATCAATGTCTCGGCTCGTCTTCCCGATGCTCTCTTCCGGCCAGTACTGCCAGCCCCCCGGCCACGTGTGTCCGCCCCCCTCGACGACATAGAGGGTCACCTCGGCATCATCGGTGCACTGCGTATGGCTCTCTCGTCGTACGCGAGTGCCGTCCTCGGGCTCCCTGTCCGGCTCCCAGGCGATGTTGGGTTCGCCGGAACAGCCGTTCCGCGTCACCCAGTATTGGATGGTCTCCGACATGGAGAGCACCTTTCCGAGGCTGTCCCTTCCTGCCGGGCCCAGATCGCCACCTTCCCAGGGGGCCAGGGGGTCATCCGTGCCCATGATGTACAGCACGGGCAACGGCCGTTGCGGCGCGGGCATCTCGCGCAGAACCTGCGACATGGGCACCGCGACGACCGCGATCGCGGCCACTTTGTCCGAGGCCTCGATGGCCAGCCGCTGCGCCATCAGGCCGCCGTTCGAGATGCCGGTCACGTACACCCGCTCAGGATCGACGCCAAACTCCTCGACCAGGGCATCTATCAACGCCGAAATGAATCCCACATCGTCGACTTCCTCCTGCTGCGCGCGGTACTGCTCGAGGCCCCTGCCGTCATTCCAGTGCCGCTCGATGCCATCAGGATAGGCGACGATGAAGGAATCCTGGTCGGCCAATCGATTCAATCCGCCCAACGTAAGCCGCTCCATGGCCTTGCCATTGCCCGTCCCGCCATGCAGGGCGACGACCAGCCCCGGGCTGTCGCCGAACGCCCCGGGGAGGTACAGGCGATATGTCCGTTCCAGCCCTCCATGCGAGACAGATCGCTGCAACGTCTCATCCCGCAGAGACGTGAACAGCCCGGGAAGCCCGCATGCCATTGTAAGCAGCAGCACGACAGGGAGACATACGCCTACGCGCAGAAGAGTCCTGGTCGAACCCGACATTTGTTCCACTCCTCGCACTGCCGCCTCTCTGAGGCGCCACGCGCTCATGGCGATCTGCCCGATACGCATCTGCCTTGCTAAAATCCAGGCCCCTCCAGCGTCAATCGCTCCATCACGACCATTCCTCGAGGCCGGCCTCCCTCTGCGATCAAGAAAGAGCGCAGGCACAGCTCAATCACCCGCCCAGTCTCTCATATCCCCTGAATAGAGTGTGGCGTTCTTGAAGGGTACGAGCGCGAGCACCACCGCGTGCTCGTACAGACCAGCCCTGTCGATCACCCCCCCGGTCAGGATCCCGATCGCCCCCTCGTTTTCTTTCGAGTTCTCCCGACCAAAGACGATGTCGTCCGCCTCCCCCAACTCCATCCCGGAGCGTATCAGTTCGGCCACCCGCTGCGGCAGATAGAAGGTGCCGCTGCGCGCTTTGCCCACCAGGCTTTTCGATCGCACCACAACCCAGGCGAAGGCCTGCATCCCCTCCCCGCCATCCTCGATTCCTCCCTCGATACCCACCCAATAGTCGGCCTGCGGCACTTCTCCCATCGCCTTGCGTGCCCGTATCGTCGCCCCGCGCAGCGTTTCCTCACTCGATCGGGGCTGATCACTTACGCCGGATTCCAGCGCGATCGCCTTCAATTCGAAGGCTTCTTTGGGGAACATCCTTTGGAAGCCGGCGAGTACGGCGCGCATTTTCGTGGGGTTCTTTGAAGCGAGGACAACCGTCGCCACGTCTCTCCCTTTCATATTCATGCCCTGGTAATGAACCACGCCCCCGCGGGGGCCGCCATGTTCAGCAGAACATGCGCGGCCGTCGTCCAGCGAATGGAGCCCGATGTTTTCGCCACCAAGCCCCATGCGAGACCCAGCGTGATTGACAACAGCGCGAATGCCGCGGTCTCTCGATTGATTCCCCCGGCCTCGATCGCCTGCGGCGATAGATGCCACAGGCCGAACCAGATCGAAGGGTAGATCACACCCCAAAGCCAACTGCCCGGGAAGACCACAACGTAGCTCCCGCGCCAGAGTATCTCCTCCATGGTTCCGTTCAGCAACGCGTACAGCGCCGAGAGGACGAGAAAGGTCAGACCGGCAGAAAGCACATGCGACGGAAACCGCGTGAGGAAGACGGCCAAAGGAGGTCCCAGAAGCAGGGTCAGGCCCAACCAGGCGGAGCGGCCGAAGGCCGGATGGGGATCGGAGCACATCTGCATCAGCCCCCTGGTGCCGACCGCAACCAGGCTCGGGCCGAAGCACCAGACGATCCAATAGAACAGGAAACCAACCAGGTACGCGCAGGCCGATCCGAGCACATCTGCAGCATAACGAAAGACGAAGTACGTGGTCACCAGCAGGAAGGGCGGCGCCAGCAGCAGTGCGATCTGTGGCGTTGTGAACTGCCAGCCCTTCATCGTTGTTCCCCGCTCCCTGAAGCAGCACCAGAGAACATCAGCCGCGTCCCCGCATATACCGCGGCCTCATCCATTATCCCCCCGCCACACTTCTGGGCCAAGCCTCAATCCGCTCGCCGCCGTGGAACTCGTTGCACGCGGTCCACGGCGATCGCCAGGACCGCCACGATCCACAGGACGCCAAGAACCTGCCTGGCCGCGTCCAGCCACGCCGAGAGGCAGGCCAGGCCCCCAGGTCCGTGCGGGGCAGCCCCGGGAAGAACACCAGCAGCGGCGTATCGAACACCCACATCGTCACGAACACGGGCAGGAAGCAGGTCAACGACACTACGCTGAAATCGTCCTCGAAGGTTCCCTGCCCACCGACGAGCTTGCCCAGAAGTTGCAGGGCGCCCGCCAGGACCAGGAAATGGAGGAGGTAGATCACGGGTGTGAGCGGCCCCACCCACAGATAGTGTCACCTGGGCGGGATGGGCAGCCAGGGCTCGACGACCGCGCCAAGGCCCTACAAGCCACCGGTGAAAGCCACAACACCGTAGAGAAAGCCGATGAGAGCCAGGCCGTTACGGCATATTGCAAGCGGCCAGAGTGCGCGAGAAGCTGCCGCGTTGTATCGGACGGCCGCAGGGCGATGCGTGCGGCACAGCGGAGCGCTCCCACAACGCCCCTGATTGCTCGCGCGATCACAGCCACCCCCATGCGCAACTATCTGCAACCGGCACGACGCCGGAGACCGCGGAACGGTGCAAAGCCCGCTGCCTGCCTCGCACGGCTGCCGGCCGCTCCCTCGTGGACACCCCCCGCCGGTGGCATGTTCTCATGATGGCGTGAGACGCGAACAACGACCGCCCGCTCTTGGTGTGTTCATCGCACCTTGAGCGCTCCGGTCGTTGTGTAATCCACCACCGCGCACGACGGGGGTTTCATCAGGTGACCCGCCCAGGACTCGAACCTGGAACCGACTGATTAAGAGTCAGCTGCTCTGCCAATTGAGCTAGCGGGCCAAGCAGCGCCATTATACCAAGCCTGCGCCGGTCGTCAAAGGTCGGACGTTGCCCGGCGCGCGGCATGCGGCTGCACCCGCCGCGCGGACGATGATGGCGATCCGTCGCTGGCCGCGACGCAGGATCTGCAGGCCGTCCAAGATCGCGCCAACCCTTCATCTCCAGCGCCTTTCGCTGCTACAATATGGGCAGCCATGATCCTCGACCGGCCCTTGGTACGCGCGCCCGAGTTTCCCCACGACGGTTGGATCAACACGCCGGAGCCGCCGACCTTACGCAGCCTGCGCGGCCGGGCCATCTTGATCCATTTCTGGGACTACACCTGCATCAACTGCCTGCGCACCTTCCCTTACCTGCGCGCCTGGCATGCACGCTACACCGCACTCGGCCTGCAGCTGATCGGCGTCCACACGCCGGAGTTCTCCTTCGCACGCGAGCGCTCACAGGTGGAGGCGGCCGCCGGCCGGCTCGGCATCCGCTGGCCCGTCGTGCTGGACAACGACCAGGCACTCTGGCAGGCCTTCGCCAACCGTGCCTGGCCCGGGCTGTACCTGATCGATGCCCAGGGCTACGTGCGCTACCGCCAGGTCGGCGAAGGTGCCTATCGCCAGCTCGAACGCGGCATTCAAGAAGTGCTCAGCGAGACCCATCCCGAGCTGGACCTGCCCGAGCCCGTGCCGCCCGTCCGGCCCGAAGATGCGCCCGGCGCCCTGTGCCTGCCCACCACGCCGGAGATCCACGCCGACGCAGCCGGCAACCTGGAGCTGCCCACCCGGGTTCCGCTCATGCTCTCCATGCCCGAATCGCGCCTGGAGCGCCACTTCTATCTCGAAGGCCTGTGGCACTGGACGGGTGAGGGGGTCACCCTGGCCGGAGAGCGCGGCCGCCTGGCCCTCCCCTATCGCGCCGCCGATGTCTACGCCGTGCTCGCCCCGTCGCCCGATTCGGTCAGCATGGCCCTCGGCCTCGACCGACCGCTCACCGTCGCCCTGGAACAGGATGGAGCCCCCCTGCCCCAGGACCACTTCGGACAGGACGTCTTTCTGGACGCCGGCCTGGCGCGCCTCAGGGTCGACGTGCCCCGTCTCTACCACCTGGTGAGGAACCCCGACGTCCGTCTCCGGGAGCTGACGCTCGCCATCCAGGGTCCCGGACTGACGGTCTACGCGTTCTCCTTCGGTTCGTGCCTGGCACCCGACCAGGACCGACCAGCATTCAGAACGGAGTGACCCGTGTTACGAGCAATGCTGCTCTACCTCTCCAAGGCCACCTGGACCCGACGCATCATCACCGGGTGGGGCGTCGCCCGCCGCGCCGCGGCGCGCTTCGTCGCCGGCGACACGCTGGAAGAAGCGCTGGATGTCGCCCGCGGCCTCAACGCGCGCGGCCTGTTCGTCACCCTGGACCATCTGGGGGAGGACGTCACCAACGCCGAGGAAGCCGCGGCGGCCGCCCAGGAATACCTGGCCATCCTCGATCGTCTCGCCGCCTCCGGCGTGCGCTCCAACGTGTCCCTCAAGCTCACCCAGCTCGGCCTGCGAGTGGCCCAGGAGCTGGCCCTGGACCACATGCGACAGATCGCGCGCAAGGCGGCCGAATACAAGATGCTGGTGCGCATCGACATGGAGGATTCGCCCACCATCGACGCGACGCTGGCGGTCTACCGCACACTGCGCGGCGAAGGGCTGCAGAACGTTGGGCTGGTGATCCAGTCCTACCTCTATCGCAGCGAGGAGGACACCCGCTCTCTGCTCGAGCAGGGGGCGCGCATCAGGCTGGTCAAGGGGGCGTACAACGAGCCGCCCGATCTGGCCTACCCGCGCAAGGCCGACGTGGACGCCAATTACGACCGCCTGGCGCGCCTCATCATCGAGCACGCCCTGCAGGCCGGCGCGGAACCGGCCTCGGCCGACGGCCGCTTCCCCCCCGTCGCCGCCATGGCCACCCACGACGAAGCGCGCATCGCCGCCGCCAAGGCCTGCGGCAAGGAACTGGGCCTGCCGCGCCAGGCGCTCGAATTCCAGATGCTCTACGGCATCCGCGCCGATCTGCAAGAAGCGCTCGCGGCGGAGGGATATCCCGTACGCGTGTACGTACCCTTCGGCACGGAATGGTACGCATACTACATGCGCCGCCTGGCTGAACGCCCGGCGAACCTGTGGTTCTTCCTTTCGAACCTGCTGCGCCGCTAGACCGCGAAGAAGGTGGAGGCTTGGATCCCGAAGGCAAGGTCGCATTGATAACCGGCGGGGCGCGCCGCCTGGGCAGATCGCTGGTGATGGCCCTGGCCGAGCGCGGCTGCGGCGTGGTGATACACTACTACCGATCGGCCGACGCGGCGGAGGATACGGCCCAGCGGGCGCGGTCCCTGGGCGTCAGGGCCGAGATCATTAAGGCCGATCTGCGGCAGCCGGATGCCGTCCAATCGCTCTTCGCGACGATCGATCGCGTCGCAGGGCCTCTCGACATCCTGGTGCACTCGGCCGCCATCATGCATGAAGGGGACTTCCTGGCCCTCACCACGCAGGACTGGGAGCACACGATGGGCCTCAACCTGCGCGCCGCCTTCCTGTGCCTGCAGCAGGCCGGCCGGCGGATGAAGACCAACGGCCGGGGCAGCATCGTCGCCCTGTCCGACGTCGCCGGGTCCAGACCCTGGCGCCGCTACCCGCTGCACTCCGTGAGCAAGGCCGGCCTGGAGATGCTCGTCCGGGTGGCGGCCAGGAGCCTGGCGCCGGAGGTGCGCGTCAACGCCGTCGCCCCCGGCCCCATCCTGCGCAGCGACGGCATCTCTGCCGACCGCTGGCGGCGCCTGGCAGAGGCCCTTCCGGCCGGCCGCGCCGGTCGGCCGCAGGAGGTGGCCCAGGCCGTCCTGTTCCTGATCGAAAACGACTACGTGACCGGCGAGGTGCTGCACGTGGACGGCGGCCGCACGCTGATCTGACGAGGAAGGGGATGCCTTGAACGAAGAAGCGAAACGCATCGCGGAGCGCCTGCGCACCGAGGGCGACAAGACGCTGGATTTCTTTCGCCAGTTGGACCCCGCGGCCTGGGAGCAGCAAGTCTACACGGCGGGTTCCTGCTGGCGGGTGCATGACGTGCTGGCACACTTCGTCTCTGCCGAGCAGGGCTTCCACGGCCTTCTCGAGGACGTCGCCGCCGGCGGTCCCGGAGCGCCGCGCGACATGGACGTGGACCGCTTCAACGAATCCCAGGTCCCGCGGCTGAGCCGCCTGACGGCCGAGGAATTGTTGAAAGCCTTCCAGCAGGCGCGCGCGGCCAACGTGCAGCTGGCCGCCGGCCTGAGCGAGCAGGACCTGGATCGAATCGGATATCACCCCTGGCTCGGCGAGGCCCAGATGCGCCAGATGCTCAAGCTGCTCTATCGGCACAACATGATCCACCTGCGTGACGTGCGCAAAGCCCTGGCCGCAGGCCGCCCCGTGCCACACCAGGAGATCGAAGCACCATCGCGTCAGAAGGAAGGAGGCGGGCAGCCGTGAGCGATCGCAAGCAGGCCCTGCGCCGCCACGTGGAAGCGCGCCACGCGCAGAGCTGGCCCATCCTGAGCGGGCTCAGCCAAGCCGACCTGTCCCGGCCCGTCTACAGCCACGGCGAGACGACGTGGAGCGTGCTGCAGGTCGTCGCCCATCTGGCTGACGCCGAGCGCGGCCTGCTGGGCCAGGTGCAGCGGCTGGCCGCCGGGGGCGTCACCGTTCCCGAAGACTTCGACCTGGAGCGCTGGAACCGCGCTGCGGTGGCCAAGCGCGCCGCCCAGCCCCTGCCGGAGCTGCTCGAGGAGATCGAGAGCACTTACCGGGAAACTCTGGCCTTCATCGATTCCCTGGAAGAGCACCAACTGGATTTGGTGGGTCGCCACGCCCGCGGCGATCTGGCCAGCGTCGAGGCCTTCCTGATCCGCACGGCCGAACATCGCGCCCGACACGCCGCCGACATCCAACACGCCCTGGACGAGCCTCGCCATGGCTGAAGCCCCACCCATCCACGATCTCTACTGGCGTTCCATCGAGCCCACGCAAACCGAAGGTCTGCTGCGATGGCCCATCTTGCGTCGCAGCGACCATTTGCTGCGCTGTTTCGCGCTGGCCGAAGCCCTGCAGGTGTCGCCGCAGGCTGACCCCACCATGCGCCGCCGTGCCCTGGCGGACGAGGTCTGGGCGCTGCTGCAGGGCGCGGTCGAATTCCGCTGGCACGACCTGCGCCAGGATTCCCCCTCGCAGGGCGTACAGTTCCGCCTGAGACGCGACGAACCAACGCTACTGCTGGTGCCCTTCGGCGTCGCCTTCGGCTTCCGCGCTTTGGAGGGACCGGCCCTGCTCGTGCGCCTGGCCAGCCACGAACACGGCGAGGGGCCAGAGGACGAGATCATGCCCTGGCAGGAGCAGGAGACCGCATGACCGCCGCCGATCACCCGCTACGCACGCTCTTGCGCCAGAGCAAGCCGCTGGCGCTGCTGGGGGGCATAATGCTGTACGCCCTGGGCGCCTCTGTCTTGCGCTACCTGGGCCGGCCGGTGGACGCCGGCCTGTACCTGCAGGGCCAGGGACTGGTCACGGCGCTGCAGTTGGCGGCGCATTTCCTGCTGGCCTGCTTCGCACCCCCGAAGCCCTCTCCCCCAGCGGAGGCGCCATCCCACAACGGTCGCGAGGCGGAGAAGACACTGCCCATCTCGACCCCCACCTTCCGTGCAGCCATCACCTGCCTGGCTTTCGTCGGCACGGTGGCCTCGCTCCTGCTCATGCAGGGCCGCCTGCCCCTGACGGCGACCATCGTCCTGGCCATGGGCACGCTGCTGGCCGTCTTCTACGGTGCGCCGCCGTTGCGTCTGGCATCTTCGGGCTACGGCGAAGTCCTGGCAGCCGTGGTCGTGGCCGGCCTGCTGCCCACCTTCGCCTTCGCGCTGCAGACGGGCGACCTGCATCGCCTGCTGCTGATGGCCACCGCGCCGCTCATGGCCTTGTATTTCGCCCTGGCCATCGCCCTGGAGCTGCCCAGCTACGCCGCCGACCTGAAGCACGGCGAGCGCACGCTGATGGTGCGCATTGGATGGGAGCGGGCCATGCGCCTGCACGACGCGGCGCTGGCGCTGGCGGCTCTCTTCGTCCTGCTCGCCTATTTGAACGGCTTCCCACGCCGCGTCGTACTCGGTGCCCTGATCGCCGCACCGCTGGCCCTGGCTCAGGCCTGGCAGATGGCCCGCATCCGCCAGGGGTATCCGCCGCGCTGGCAGTTGCTGCGATACGGCGCCGTCGCGCTCTTCGGGCTGACGCTCTACCTCGAGTTGGTCGGCTTCTTCCTGAGCTGAACATGCCGGAATTCCTGCACCTCCTCCCCCCCACCCAGGCACTGCAGCGGCTGCTGGACGCGCTGCCGGGCGCAGGTCCGCTGCAGGTCGAGCGTCTCGCGACCGCCGGGTCCCTCGGCCGGGTCCTGGCTGAAGCGGTGCGCGCTCCTCATCCCCTGCCGCCCTTCCCCCGCTCCACCGTCGACGGCTATGCCGTGCGCGCCGCCGACACTTTCGGCGCCAGCGGCAGCCTGCCGGCTTACCTGCAGGTTGCGGGCGAGGTGCCTATGGGCGCAGCCCCGGCAGTCGAAATCCGGCCCGGCCGGGCCGCCCTGGTCCACACGGGGGGCATGATGCCCAAGGGCGCGGACGCGGTGGTGATGGTGGAAGATACTCAGAGGGCCCGCGAGGGCGAGATCGAGGTGCTCAAGCCGGTCGCCGCCGGCGAGAACGTGCTGCCACAGGGGGAGGACGTGAAGGCGGGAGAGGTCGTGCTCACGCCCGGCGTGCGCCTGCGCCCGCAGGAGATCGGCGGCCTGATGGCCCTGGGGATCACCGCGGTGGCGGTTGCGCGGCGGCCGCGCGTGGCCATACTCTCCACCGGCGACGAAGTCGTGCCGCCTGAGGCACAGCCCGCGCCAGGGCAGGTGCGCGACGTCAACTCCTACACCCTCAGCGGCCTGGTGGCGCAGGCCGGCGGTGAGCCGCTGCGCTACGGCATCATCCCCGACGACCGCGCCGCGCTGGAGCAGGCCGCGCGCCGCGCCCACCGCGAAGCCGACCTGGTGGTGATCACCGCCGGATCATCAGTGAGCACGCGCGACATCACGGCCGAGGTCATCCGTTCGCTTGGCGCACCCGGCGTGCTGGTGCACGGCGTATCCATCAAACCGGGCAAGCCCACCATCCTGGCCGTGGCGCAGGGTGTTCCGATGATCGGCCTGCCGGGCAACCCCGTCAGCGCGCTGGTGGTGGCCCGGCTTTTCGTGGCGCCGCTCATCCGCCGCTTGCTGGGCATGACGCACCAGCCCTACCACGCCGAGGTTCCGGCCAGAATGGCGGTCAACATAGCCTCTGAGACGGGGCGCGAGGATTACCTGCCCGTGCGCCTGGAGACGACCCAGGAGGGCTTTCTGGCGCAGCCCGTATATGGGCGCTCGAACCTGATCTTCACCCTGGTGCGCGCCGACGGACTGGTGCGCATCCCACCCGCAGCCACGGGCCTGCAGGCTGGGGATCCTGTGCGGGTTCGGCTATTCGAGGGACCATGAGCGAAGAGAAGGTCTATCTGCACGACGTGCCGCTGGAGGAGGCCTGGGAACGCTTCCGTCGCGCCCTGGCGCAGGCCGGCCTGTGGCGCCCGCTGGAGGCCGAAGAGGTGCCGCTGGATCAGGCGCTGCAGCGCGTCACCGCCGAGCCTGTCTGGGCGCGCCTTTCATCGCCGCATTACCATGCGGCAGCCATGGATGGGTACGCGCTGCGCGCCGCCGACACGGCCGGAGCCAGCGACCGCGCCCCGGTTGACCTGGCCATCGGCGAGGGCGCGCTCTACGTCGATACCGGCGACCCCATGCCGGATTGGGCCGACGCGCTGGTCCCCATCGAAGAGGTGGAACCCGTGGGGGCAACACGGGGAGGGCGCGCCCTGGAGCGCATCCGCCTGCGGGCCGCCGTCGCCCCGTGGAGCCACGTCCGCGCCATGGGCGAGGACATGGTGGCCACCGAACTGGTGCTCCCGGCGGGGCAAATCTTGCGCCCGGTGGACCTGGGCGCCGTGGCCGGCTGCGGGCACAGCCGGCTGCGCGTCCGTCGCCGACCGAGGGTGGCCATCATCCCCACCGGCACCGAACTCGTCCCCGCCGGCTCAGACCCCGCGCCGGGCGAGATCATCGAGTACAACTCGCTGGTACTGGCGGCCCAGGTGGAGGCATGGGGTGGCCTGGCGACGCGCTGCCCCATCGCGCCCGATGATTTCGAGGGCATCCGCAAGGCCGTGGCCCAGGCCGCCGCCGATCACGACCTGGTGTTGGTCAACGCCGGCTCTTCGGCCGGCAGCGAGGACTACACCGCGCGCGTCGTTGAGAGCCTGGGGGAACTCCTGGTCCACGGCGTCGCCGTCCGCCCGGGCCATCCCGTCATCCTGGGCCTCGTGCGCGTCCAGGGCAGCGGCAGGGGCGCGGCCGTCGTCCCCGTCATCGGCGTTCCCGGTTACCCCGTTTCGGCTGCGCTCACGGGCGAGATCTTCGTCTAGCCGCTCCTGGCCCGCTGGCTCGGCCGGCGCCCTTACGAGCCGCCCATCATGGAAGCCGTGATCACGCGCAAGGTGCATTCTTCCATGGGAGACGACGAGTACCTGCGGGTGACGGTGGGACGCGTTGGGGACCGCGTGGTGGCCGCGCCGCTGGCACGCGGCGCCGGGGTGATCAGCTCGCTCGCGCGCGCCGACGGCATCGTGCTCATCCCGGCCGGCGTCCAGGGCCTGCAGGCAGGGGAAAAGGTCACCGTCCGCCTGTATCGCACACCAACCGAGATCGAGCGCACCATCGTCTGCCTGGGCTCCCACGACCTGACTCTGGACCTGATGGCCCAGTTCCTGGCCGAGCGCGGCTCGCGCCTGGCCTCCGCCAACGTGGGCAGCCTGGGTGGGCTCATCGCCCTGCGGCGCGGCGAGGCCCACCTGGCCGGCAGCCACCTGCTGGATCCCGCCAGCGGCGAGTACAACCTGGCCTACGTGCAGCAATACCTGCCGGAGACGCCCGTCGTCATCCTGGCGCTGGTGGAGCGCGAACAGGGGCTGATGACGGCGCGCGGCAACCCGAAAGGCCTGCGGGACTTGCGGGACCTGGCACGAGAAGATGTGACCTTCGTCAACCGCCAGCGCGGCGCCGGAACGCGGCTGCTGCTCGACTACCATCTGGAAGAGGCGGCCATCCCGTCCGAGAAGGTACGCGGCTACGAGCGGGAGGAATACACCCATCTTGCCGTGGCGGCAGCGGTAGCCTCGGGGCGGGCGGATTGCGGCCTGGGGATTCGGGCCGCCGCCCAGGCACTGGGGCTCGATTTCATCCCCCTCTTCCACGAGCGCTACGACCTGATCATCCCCCGGGAGCACTACGCTAGTGCACACCTGGCCCCGCTGCTGGAACTGCTGGACCATCCCGCCTTTCGGGAGGCCGTGGAGGCCCTGCCCGGCTACAGCACCCAGCCCATGGGGAAGATCATCGCCGAGACCGGCTGACGTCCGCGCCGCGCCCAGTACCCATCACCATCAGCGACACGAGGTGCGAACGCCATGCGCTGCGATTACGCACATGAGGCGAGGAGAGCGCAGGGCCAAGGGGAGACGAGCGTTGCCCCACGCTCTCGCTCATGGAAACGTGCGCACCGCTCCAGGGAGGAGGAAAGAGGAGGGTGCTGAGGTGACCGCGTCATCGTCTCGGCGAGGTGGGAACCTCACACCTGCGACCGGCCCCTGGCCACCTCCTGGCAAAAGCGCCGTGCCCGATCGGTAAGTGCATCGAAGTCGCCCTCTTGAAGGAGCGCCTGGTTGATCAGCGCGCTGCCGACGCCCACGCAATCGGCCCCCTGGCGGATGAACTCCGCCGTCGTCTGCATGTCGACCCCCCCCACCGGGCAAAGCCGCAGTTGCGGCAGGGGCGCCTTGATGGCCTTCAGATACGCCGGCCCCCCGACGCTGGCGGGGAAGATTTTCACCACGTCGGCCCCGGCCTGCCATGCCGTGAGCGCCTCCGTGGGAGTGAAGGCGCCGGGCACCACCGGGACGGCATAGCGACGACAGATGGCGATGGTTTCCAGGTCCAGGGTCGGGCAGACGACGAATTGCGCGCCCGCCAGGATGGCCGCCCGGGCCGTTTCCGCATCCAACACCGAACCCGCACCGAAGAGGACCTCCTCGCCGTAGTTTCTGCGCGCGGCTCTGATGACATCCAGGGCGCCCGGCGTGGTCATGGTGACTTCAATGGCGCGCACACCCCCGGCGCGGATGGCCTCCGCGGCTTCTAGCAACTGCTCGCTGCTCTTGGCGCGCATGATGGCGATCAGACCGCTCTCCAGGATCAGACTTAGGGCTTTCTCTTTTTCCATGGTTCTGGCTCCGTCAGGCTTCAACCGTTCCGTCTCGCGAGATACCTTTTACGCCCTCAGCCTCGAAGGCCACTGCCACCAGGTCCGTCTCAACGACTTCATGAGGTTTCAGGATCAAGGCCGTTCAGTTGTCGAGGGCGTTCTTAATGCCGGCAGGCGGATAGCTCGTGAACGGCTCCAGAGCACAGTTGTATGTGCGCCCGTACCACGGATAATCATGATGACCGCCATAAACCTGCCACATCCACAAGTACTTGAAGAGCGAGGCATCCCACGCCATGCCGAACCCGACCTTCAATCGCTCGTTGGTGATGCCGTACCAGCCTTCAGCCAGCCCCTTGAAGAAGACCACATCCACCGAGCCCGTCTCCCTGGGAAGGACGCGTCGGATGTCCTGCAGCTCTCCCGAGCGGCGGTTCAAGACGTTTGGGAACTCATAGCCGCCCCCGGGCTCCCAGAGCCCGTTGGGATGGAATGCGAGCACCTCCACCTCTGTCGCCGGGGCACTGACCCGGCAACTGTCGTCCAGAAAGGGTTCGCCAAAGGCCGGATGATGCCCCCACATGACGGCGAACTCGGCAGGTGATTCGTTGGTCAGCCGTTCGCGGATGTGCAGAACCGGCCGGTGGCGTTCGAGGGTCATGAACCGCTCCAAGGCCAATGGCGAACGATATGCCCTGGTCCAAACCCGCAGGGATACCTTCTCCGGGCTGTCTTCGACGATGGCGGCCTCGAAGGGCAGCAGCGAGATCTCGCCATGCAGGCCCTGGTAGGTGCCCAGGTACGGCTCGGAAGCCCATCCGGCTGACGGGAGCACTTCCTGCCAGCCCCCGTAGTAGTAATCGTGAAATGCGCCTTCAGGGAGCGCGCTGGTGGCCACATAGGGCGCTCTCATCTCGATGGGCGATTGCCACATGAAGTCCAGATCCCTGGGCTTGTATGTGAACTCGAAGATATCGGCCCCCTTATCCAGCAAAACGCCCACCCGCAAGACCTCGTTCTCAAGGAAGGCGACCCGCATTCCGCGATAGGTGTAGTCGAGGCTTATGCGACAACCTTGCTTTCGTCCGTGAGTGTACATCGCGCCCATCACCTCCTAGGGTGTTCGTCATGATCTCCAGATCAGGCGAGAAGCGGCGCGCGCTATGTCCGAGCGCCACATATCGAACCCCACTGCCAATACGATGATCAGTCCCAATGTGATGTTCTGCCAGGCGGCCGGCACGGCGTTCAGATTGAGCACGTTTTGCACCACGGCGACAGTGAGCGCACCGAAGAGCGTGGCAACCACGTTCCCATAGCCCCCGGTCAGGCTCGCCCCGCCGATCACAGCCGCGGCGATGGCGGCCAGCTCCAGGCCCACACCGTAGTTGGGCGAGCCCGAATTGAGGCGTGCCGTCATCAGCACCCCAGCGATGGCGGCGGTGAGGCCTGCCAGGATGAAGGCCCACAATCGGGTGCGGCTCACGTGGATCCCCGACAGGCGGGCCGCCGATTCGTTGCCCCCCACGGCATAAATGGCTCTGCCGGAAGCCGTGTTCCGCAGATACACGTAGGTCAGCCCATAGAGCGCCACAACGTAGTAGAAGGGCAGGGGAACGCCCAGCAGCCGGCCGTAGAACAAGGGCTCCAGGAATGGAGAGACGGAGAAAATCGGCGAGCCTTTCGTGATCAGGAAGGCGAGCCCGCGAAAGCCGCTCATGTTGGCCAGGGTCGCCACATAGGAGGGAATGCGGCCGTAGGTGCTCAACAGGCCATTCAAGAGCCCCATGCCGGCCCCCAGCCCCAGGGCGAGCATCAACCCGATCCCGACGGGCATCCCCTGATTCTTGACGAAGATCGCCAACAGACAGGTGGTGAGCGCCACAGCCGACCCCGGCGACAGGTCGATACCGCCCGTGAGGATCACCAGGGTGGCCCCAATCGCAGCGATGGCGACGGTGCTCACCTGCAGTGACACGTTCATCAGGTTCTGAGCTGTGAGGAATCGATCGGTCGTCATGCTCACGATCAGGACCGCGATGACCAGGGCTCCCATCGGCCCGATGATTGATGAACGAAGAAACTTGCGCAGGATCTCCATGCATTGCTCCAGTTGAACTTGGTGTCACTCCTGGGTGGCCCAGCCATCCCTCCGCTCGCGAGGGAAGCCGGGCCCATCTCCCCGACGGATCATGAGCCGGGCCCCCCCCTTCACGCTTTCGCCGTTGGCACCGGAGGCCAGGGAGAGCAATTCATGCTCCGTCATCTCCTGGGCCGGCGCGACGCGCACGATGCGGCCATCCCTGACCACGGCGATCCTGTCGCTCATCGCCAGCAGCTCCGGGTAATCCGAGCTGATGAGGATGATGCCGATCCCCTGGGACGTCAGCTCGTTGATCACGCGATAGACATCGAGTTTGGCCCCGATGTCGATACCCTGCGTGGGCTCGTCCAGGATGAGCAGCCTCGCTTTGGCGTACAGCCAGCGTGCGATCATCACCTTCTGCTGATTCCCGCCCGACAGGTACTGCACGGATCGGGTCAAAGCCGAAGGCGTGATCGAAAGTTTCTCCACGTACGCCTTGGCCACCTGGCGTTCACGGGCGAGCTTCAGAAATGGCCCTACCAGCACGTCGCGCAGCCTGGATATGGTGATGTTCGGGGGACCCTCAAAGTTGTAGAAGAGGCCGTCCGCCTTGCGGTTTTCCGGAACCAGGCCCACCCCGGCACGTATCGCATCCGCCGGCGAGCTGAAGTGCAGGGGTACGCCGTAGAGCCTGACCTCGCCGGCCGTTGGCCGATCGAGGCCGAAGAGGGCACGTGCGATTTCCGTGCGGCCAGAGCCCACCATGCCTCCCAGGCCCAGGACCTCGCCAACGTGGACGTCGAAGGAGACGCCGTTCACCCCGTTCTCCGTCCGCAGGTCGCGCACCTCGAGGCAGACTTCGGGGCGTGCGTTGCGCTGCTTGGGGTAGTGCTGATCGATCTCCAGACCGACCATCATGCGCACCACGTCGTCCATGGTGATGTCGTGCGCCATCCCGCTGCCGACAACGACGCCGTCCTTGAGCACGGTAACCCGGTCTGCGACGCGGAAGACCTCGTCCAGGCGGTGGGAGATGTACAGGATCGCTTTGCCCTGCGCAGCCAGGTCCCGCACCAACGCCAACAAGCGCCGGGTCTCGCCCAGGCCCAGCGCGGCCGTCGGCTCATCCATGATCAACAGGGTGGAATCCAGCGAGACGGCCTTGGCGATCTCCACCAGTTGCTGTTCGGCGACGGAGAGATCCCTAACGACGGCATCCGGAGATATAGCCATGGCGAGCTGCCCCAGGACCTGCGAGGTGGAATGTCTCATCCCATCCCAGTCGAGCAGCCCGAGCCGCGGGGAACGCATTGGCCGACCCAGGTAGACATTCTCCGCCACGGTCAGCGCCGGAACCAGGGAAAACTCCTGATATATGGCCGCCACACCGTGGGCGCGCGCCTCCAGCGGGTGAGACAGCGTCACAGGCTCACCGTCCTTGAGGATGCTCCCCATATCTGGCTGATGCGCCCCCGTCAGGCACTTGGCCAGCGTCGACTTACCAGAGCCGTTCTCCCCGAGCAGCGCGTGAACTTCGCCCGGGAAGATGTTCAGCGAAACGCGATCCAGCGCCTGGACGCCGGGGAAAGCCTTTGAGACCTCGTGCAGCTCCCATAGGGGTTGCATTACTGCCATATGCTATGCCTGCCTTGGGGAGATGGCCTCGGGCTCGATCTCAATCGAAACCCGAGGCCGATCACACTCCCTGCGTTGCGCTCTCTGCTCCTAGGGGCAGCTGTATTCCTTGGAGGGCGCCGGATAGAGCTTGTCGGGATGGCACAGGTAGTTGAGGACGTTCGACTGGTCGACGATCACCGTGGGTGTCTCGGTCCAGCCTCCCGGATAGGTCCCCGCCAGGCAGTCCATCGTGACCTGCAAGACCACCTCCCCCATCACGAAGGGGGTGGTATTGACCGTCGCCTGCCAGCGGCCCTCGGCGATGTCCTCCAGGCCTGTCGTGTCGCCGTCGTTGCCGAAGATGATCACATCCTCGCGGCCCAGTGCCTCCGCGGCGCGCGCTGCGCCGATGGCGATGTAGTCGTTGGCGGTCACCACGACCTGCACCTCAGGGTTCGCCTGAAGCAGGTCCATCATGGCCGTGTTCCCGGTCTCTACGTTCCAGGCCGTGGGCAGGCTGGCCACGACTTCCATTCCGGGGAAGTCGGCAAAGGCGTCCAGGTAACCCCCGATGCGTTCGGTGGAATGGTAGCCCGGCAGGCCTTCAAGAACGCCCACCTTGGCCTCACCCTGGACCATGCCGATGGCGTACATGCCCTCTTTGTAGGTCCCCCGGCGCTGGCTGTATCCCACGACGCCGTGAACGGGGGTCGGGAAGTCAGCGATGTCCGAGTTGACGATGATGACCGCGACTCCCTTCTCCACGGCCTGCTTCACCAAAGGCGCAGCGGCGTTCTCGTCATGGGTCGAGAGGATGATCGCGTCGACTTCCTGGGTGAGCACGTCCTGGATCATCCCCATCTGGCCTTCGATGTCCGAACCACTCTGTGGTGCGAGCATGAAGGTCTCGACGCCCAACTCCTCGGCCTTGCTTTTGATGCCCTCACCGATGGCGATATAATAGTTGAACTCGGTGGCGGGCGGCATGTAGGCTATGCGTGCCGCGCCGTTGCCGTCATAGGCCAGGTTTTGACAGCTGGCCTGTGCTCCAGGAGCGAGCGCCACGGGGTTGAAGGCCGGCTCGGGCGCTTCATAGTCGGCCAGGGAGGGTACCTCAACCTCACCCCCTGACTCCGCTGGCGCTCCCTCCTCCTGGGTCGGAGCGGCCGCATCAGGCTCGCCGGTCGGCTCTGCGCCCCCCGTTCCACAGGCAGCGAGCAGCAGCATGGCTAGTACGAGCAGCAATCTTAAGCGTGCTTTCATCTCCCGTTCTCTCCTTTAGGATGGTTTCGATGGAACGCGTCGTTTTCCGGAATTCAAGCCTGAGTTTGATAGCACCTCCTTCTGCGCGTATTCGCTCATCCCTTCTGACCATCTACCGCTCCGTCCTTTTTCCTCCCCCGACAAGGTCGGAACGAATGAGCTCCTGGACCTCGGATTTCGTGACCACCGGCAGATCGAACATCAGAGTCTGCTTCAACCTGGTGGCCGCGTCGCCCACGACGAGACCTTTTTCCATCCCGCGCGGCGTGATACCTTCCGTCAGCAAGCCGTAGTAGAAGCCGCCGTTCCATGTATCCCCGCCCCCCAGACGATCCCAGAGCACAATGGGGCGCACGGCGCTGGAGCGCAGGAAGGTCCCCTGGGCGTCCATCGCAGCCGACTCCCAGCGGTGCCGCTCGAAACTGTCCGGGTAGCGGATGGTGATGGCGACCACCTTGGTCTCGAAACGATCTCCCACCTGCTGCGCAAAAGCACGCAGATCTGCGTCTTCAAGGGTCCCCATCTCACCTTTTACGATGTCCTCGGCACTGTAGCGGCCGCAGTCGATGCCGTAGATTCGCGCCATATCTTCGATGGTCGTGATCAGCACGTCGACGTGATCCGTGATCAGGGGCGTCATAGTCGCGCGGCAGGTATCCGCATCCCAGAGAGTGGCCCGGTAATTGAAATCCAGGCCCACCAGGCATCCTTTGGGTTTGGCCTGCAGCGCCTCCAGGAAAGCCTCCAGCAGATGGTTGCGCTCATAGCCTGAATGCGCGGCCAATCCGAAAGTGATGCCGGAGGTGTGGAAGAGGCGGCAATCCCTCAGCACGCGTTCCCAGTCCACCATCCCGGCCCCAAGCCGGCTGGCGGCGGAATACATCCGCTGATACCAGCCCCGGTTCTTGCGCGGCGTGCGCCCGATCTCGTAGATGAAGCGCCCGATAGGCTCGGCTTTGGGCGCCCAGACGAAGCCGGTCGTGTCCACCCCTTGTGATCGCGTGACGTCTCGCAGCTGCCAGCCATACGGATTGTCGGGGACACGCGTGACGTAGCCAGCAGGGATGCCCAGCCTGGCCAGGGTGATGGCCAGTGTGAGCTCGGACCCGGCCATGGAAAGGTGGACCAGCCGCGTGCGCTCCGGTCGCTCCGAATCCGCCGGCGTGTCGCGCACCATGGTTTCACCCATGGCGACAAAGGCCGGCCCCCGGCCCTCGAAGGCCGAGAGGTCATCCTGTGTGATGTCGAAGGTCTGCGACGGCACGGACATGAGCCCCTCCTACCAGGTCTCTAGTTGCGCTGTCAGCCCGCCGTCAACGAAGAGTTGTGTCCCTGTGATGAAATCTGCCTCGTCGCTGGCCAGGAAGGCAGCCGCATGGCCGATGTCCTCCGGGCGGCCGATGCGCTTCATGACCTGGCGATCTTCCACAGCCCGCCGTTGGGCTTCCGGGTCATCGTAGCTGTCGAAGATGCTCTTGATGAGCGGTGTGAAGACCCAGCCCGGGGCGATGGCGTTCACGCGAATGGTGGGTCCATAGTCGATGGCCATGTTGCGCGTCAAGGCCGTGATCCCGCCCTTGGAGGCCGCGTAAGGGGCGACACCGTTCACCGTGGCGTGGGAGTGCACGGAGGAGATGTTGACGATGGCCCCCTTGCCCACGGCCTGCATGTGGGGGATGGTGTACTTCGAGCACAGGAATACGCTCTTCAGATTCACAGCCATGCAGCGGTCCCAGTCCTCGCCGGTTGCCTCCAGGACGGGCTTGTAGATGCCGATGCCGGCGTTGTTGACCAGCACATCGATGCGGCCGTACTTATCGAGCGCGGCCTGCACCATGGCCTTCACCTGCTCCTCGTTCGAGACATCGCACTCCACGAAGATGGCATCGCCGCCGGCATCCCTGATCTCCTGGGCGGTTTTCTCCCCGGCCGCGGCGTCCCAATCAACGACCGCTACCTTGGCACCCTCGCGTGAGAACACCGTCGCGATCCCCCAGCCGATCCCTTTCGCTGCGCCGGTTACGATGGCAACTCGGTCCTTGAGTCGCATGTTGCACCTCCCTTTGTGAATGACCGCATTCCGCCGCGCCTACCAGCGGACGCGCGGCGTGGAGAGAAAGACGGGGCCGTCCTCGCCCACCGCCACGTTGTCCTCGATGCGGATGCCGCCGAAGCCCTCGATGTAGACACCAGGTTCAACGCTGCTCACCATCCCGCGGACCAGCTTGTCCTGCGCACCGGGCATCAGGATGGGGATGAATTCGTGATAGCGCAGACCCACTCCATGGCCGGTGATATGCACGAAGTACTCTCCCAGCCCGGCTTTCTCCAGCACCTCGCGCGCGGCACGATCCGGATCCTCGAAGGCGCACCCCGGCCTCATCTGCGCCGCCGCTGCCTGTTGCGCTTCCAATACGGCGTTGTAGACCTCGCGCTGCCGGTCGCTGGGCTCTCCCGCCACGTCTACGTGGGTCAGGTCAGACCAGTAGCCATCCACCACCGTGGCCAGCTCCACCATCACGATATCCCCCTCCTGGATCACCCGGTCTGTCGAGGGGACCAGCAGCGTACCCTTGGTGCTGCCCACCGGGCCGGCTCCCACCTCCGCCAACGCGCGCACCAGGCGCGCGCCGCGATGGCCAGGCCCGCGCGCCCGTATCTCGGCTTCCACCATCGCCCCCACCTGGGCTTCCGTCATACCGGGCTTGAGCTGGCGGTGGAAGGCTGTCAGCCCCATCTCGGCCACCTCATTGGCTATGCGCAGCTTCTCGAGCTCATAGGGCGTCTTGATCGCCCGCTGCGCGGACAACAAGCCGTTGGCGTCGACGAACTCGGCCTGCGAGAACACCTCTCCCAGCAGATCCCACCACGGCGCAGCGGGCACCACCGGCTCAGCGGCCCGATAGGAACTGCCCACCACCTCGAAGCTCTTCTCGACGCCGATGACGGCCCGGCGCAGATCGAAACGCTGCGCCAGGTCGCCGAGCAGCCTGCGGTAGCTCGCGTACAGGTCGGCGTCCTTCAACAGACCCCAGCCGAAGGTATGCACCTCGGCCCACTGCCCGTCGGCGTATTCCGCCTCGACCTCGGGCAGGTACAGCACCGGCTCTCCCTCGGCGGAGAGAAACACAAAAGAAAACCCGTGGTGAGGCCAATAATCCGTCAGGTAAACCACGTTTTCCGGCAGCCTGCAGAGCAAGGCGTCGAAGCCCTCCTCCTTCATTCGCGCCTGCAGCCGCTCCCTGCGCTCAATATCTACAGATCGCTCCATGAGACACTATCTCCTTTCGTCAAGAACCCTGTCGTCGCGAGGCGGGTCACAAGCCCGGGCCCAGAATTCGTCGCCCCGAGACCTGGTCAAAGAGAAAAGCCCGCTCGCGCTCCAATCGAATGAACAAGGGGTCTCCAGCCTTCAGTTCCACACCTCCCACGACGATGGCCTTCAGGGTTGTTCCATCCTCCAGCCGCAGGTCCAGGACCTGCTCCTCGCCCAACACCTGGACGATGTCCACCTCGGCCGGCAGGGCTCCAGGCGTACGCGCCGCCTCGATCCTGATGTGCTCGGGCCGTATCCCCAGCAGCACTTCGTCCGGCAGCGATAGAAGGCCCTCACCGGCCAGGGACAGCGTGAAGGCTCGATGCTGCAGGACGAGCTCGCCACCCGCGCGCTCCACCTTGCAAGGGACGAAATTCATCGCCGGGCTGCCGATGAACGCGGCAACGAAGCTCGAGTCCGGCTCCCGGTAAAGCGCCTGGGGGGCGCCGGTCTGCTCCTCCTGCCCCTGATGGATCACCATGATCCGATCCGCCATGGAGACCGCTTCCTCGTAGTCATGCGTGGCGTAGATCATGGTCTGACCGGTTTCCGCCTGGAGCCGTTTCAGCTCGCCGGCCATCTCCTGGCGGATCTTGGCATCCAGGTCGCTCAGGGGCTGATCCAACAGCAGCACGCGCGGGCGTCGGACCAGCGCCCTGCCGATGGCGACCCTGCGCCGCTCCCCGCCGCTGAAAGTCCCCGGTCGTCGGTCGAGCAGGTGATCGATCTTCAACATCCCGGCGATGGCCCGCACCCGCTCCTCGATCTCACCCAAGGGGACCTTGCGAAGCTTGAGCGGGTGCGCGATGTTGTCAAAGGCTGACCAGTGGGGGTAAAGCGCCAAGTCCTCGAAGACCATGGCCACATCGCGGTCTTTGGGATGGACCCGGTCAACGATCTCCTCCCCGAGCCAGACCCGGCCTTCGTCCGGGCTCTCCAGTCCGGCGATGATGCGCAGCGTTGTCGTCTTCCCCGCACCGGGCGGACCCAGCAGACTGAAGAATTCGCCATCCCGGACTTCAAAGCTGATACCCCGCAAGGCCTCCGTATCGCCGAAGGCCTTCCGAAGTCCTTCCACGCGCACAGATGCCATCAGCGGATCGCCCTTCCTGTGTCGCGATCGAAGAGGTGTATTCGGTCAGCGTCGATGGCGACGCTGACCGCGTCGTCGACGAGCAAGGGCCGGTCGGCGGGAAGCACCATCTTGATCAGCTCATCTCCCAGCTTCAGGTCCACCACCTGCTTGCGTGCCAGCGGCAGAACCAGATCCACCACGGCTCTGAAGACGCCCCCCTCGCGCGCGGTTCCGTTCTCGGCGATTCGCAGGTGCTGCGGCCGCAAGCCCAGAACCAGCCGGCTGGAGGGCAGGGATTCGAGTGCCGCCGTCAGATCCCTGGGGAGTCGCAAGCGCAGGCCATCGCGCTGGAGCAATCCGGCCTCACCTTCCCGTTTGAACTCTACCTCCAGGAAGTTCATCGCAGGGCGCCCGATGAAACCGGCCACGAACAGATTGGCGGGGTGCTCGTAGATATACCTGGGCGCGCCCAGCTGCTCGCTACGCCCCTCGTTCATGACCAGGATGCGATCTCCCAACGTCATTGCCTCTTCCTGATCATGGGTCACGTAGACCATGGTTCGTCCGAGCTGGTGCTGCCAGCGCTTCAGCTCGCCTCGCATCCGCTCCCTGAGGCCCGGACGGAAATTGTTCAGAGGCTCATCCAGCAGCAGCACGTCGGGGTCGACGGCCAGCGTGCGCGCCATTGCGACGCGCTGCATGGCGCTCAGGTCCAGTTTGGCCGCCCGCACATCGAGCACCTGCGCCAATTCCAGCATGTCGGCCACCTCGCGCACACGCCGGTCGATCTGACCTGGCGCCGTCCGGCGCACCCTCAGGCCGAAAGCGAGGTTGTCGAAGACGGACATGTGCCAGAAGAGGGCGTAGTTCTGGAACATGAAGCCGACGTTGCGCTCCTGGGGCGGCAGGCGTGTGATCTTCTTCTCCCTGAGATAGATCTCCCCGGCTGTCGGTGTCTCCAACCCGGCGATCATGCGCAGCGTGGTGGTCTTTCCGCAGCCCGAAGGGCCGAGGAAGCACAGGAACTCGCCTTCCCGGACCCGCAGGTCCAACCCCTGGACGGCAAGCACGCCATCGAACTCCTTGCGCAGACCCTCGAGCCGAATGATCGACGCTTCAGGATTGGCCATGACCTATTCCCGGACCAGCCCAAAAGTGAATCCGGTCACCAGGTGACGTTGGATGATGTACCCGGCGACGACCACGGGGATCGAGGCCACCACACCCAGGGCCGCCATAGGCCCGTAGAAACGGCCCACGGCACCCACGTAATGGCTGACCTGCACGGGGATGGTGATCGCCTGGCGTGAGGTGAATATCTGGGCGAGCAGGAACTCCGTCCAATTCAAGATGAAGACGAAAAGCCCGGTTGCCGCCAGGCCACCCTTGACCAGCGGCAGGGTAATGGTGAACAGCACGCGCCAGCGTGATGCGCCGTCCAGGATGGCCGCCTCTTCGATGGACTTGGGGACGCCCTCGATGAAGCCCCGCGTCATCCAGAGCGAGAAGGCGATGGTAAAGCCTGTGTACATCAGGATGAGGGCGAGCTGCGTATCGATGAGCCCCAGCGCCCTGAAGTACACCAGGAGCGGCACGGCGAATGCGACGGGCGGGAACATGCGCGTCGTCAACACGAAGAGAGGCAGGCTCTTCCCCCCGGCCTGGAAGCGGGTCGTGGCATAGGCCGCCAGGAAACCGATGACCAGCGAGGCAGCCGTCGCGATCGGCACCACAATGATGCTGTTGATGAAGGCCCTGGTGACCGGCTCCGCCGCGCTCACCATCGCCCCCACGCCCCCCACGGGGTTTCCCGGCTGGAAGAGCACAACATAGTTGCTGGTGGTGATCTTCTCAGGGATCAGCCGCGGCGGATAGGCGATCCATTCCTCGGGCGGCTTGAAAGAGATGGAAAGCACCCAGATCAGAGGGAGCAGGAAGATTGCGCAGACGATAATCCCCGCCAGCCACCGCAGGACGGCATCCGTGAATTCGCGCAAGCGCCTCGACTCCATGATGGCTACCCTTCCTCAATCGGCTGAATGGCGAAGCGCGTGACGAGGGTGATCATGACCAGAATCAGCACCGCCATGGCCGCGGCGTAAGAAAGCTGGCCGAAGACGAAACCCACGCGGTAGATGTACAGGCTGATCGTCTCCGTCGACGTGCCCGGCCCACCTCCCGTCATCACGAACACCAGGTCGAATATCTTGAAGGCCTCCAGCGCGCGAATGACGAGGGCGATCAGGATCACTGGTTTGAGCATGGGCAGCGTGACATGGCGGAAAATCTGCCAGCGGTTCGCCCCCAGATTCATCGCGGCCTCAACGGGATCCTTGGGCAACGCTCCCAACCCGGAGTACAGGATCAAGAACAGGAAGGGGGTCCATTGCCAGATGTCGGCCAGCACGATGGTGCCCATGGCCAGCAACGGGTTCTTGAACCACTCGACGGTCGCTCCCGAACCGAACCATTGGGTGAGAACGAAGTTGACGGGGCCGCGGTCCAGGAACAGGAGGTAGAAGGCCAGCCCGACGACCACCCAGGGCAGCATCATCGGATACAGGATGACGGAGGTCACGATTCGCTTGCCGGGGAAATCGCGCATGAAGAGCAGGGCAAGGCCGAGGCCGACGGCGAACTCCAGGCCGCCGGCTGCCACCACAACCCCCAGGGAGCGGCCTATTGCGGCCCAGAATCGTCCATCCTGGAAGATCTGGGCGTAGTTTCTGAGAAACGCGAAGGGGGCCTGCCACCAGTCCACGCCCATGCGCGGCTCCCAGGCCACCAGGCTGAGGTAGATCACGATGATGGTGGGGATGATGAGCAGGAACCACAAGAGCAACTGCATGGGCGTGATGAGCAGAGTGCCAAAGAAGCGCTCTTCGTCCACCGCACGCCGTAGCCTGCTGAGAAAGGATGCTCGCCCTTCGGACGTATCGGCCAATGGATGCCCGCTGCTCGCCATAGCGGCTCATAGCTCCTGTTCGGATGAGTACCGGGGGCGGAGGGACGACCTCCACCCCCACGGTACGCGTCAGGATGGGAACCTGCCCAACTTCGCCCAGAGGTCCTGGATAGGTTGCGGGTAGTTCTGACGCTCGGCGCGCCAGGCCTCGATCTGACCCAGGCGCCCGATGCGATCGGTGATCTGCTGCCAGGAATCGGCGGCATCTTTGAGGGCCCGCTCGGCGCCCTTCTGGCCAGCGAAGGCCTGCTGCAGGTTGAGGTTCAGGTTGTCCAGGTACTCCGCCGCGCCGCGAAGGGAGATGTCCGGGAAGGCGTTCTGCGTGAGACTGTGCAGCACGGGCAAGAACTCCTCACCGTAAGCTTCTTTCATTTTGGCGTCATCGAACCAGGGCTCGCGGAAGGCGTCCAGGGTGCCGACGCGGGCGATGGCGTCCAGGCCCACGGCGGGGCCGGTGAACCATTGGATGAAGCAGTAAGCTGCTTCGGGTGCCTTGCCGTAGCGGGAGATGCTGAAGCTCCAGCCCACCACGTGCGGCACGGCCTTGACCAATTCGCCGTCGTGCATGGTGCCCGGGGCATCCATATAGCCCACCTTGCCGGCGATCTTGGATGTCTCCGGGTCCTGCGCCCACTTGCCCAGACTGGCCCACGCCCAGGCGAAGAAAACCGAACCCTCGGGGAAGCGGCTGTAGGCCACCGACCAGTCACCGGTGACGGCGTCCGGCCACATGTGATCCTGGGTCAGGCGGATCTGTTCCTCCAGAGCGGTCACGCCTTCGTCGGAGACGATGAGGGGGTCCATGTTGTCGTCGAAATATGCGCCGCCCTTGGAGATAAAACGCGCCGCCCATGCCGTGTAAGCGAAATATCGCTCGGCGTACATGTGGGCGCCGCGGATGCCCTCATCCGGCCGATCGAAAAAGGCGATCCACTCGTCGAATTCCTTCCAGGTCTTGGGCAACTCCAGCGGCCGGCCGTACCTATCCTCGAAGGCCTTGGCCTCATCCGGGTTGTCCATGATGTCTTTGCGGTAGAAGAGGCTGAAAGCATCGTCGTCGGCACCAAGCGCGTAGCGACGGCCTTTGTAGAGCGTAGTGAAGCGGTCGAGAGGCGCGACATAGCGATTGGGGCCGTGGTCGACTTCGGGGTCGTACTTCTCCCACCAAGCGGTCTGATCGACGATCAGCCCCGATTCGGCCATGTCGCCGATCCAGTTGCAGAAGGTGAGGAAGACATCGTAGTCGCCGGTGCGGACCACGGCCTCGTTCATGGCCTTGGTGTAGATGTCCGATTCGAGGCCGATCTCCGCGCTCTGGAAGTTGAGCCCGGTGAGCTTGTTCCACTCTTACAGGGCAGGGACGATGTTGTTGCGTTGGCCGGAATGATGCATGATGATGAAGGTGTCACCATCCTTGACCACGCCGGCCTCTTTCAGGGCCTTGATGCCGTTCAGGGCGCGCTCCTCAGGGGTCGCGCCTTCAACGGCGGCCGCGGGCGCCGCAGCTTCCGGAGTGGGCGTCCCAGCCTTTGTTGCACAGCCAGCCGCGAGGAGGCCCGTCGCTGTCAAGGCACCGGCCTTGAGGAAGTCACGGCGGTTGAGCCGCTCCTGGCGCAGCGCGCGGTTCTCCTTCTCCCTAGCCATTTCGGATTCCCTCCTCCTGATCTCCCATGTCTATCTTGAGGGAGCGGACTAGAGCCCAGTCAACGTCTCTTTCGCCCACCTCCTTTCACCCCAAGAGCAGGACCAGCTTAGCCGCTAGAGCCGTCCGAACTCCTCGAGCAGTTCCTCGACTGTCTTCCCTTGCCGTATGCGCTCCCGCGTCTGTTCCTCTTTCTCGGCCTGCTCGCGGGCCTTCCCCAGGGTCTCAGCAGCCGTCTCCAGCGGGACGACGGTCACCCCGATCTCGTCGGCGATGACGATGTCCCCCGGATTGACGATCACGCCCCCGCACTGGATGGGGACGTTGATCTCACTGGGTTCCATCCGGCCGGAGAAAGGGGTGTGCGTCGAGCGCGGCACCACGGCGCGTGCGACGCTGGGGAAACCCAGATCGCGGATCTCATCCGTGTCGCGGATCGCGCCGTCCACTACGGCCCCCACCACGCCCTTCATCTGACACACCCCGGCCATCA
>JAJRUD010000059.1 GCA_024277995.1 Chloroflexota bacterium
CCAGCGGGTGCAACGCTTCGGGGTGGTGGGCGGCTACCTGGGCCAGTGGCCCATCCCCGCCGCCGACACGGTGGTCGGCCCGCACCTGGCCGTGGCCGCCGACGGCACCCTGTTCCTCACCGCGCCGGTGTGGGGCCAGGTCGAGCGCCGCGACGGGGAAGGCCGGGTGCTGGGCCAGTGGGGGGCGACCGGCTCCGGGCCGGGCCAGTTCAATCTGCCGGTCGGCCTGGCGCTGGACGCCGGTGGACGGCGGCTGTTCGTGGCCGACGCGCTGAACCACCGCGTGCAGGTGTTCGCAGTGCGGTAGAATGTTTACATAATCACAGAGACACGGTGTCATTCTGAGTCCAGCACCGGCGCTTCTGCCCCGTCCAGCACCGGCGCTTCAGGCCGGTGCTCATCCCGCCCCACCGCCGTGAACAGGCGGTGCTGGTAGGCGGGTTTGCTACCCGTCGGTTGGTAGGCCGGTAGCAAACCGGCCTTACATAACCACAGAGACACAGAGGACACGGAGAATCTCTCCCGTTGAGTTTCCTCTGTGCTCTCCGTGTCTCCGTGGTGAGATTCAAGGAGTGACACATGACGGACCTCACCATCATCGGCGGGGGGCTGGCCGGGTCGGAGGCGGCCTGGCAGGCCGCCGAGCGGGGCGTGGACGTGGTGCTGTACGAAATGCGGCCCGGGGCGATGACCCCCGCTCACCAAACCCCCTACCTGGCCGAGCTGGTGTGCAGCAACTCGTTGGGCTCCAACCTGCCCGACCGCGCGCCGGGGCTGCTCAAGGCCGAGCTGCGGGAGCTGGGCTCCCTCATCCTGGCCTGCGCCGACGAGACGGCCGTGCCCGCTGGCGGTGCGCTGGCCGTGGGGCGGGAAGCCTTCGCCCGGGCCGTGACCGCGCGCCTGGAGGCCCACCCGCGCGTCACCCTGCGCCGGGAGGAGGTGCGGCGGCTCCCCGACGGGCCGTGCGTCGTGGCCACCGGCCCGCTCACCTCGCCGGCCCTGGCCGAGCAGATCGCCGCCCTGGCCGGGCAGCAGCACCTCTACTTCTACGACGCCATGGCCCCCATCGTCACCGCCGAATCCATTGACATGACCATCGCCTTTCGCCAATCGCGCTACGGGCGGGATTCCGTAGGGGCGACCCTGCGTGGTCGCCACGAGCAGGATTCCGTAGGGGCGACCCTGCGTGGTCGCCCTGCCGAGCGTGGTCGCCCTGCCGAGTGTGGTCGCCCTGCCGAGCCGGGGGGCGATTACATCAACTGCCCCCTGACCAGCGACGAGTACGACCGCTTCGTGGCCGCGCTGCTGGCGGCGGAGACCATCCCGTTACGCGATTTCGAGCGGGAGGACGAGAAGTTCTTCGAGGCCTGCTTGCCGGTGGAGGTCATCGCCCGGCGGGGGCAGCGGGCGCTGGCCTTCGGCCCCCTCAAACCGGTGGGCCTGACCGACCCGCGCACCGGGCGACGGCCCTACGCCGTGGTGCAATTGCGGCAGGACGACCTGGCGGCCACCCTGTACAACATGGTCGGCTTCCAGACCAACCTCAAATGGGGCGAACAGCAGCGCGTCTTCCGCCTCATCCCCGGGCTGGAGCAGGCCGAGTTCGTGCGCTTCGGGCAGATGCACCGCAACACCTTCGTCAACGCCCCCCGGCTGCTGCGCCCGACCATGCAGTTCCGCGCCCGCGACGACCTCTTCTTCGGCGGGCAGATCACCGGCACCGAGGGCTACGTGGGCTCCACGGCCAGCGGGCTGGTGGCCGGGCTCAACGCGGCGCGGCTCGTCCGGGGCCAGCCGCTGGTGGTCTTCCCGCCGACGACCATGATCGGGGCCCTGTGCCGTTACGTGTGCTCCGCCTCGCCGGACGACTTCCAGCCCATGAAGCCCAACTTCGGGCTGCTGCCGCCGCTGGAGCCCCCGGTGCGCGGCAAGCGCGCCCGCCACGCCGCCTACGCCCTGCGCGCCCTGGCCGACCTGCGGACCGTCCTTCGCTCCTGATCCCCGTCTGGCTGCGTCCCTCACCCCTCACCCCCGCCTGGCTGCGCCAGGCACCCCCTCTCCCCTCTCCCGCTTGGCGGGAGAGGGGAGAGGGGGCAGGGGGAGTGGGGAGAGGGCTCACATCGCCCGTTCCACCACGGCGGCGGTTTCCGGCAGGTTGAGGGCCAGGAACAGGTCCCGGCTGCGGGCCAGTGTGGCTTGCGCTTCGTCCATTCGCTCCTGGGCGCGCAACCACAGGCCGAAGTAGAAGAGCCCCCGGGCCACGCTGTAGCGGTCGCCGATGTCTTCGTATAGTGATATGGCTATCTCAAACAACTCTTCCGCGTTTTCACTGAAAGGAGCCAGGGCCAACAGGGTATTGGCCTCGCCCAGGCGGTCGCCGACGGCGCGGAAGAGGGCCAGGGCCTGGGAGTAGCTGTCGAGGGCTGCCTCGCGGTCGTCGCGGAACTGCTGGACGTCGCCGATGGCCTTTAGGGTATTGGCCTCGCCCAAGCGGGCGCCGACGGCGCGGAAGAGGGCCAGGGCCTGGGAGTAGCTGTCGAGGGCGGCCTCGATTTCTTTGCGGAACTGCTGGACGTCGCCGATGGCCTTGAAGGCTCGCGCCTCCAATGTCCTGTCGCCCAGACTGTGGGCCAGTCGCAGCGCTTCTTCCAGACTCCGGGTCGCGGCTGGGCAGCGGTAAACGGCCCGGTACAGATCAGCCAGGTCCAGTAGCAGTTCCGCCCGTGCCCGCCACTCAATAGGGCTTTCCCCCAGCGCCCTGTAGTCTTCCAACAGGCCTTCCAGAGTGGTGATCTGCTCTTCCTTTTGCTCTGCCGACAGATTGCGCCAGCGGGATGAATCGTCTTGTGCCTGGCGGTGAACGGCACGAACCAGTTCTGGTTCTGGTTGGAATTCGAACGTGCCGCTGCGCCAGGCCCAGAAATCGGGCGCACCTTGGGCCAGGCGAGTGAGGGCCTCGTCTCGCAACCAGAACACCACCGGGCAGGTCAGGTCACGGAACCGGTCGCGGGCCAGATTAAGCTGCCCCAGGATCGGCGGATGCGGGTCGCCGTAGGGCATGAGCCGTTCCAAACCGCATACTTGTAGGCAGCCGCGGTAGGGTACATCTTTGCACGCAGCTTGCAAATCGGCCAGC
>JAJRUD010000060.1 GCA_024277995.1 Chloroflexota bacterium
TCTGGCAACCAACCAAGTCCGCCCAGTACTGGAGGGCGAGCCCTTCACCCGCGCCCTGACCCTGCCTACGGAAGACCTGGTCTGGCTCTTCTACGACGACCTGGGCCAGGCCGAGATCCGCCACGGGAGGACGGGGGAGCTCGTCTATCCCCGCTCGGCGGAGATCTACTTCTCCGAGGAGAACCTGGACACCCTGCTCTTCAGCCCCGATATGCAGCTCCTCGCCGCCTACGAGGGAGTGGGCGAGGCACGTCGGGTGGTACTGTGGGATGTGGCCCAGGGCGAAATCCGTCCCCTGGCGCCGGAATTGCCAGGCGACAAGGTCCTGCTGGGCTGGGTGCAGGACCCCGGGGCCTGGTTGCAGGCCATGGGGCTGGAAGGACTCGAATAGAGGACGACAGCAGGACTTACAAGGGCTGGATGGCGGGGGCATCGGCGCGGCCGACCCCTCCCTGCCCAACACCTTCGGCTACGGCCAGGGCGCTGAGGGTTGGGCGCCTTACGTGAACGGGAGCGCCGCCCAGTACCTAGACCTGCGCCAGATCGCCCAATTGCTGGGCTTCGAGAATCCAGAGGCGTATCCCTCCGTCCACTGCAACTTGTGCGGCGTCTTGGCGGCCATGCAATCGGTGGGCGTATCGCTGGAAGAGGGCCTGCGGCGCTTCAATGAGCTGTTTCCAGGCGTCCTACAGCAGGGCGGCACCACCGATTCGGGCCAGCTCGAGACCTTTTTCAGGGAGGCTTTCGACTGGTTTGCCGTGCCCTGTCCTTTTAATCATACTAATAGCACGGTGCTGGCGCTGGTGACCATCCAGGGAGGGCAGCTCAACCCGCAGGGCGGGGTGCCCCATTGGGTGCGCGTGACGCGTGTGAGCAACGACAGGGTTTGGTCCTATAATCCCTACGGCAACGCCGAAGAATGCGCGGACTGGGTCACCTTCCGCGAGGCGTGGGCGGACACGCCGACCAACGAGAACGTCCGTTACAGGCTCGTCGTCGCAAGTCGCTAACTGGCCGAAGAGGGCGGCGTGCGGCTGCGATCATGCATCCCTGGAGGCAGTATGTGAGGTTCACCCGTGCCGGCCTGCTCACATCCCTGGGCATTTTGTTGGCACTGGCCGCCTGCGGCAGGGCCGCTTTGCCCGCAGAGCCGAGCCTGGTCGCCGCCCCCGGTACCCCCGGGCCCAGCCCTCGGCCACAGCCACGCGCGCAGCCAGCCGCACGCCGGCGCCCTTCCCCACTCCTCGGCCGGATGAGCCCCACCTGGAATTCACCTTCCTCACGCCCAGTTCGAGCGTCCCGCCGAGATCCCACCTGGTGGTGTGGGACAGGCAGGCGGCGCAGGTCGACCTGGTCACCTGGCAGGGCGAACGCATCCCCTGGATCGCCGTGACCCCGACGCGCCTGGGCAAGCAGGTTAGAAGGGTGGAGCGCGGCATGTTTCCGCTGCACTCGCAGAGGCCCAGCGCGCTCGCCTTCGACTTCCATTACATACCGCAAGGAGGGGATTTCGATCTCTCCGTTCCCTCGCTATTCCTGCTGGACCCGCTGACGGGTTCCACCACGATGATGCCCAACGAGGCGCTGTGCCGCGACTACATAGTCGCGGATTCACACTCGGCGCTTGGCGAGCGCTACCTGGCATGCCGCTGCCACGACGCCGCGCGACGCTGCCTGCGCTGGGCCTTCATCGACCTGCGCCAGCCGCGGCAGCAGATCGAAGCCGAACTGCCCGTGCGCATGGACTTCCCTCTCTGACGATAGAACGCGCTACTCGACCTGCTTCTCACAGGAAAGCCGAAAGGCGGCACCCCTCGTTGCTGGGTGAGCCTGCCCCAGGGGGAAGTCACCTGCCGGGAGTATCCCTTCATCGCCCTCTCCGTGAGCCCCGACGGGCGCCGGCTGGAAGTGCGCCGGCGGGATGCACAATCCCCTACAGCCATCTCGGTCATCCCCTCCACATGCCTGGAGCCCTTCTCCTCGCGCTGCACGCCGGGCTGGGTACCCGTGGTGCAGGCCTACCGGGAGGCCGAGGTCCCAGACATTGTGGGGCTCGACGTGGATGCCGGACAGCAGGCAACTGCCCCTCCTTGGCACGCACATGCGCACACCGGGCGCGCCCTTCCTCTGGCTGCTGGACGTGGAGAGCCGGGAGGTGACGCAGCAGTGGTCGTTCCCCGGCTATTTCATATCCTTCATGTTCAGCATGGGCGATGGCGTGCGGTCCATCCCCATGTGGGCTCCGGACGGACGTCGCGTCTTCCTGGAGAGACTCGGCCGCAAGGATGATACATGGGTAAGGAACGGCTTCCTCTTCGACGTCGACACAGGGGAGCTGACACCGCTCTACGAGGGCGACGAGGCCAGGGGCGTGATCCGCTTCCCACTGCAGGGGGAGTGAATGAACAGAATAGCAGTGAGGGTGCCGAGTACGGAAGTCCACTTTTCGAATGAAAACGAGTCCAGCTTTGAACTGCAAACTGTTCGCTTTTGAATTTCAAATGACACAAGGTGATTCGCACCCTTGACAACCCGACCTGCTTCGCCTATCCTTGGGCCAATCATGAGCCAGCCCGTTGTGCTTGACCCTCGTGCCCGTCGCCCGCGCCAGACCCCCCCGGTCTGGTATTTGGGGTTGCCCGAGTAGCGCAGCACATCTCGGCATATTTCCCCGCCAGACCAATACGCGGTCTGGCGGTTTTGTTTATCTGGAGGATACATGATCGAGGTAGGTCTCTTCGGCGCCAGCGGGTACACCGGCCACGAACTGGTGCGCTTGCTGCTGCGCCACCCGCACGCCCACCTGCGCTTCGCCACCTCGCGCTCCCACGCCGGCCGATCCCTGGCGCAGGTCTTCCCCGGCGCGCCGGACCTGCCGCTCGTCGCGCCGGAAGAGGCTCCCCTCGAGGATGTCGAAGCGCTCTTCCTGTGCCTGCCCCACGGCGCCTCCGCCGAGACCGCCGCGGCCGCCCTGCAGCTCGGCGTGCGGGTCATAGACCTTTCGGCCGACTTCCGCCTGCAAGACACCGCAGCCTACGCCCAATGGTACGGCATTGAACACCCGGCCCCCGATCTCCTGAAAGAGGCCGTCTACGGCCTGACGGAAGTGGCGCGCGCCGCCCTGCCCAGGGCGCGCCTGGTGGCCAATCCCGGCTGCTACCCCACCAGCGTATTGCTGGCGCTGTACCCGCTGGTGCAGGCGGGCGCCGTCGCCGGGCCTGTGATAGTAGACGCCAAATCCGGCGTATCCGGCGCGGGCCGCACGCCCAGCCTGACCACGCACTTCGTCGAGGTGGCCGACAACCTCAAGCCCTACAAGATCGGGCGCGCCCACCGCCATCTGCCCGAGATGGAACAGGCCCTGGCCCGGTGGAGCGCGGATCCGCCGCCGCTGGTCTTCGCCCCGCACCTGCTCCCCGTCCCGCGCGGCTTGCTCTCCACCCTGTACGTCCCGTTGGCTGCGGATTGGGACGAATGCCGCCTGCGGGCTCTCTACCAGCAGGCTTACGGCCGCGAGCCCTGCATCCTGCTGCTCCCGCCCCAGGAGCCCGCCACGCTGGCTCATGCGCTGCACACCAACCGCTGCGCGCTGGGGCTGACGGTGGCCGGCGGCACCCTGATCGTCACCTCGGCCATCGACAACCTGCTCAAGGGGGCCTCAGGGCAGGCGGTGCAGAACTTCAACGCCATGTTCGGCTTCGATGAACAGGAAGGACTGATCTGAGATGAACGCGCCGGCTCACCCACAGCCATCAGGGGCCACTCCCACTATCACCGCACTCGAGCCGCAGGGCGCGCTCCTTCGCGCGATCAGACAACCGCGGACGCCGGCCCCTGCCAGAGTTTTCGGGGAGGGGACGTCATGCGCGTGATCAAGATCGGCGGAAAGGAGCTGGTGCGGCCCGCCTTCGTGGCCGGGCTGGCACAGGCCCTGCGGGCGCTGGATGAGCCGGTGGTGTTGGCCCACGGCGGGGGCAAGGCCGTGGACGCGTTGCAGGCGCGCCTGGGCATCGAGCCGGTCAAGGTGGCCGGCATGCGATGCACCGACGAAGATTCCCTGCCCGCCGTGCTGATGGCCCTGTGCGGCGAGGTGAGCAGCCGGCTGGTGGCGGGACTCATCGCCGGAGGCGTGGACGCCCTGGGGTTGAGCGGCGTGGACGGTGGGTTGATGCGCTGCCGCAAACTGCACCACCCCGAGACGGACCTGGGCCTGGTGGGGGAGATCGTCGAGGTGCGTGCCGACCTGCTTCGGGACCTGTTGGCCCGCGGCCTCACGCCGGTCGTGGCTCCCGTTTCGCTCGGCCTCGACGATCGCATTTACAACGTCAACGCTGACCAGGCCGCCAGCGCCCTGGCGCGCGCTCTTGGCGTTGAGGTGCTGGAATTCGTCTCCGACGTGCCCGGCGTCCTGGTCGCAGGGAAGATCACCCCACGCCTCACACCTCCGGAGGTCGAGCGTCTGATCGCCCAAGGAGAGATCCACAACGGCATGGTCCCCAAAGTCCAGGCCGCGCTGGAGGCGCTGACCACGGGGGTTCCCAGGGTGCGCATCGTCAACCTGCAGGGCCTGGTGAAGGGCGGCGGCACGCTGATCGCCGTCCGGGGAATGCAAACCATGAAAGGGAAGGAGTAGCCATGGACGCACAGGCCATCATTGATGCTGAAGCCCGCTACCTCGTCCCCACTTATCAGCGCCCGGCGGTGGTTTTCGCGCAGGGCGAGGGGAACTACCTCTACGACACGGCTGGCAAGCGCTACCTGGATTTCGCCGGCGGCATCGCCGTGATGGCCCTGGGACACAGCGACCCCGTCTGGGCGGCGGCCGTGGCCGACGGCGCGCGCACGTTGACCCACGTCAGCAATCTCTACCACACGCGGTCCCACGTGGAGCTGGCCCAACGCCTGGTAGAGCACTCCTTCGCCGACCGGGTCTTCTTCTGCAATTCGGGGGCCGAGGCCAACGAGGCCGCGCTCAAGTTCGCCCGCAAGTGGGCCCGCACCCACCATGGGCCGCAGAAGCACGAACTGCTGGCCTTCGAGGGCGGCTTCCACGGCCGCACCCTGGGGGCGCTCTCCCTGACCCACAAGGCCAAATACCGCCAACCCTTCGAACCGCTGGTCCCCGGCGTGACCTTCGTGCCTTTCAACGACCTGGAAGCCACTGCGGCCGCCATCAGCGAACGCACCTGCGCCGTCTTCGTCGAGCCGCTGCAGGGCGAGGGCGGCGTGCACCCGGCCGCGCCCGCCTTCCTGCAGGGGCTGCGCCGGCTCTGCGACGAACACCATGCGCTGCTGGTCTTCGACGAGGTGCAGTGCGGCCTGGGGCGCACGGGCAGCCTGTGGGCCCACCAGGCCTATGGCGTGACGCCCGACATCATGACCCTGGCGAAGCCGCTGGCCAGCGGCCTACCCATCGGCGCCACGCTGGTCACCGAAGCCGTCGCCCGGGCCATCGAGCCCGGCGATCACGGCAGCACCTTCGCCGCCGGCCCGCTGGTGTGCAGCGCGGCGTTGACGGTCTTTGACCGCGTGAACGACTTCGATCTTCTGGAGCGCGTGTACACCAAGGGCGAGGCGCTCATGGAGGGCCTACGAACACTGCCCACCGACCATCTGCTGGAGGTGCGCGGCCAGGGCCTGCTGGTGGGGGCGGAATTCGACGTGCCCGTCAAGCTGCTGATGCAGGCCGCGCTGGAGGAAGGGCTGCTGGTGATCAACGCCGGCGAGCGCGTGCTGCGCCTGACCCCACCCTTGACCGTGACCCTGGACGAGATCGACGACGCGCTGGACATACTGGCGCGGTGCGTGAACGCGCTGGAGACGGAAGCCTGAACCATGGCCCTCATACGACCCGCCCGGCCTGAAGAGGCCCCCGCCATCGCCGAACTGGTGGCCCAGCACGCGCAGCGCGCGCTGATGCTGCCGCGCCCGCTGCCCGCCGTTCGCGAGAGCATCGACTGCTGGATCGTCGCCGTCGAGGGTGGACGGGTGCTGGCCTGCGGTTCGCTGCTGCGCTACACGCCCGAACTGACCGAGGTGCGCTCGCTGGCCGTGGCCGATGAGTTCAAGGGCCAGGGCCTGGGCAGCGCCGTGGTGAAGGCCCTCATCGAGGAAGCCCGTCGCCGCGGCGTGCGCCACCTCTTCGCCCTGACGCGCGTCGCTCCTTTCTTTCAACGCCTGGGATTCGAGCCGACGGAAGCGGCCCGCTTCCCAGAGAAAGTGTGGCGCGATTGCCTGCTCTGCCCCATCCGCGCCCGCTGCGATGAGGTGGCGGTGGTCATGTCCTTTGAACCTGAGGCCGGGGCGCTTGCCGTCGCGGCTGAGAACCCAACTGGAAGGAGCTCCCATGTCTGAATCCAAAGTCAACAAAGTCGTCCTGGCCTACTCCGGCGGCCTGGACACCTCGGTGATCGTCCCGTGGCTGCGGGAGAATTACGGCTGCGAGGTGATCTGCTTCTGCGCCGACGTGGGTCAGGGCGAAGAACTGGCCGGGCTGGAACCCAAGGCCCTGGCCAGCGGTGCCAGCAAGCTGGTGGTCAAGGACCTGCGCGAGGAATTCGCCCGCGATTTTCTCTTCCCCATGCTGCAATCCGGGGCGCTCTACGAGCGCCAGTACCTGTTGGGCACGGCCATCGCCCGGCCGCTGATCGCCAAATGGCAGGTGGCTGTGGCCGAGGAAGAGGGCGCTGACGCGCTGGCCCACGGCTGCACCGGCAAGGGCAACGATCAGGTGCGCTTCGAGCTCACCTACAAGGCGCTCAACCCCACGCTCAAGGTGATCGCCCCCTGGCGCGAGTGGCACATCCGCTCGCGCGAGGACGCGCTGGCCTACGCCAAGCAGCACAACGTCCCCGTGCA
>JAJRUD010000061.1 GCA_024277995.1 Chloroflexota bacterium
GGAGAAGGTGACGGCCCACGAGTGGCTGCGGCGCCGCATGGGAGAGGCCTGCTACCAGATCCTGTGGGAGCCGCTGCTCATCAGCAAGTTCGGGACCCACTACCGCCAGGTCAACATGGCCTGGTTCTGGGCGCGCGTCAAGGCACGCACGCCGCGCCTGGGGACTTTCCAGGGCGGCTTTCAGGCCTTCGTGGATGCCTTCGGCGACGTGGTGCGCAAAGCGGGCGTGTCGATCCGCTTGAAGGCGCCCGTGCGCAGGATCGAGCCGCTGCCCGACGGCGGCCTGCGCGTGCTGAGCGAGCAGGGAGAGGCGACCTTCGATCAGGTCCTGGCCACCACCTCTCCGGCGCTGTTGGCGCAGATGGCCCCGGCGCTGCCCGCCGGCTACCTGGATCGCCTGCTGGCGCTGAAATCCATGGGCGCGGTGGTGCTGGTCCTGGCGCTGAAGCATCGTCTCTCGGAGGGCGGGGTCTACTGGCACAACCTGCCCAAGCCGGCCGGCTTTCCCTTCCTGGCGCTGGTGGAACACACCAACTTCCTGCCGCGTGAGTATTTCGGCGGCGACCACATCGTCTACTGCGGGGACTATCTGGAGCCGGGCCACGAGTACTTCTCCCTCAGCAAAGAGGCCTTGTTGGAGCGCTTCCTGCCGGCGCTGCCGCGCTTCAACCCGAAGTTCCGCAGGGATTGGGTGCGGGAGGCGTGGCTCTTCCGCACGGACTACGCCCAGCCGGTCCCCATGCTGAACCATTCACGGGCCATCCCCGATCTGGAGACGCCTCTGCCGGGCCTGTGGCTGGCCAGCATGAGCCAGGTATACCCCTGGGACCGGGGGACGAACTTCGCGGTGGAGGTGGCCCGGCGCGCCGCCAGGCGTATGCTGGAAGAGGCCGCTGGCGGAAGGCCGCGGTGATATAATGCGCGGACCACTTTTGATACGTTTCTCAATTGGAGTGGAGTGAGTATGGCTGACCCAAGAGTGGCGCGTTTTGCCAGGGTGTTGGTGGAGTATTCGACGCGCATTGGCCCCGGCGATCGGGTGCTGATCGAGGCCGAGCCCGTCGCCGCGCCTCTGGTCTACGCGCTGGTCGAGAAGATCCTCCAGGCCGGCGGACATCCCCACCTGCTGGTGGACCTGCCGGAGATGGAGGCGATCTTCATGCGGCACGCCGACCAGACGCAGCTCGACCACACGCCGATTCTGCGCCGTCTGGCTTACGAGAACTTCGAATCCCGCATCCGCATCCAGTCCAGCAGCAACACCAAAGCGCTGACGGGTGTGGGTCCGGCGCGCATTGCCCGGCGGCGGAAAGCGGTGCAGCCCATCCTGCGGGCGCAGATGGAGCGCGGCGGCCGCGGCGAGTTTCGCTGGGTGTCGACCCTCTTTCCCACGCATGCCTACGCACAGGATGCCGAGATGAGCCTGGAGGCCTTCGAGGATTTCGTCTACCAGGCATGCCACGTGCACGATCCGCAGGAGGACGCGGTGGCCTTCTGGCAGGGGGTCCAGCAGGAGCAGGATCGCATCGTGGCCGCACTCAAGGGGCACGATCGGGTCGAGGTGCGCGGCCCGAATTGCGAGCTGACGCTCTCCATCAAGGACCGTCTCTTCATCAACGCCTGCGGCACGAACAACATGCCCGACGGCGAGGTCTTCACCGGCCCGGTGGAGTCTTCGGTGGAGGGTTGGGTGCGTTTCAGCTACCCCGCCATCTGGCAGGGGCGCGAGGTGCAGGGCGTGGAACTCACCTTCAAGGAAGGCCGCGTCGTCCAGGCCAAAGCGGATAAGAACCTGGATTTCCTGGAGCAGATCCTGGAGACGGACCCCGGCGCCCGCTACCTGGGCGAGTTCGCCGTGGGCACCAATCACGCCATCCAGCACTACACGCGCAACATCCTCTTCGACGAAAAGATCGGCGGGACCATCCATATGGCGCTGGGCGCCGGCTACCCCGAGACCGGGAGCGAGAACAGGAGCGCCATCCACTGGGACATGATCTGCGATATGCACCAGGACAGCGAAATCCTGGTGGACGGTGAGCTGGTATACAAGGACGGGACCTTCAGGATCTGAGACCGGGAGAGGGGTCGCCCACGGCCGGAGCGCGGCGGGGCCGCTGGCGTCCCACGCCCATAGTGAAGACAGGAGGCGGACATGAAGCGGCTGAGCTTCTGGCTCCTCATTCTCTCTGCGGCGCTGGCGGCATGCGCCACCAGCCCGACCACAGTGGAGCGGCCGACTGAGGAGCCCCTGGTGGCCGCGCGACCCACGCGCACTCCGCCCCCCACGGCGACGAGCGTGCCGACGCCCGGCGCCGCCCCCGAGGCGGGCGAGGGTTTCGCCGCCGCACCCCTGACGCAGGTCCGCGACCGCTTCTTCTCCGGCTCAGGGGTCTGCGCAATATGCCATACCGGGTTGAGCGACGAATCCGGCGCGGATGTCTCCATTGACCGCATGTGGCGCGGCACGATGATGGCCAACGCGGCGCGCGACCCCTACTGGCAGGCCTCCGTGCGATCCGAGATCCTGGAGAACCCGGACCTGCGCCAGACGATCGAGGATAAATGCGCCACCTGCCACATGCCCATGGCGCGCTACACGGTCGCCGCCGACGGCGAGAAGGGGTCGGTCTTCGGGGAGGGATTCCTCGACCCCGGCAACCCGCTGCACGAACTGGCCATGGATGGCGTCTCCTGTACGCTTTGCCATCAGATTCAGGCGGAGGGTCTGGGTCTGTCCGGGAGCTACAGCGGCGGGTTCTCCATCGACACCGAGCAGCCTGCAGGGGAGCGCGTGATCTACGGCCCGTACAGGGTGGGCATGATGATGGTGCAGACCATGCAGGCCAGCTCGGGCTTCGCCCCGGAGCAGGGCCTGCACATCATTAAGTCAGAGCTCTGCGCTTCCTGCCACACGCTGTACACGCCCTACGTCGATGCGCGGGGGGAGGTGGTGGGCGAATTCCCGGAGCAGGTGCCCTATCTGGAGTGGTACTACAGCGACTACCGTCGCCTGCAGAGCTGCCAGGATTGCCACATGCCGGAAGCGCAAGGGTCGGTGGTCATCTCCATCACCGGTGGGCCGCCGCGCAGTCCTTTCGCCAAGCACAGCTTCGTCGGCGGCAACGCCTACATGCTGCAAATGTTCGAGACCTTCGGCGCCGAGATGGGGACGACGGCCTCCGGCCAACAGTTCGCCGCGGCGCGCCAGCGCACGCTACAGCAACTGCAGGAGCACACGGCCACGGTCTCGCTGGACGAGGTGCGCCTGGCGGGATCGACGCTGATCGCCGACGTGAGCGTCGAGAGCCAGGTCGGCCACAAGTTCCCCAGCGGCTTCCCGGCCCGCAGGGCCTGGCTGCATTTCGTCGTGCGCGACGCGGCGGGGGAAGTGGTCTTCGAATCCGGCGCAGTCAACGCGGACGGTTCCATCGTTGGCAATGACAACGACGAAGCCGCGGATGCCTATGAGCCGCATTACTTGGCCATCGTGCGGCCTGATCAGGTGCAGATCTACGAGACCATCCTGACGAACACCGACGCCGCGGTCACCACCACCCTGCTGCGCGCCGCGCGCTACGTCAAGGACAATCGGCTGCTGCCGGCGGGTTTTGAGAAAGGCGCACCCTACGAGGACATCGCCGTGCGCGGTCGGGCCTTGGAGGACGAGGATTTCCTGGGGGGCGGCGACCGCGTTCAATATCAGGTGGAGGTGGACGAGGCGCAAGGGCCTTTCACCGTGACGGTGGAACTGCGCTATCAGTCCATCGGCTACCGTTGGGTGGAGAACCTGCGCGCCAAGCAGGCGCCCGAGATCGAGCGATTCCTGGGATACTACGCCGCCGTGCCCAACACGGGCACGCTGGTTGCCTCGGATGAGGCTGAAGCAGGGAAATAGGGCGGCCGGCGCTGCATAGGTGGGCTGAGCGGGCAGGCGGTCCTTCAGTTCTCCTGCTGCATGGTCTGCGGCGCGGCGCCCCTGTTGAGCTGGCTGCTGCTCAGGCTCTGTCTGTCGGGCGTACCGCGGAGCTGCGCGCGGCGCCGGTACAGGTCGTCATCCGCGGCGGCTAGCAAATCCTCGACCCTGCTGCGCGGTTCTTCCGTGATGGCCACGCCCACGGAGGCCGACACGGCGAAGGTCGCTTCCCCTTCTCCCAGCCTGACCCCCTCCAGGTATTGCAGCAGGCGATCGCAAATCCGCTCCGCGCCGCGCATGCCGCCCTGGGGCAGGATGATGGCGAACTCGTCGCCGCCGATCCGGCAGGCGATGTCGCTGTCGCGTATCGAGGCCCTGATGGCCTGCGCCACGGCCTGCAGGGCCTGGTCGCCCATGGGGTGCCCGTAGCGGTCGTTGATCACCTTCAGCCCATCCATATCGATGAGCACCAGCGCCACGGGCCGCGCATGCGAGGCGAAAGCCAGCACGCCGGCCAGGCTTTCGTCGAAGTGGCGCCGGTTGCCCAGCCCCGTCAGGGGGTCGATCTGCGAGAGGCGCTGGAAGTGCGCCTCGGAGCTTTGCAGGCGCTGCAGCGTGCGGCGGAGCGTGTCCTGCAGCCACGAAAGCGTGAAGCCCGTGCCCAGCATCAAACCCAGGGTGGAGACGATGGCCTCGGCCGGCAGGTCCGGCGCGCTCGCCTGGTAAGTGACGACGGTCAACGGCAACAGCAGGAAGGTGGCGAGCAATGCTTCGCGTCGGCTGCAGGCCACGGAGGTCACCAGGAGCACGCCCACGTAGGAGGCCATCGTAGTTTCGTGAGGCGTGCCGTAGTAGACCACGGCGTAGGTGGGGATGATCGCCAGGGAGAGGGCCAGCAGGCGCGCGCCCCAGCTTGCGTGGCCGCGCCGGGCCATCGCGGCGGAGATCAGGCCTATCGTTCCGTGCGATATGGATAGGGCGATATAGCTTGGCGGGCCGTATCGGGGGCCGCGGGTGACGGCCAGCGTGCCCACGAAGGCGAAGCTCCCCAGGGCGACCATCAGGCCGAACAGGGTTACCAGGAGAGTCTGCAGGTGGTCGACCTGGTCGTGAACCTCTTGACGGTCGCCAGGAGCCATTTACCAGTCCTTTCGAAAGATTGTTATATTGTACAACACTAGATGGTGAGGCGGCTATCGAAAGGTTTCGCGATTGCGAAAGCAGCCGCGCGATGCGATGACGACCATCGATTCTGCTGGGGATGATGTGAGCATGGCCTCCGGGCTCATCATCGGCCGTTGGAGCGAGGGCGTCCCCGGGTGACATCTGCCACTGGCGCAGGGCTTGCGGGGCCGGTATCCTTTGGCAAGGAGATGGCATGCATGAGTTGCCTGTCACGGAGAGCATCTTGGAGATCGCTCTGGAGCACGCCCAGAGCGCGGGGGCGTCGCGCATCACCGATCTTTACCTGGTGATCGGGCAGCTGTCCTCCATCATCGACGACTCCATTCAGTTCTATTGGGATATCATCAGCAAAGACACGCCTGCCGAGGGGGCCAGGCTGCACTTCCGGCGGATCGACACCCGCCTGCGCTGTCTGGACTGCCAGCACGGCTACGCGCCGCAGGAAGGGCAGATGGCCTGCCCGGCCTGCGGCAGCATACGCGTGCAGGTGGTCGCCGGGGACGAGTTCTTTCTGGAAGCCATCGAGGTGGAGTCGCCGGGCGATGAGGACTGCTGAGCGCGTTCCATCCGGCTCGGCGGCGGCGCAAAGTGCTCGTCGCACACTAGGAGTTGCTGGACCATGCAGGCTATTGTAGACTGAATGGTAGCCGTCGGGCGGTGCCGCCTCCCACCCTGGCGGGCGGGGTGCGGGAGGAGCGACGGTGGGGGAGGGGGATCCGTGGCCCACGTGCCGAGCGCGCCCAACAACGATCAGTCTGACAAGGAGCGATGAAAGGCTCAAGGCCACCCACGCGCCCCGAGATCCTCAGGACCCTGCGACTGGTCCTGTGGGTGGTGCCGCTGGTCCTGGCGACCATAGGCACCCTGTTCACCCTGTTCGAGAATCAGCGACATCGCTTCGACAGCGGCTGGCCCTGGCCGACGATCCTGGGCGTGCTGGTGCTGGGCGTCCTGGGGCCCGTCATCGCCTGGCTGTTCCTGCGCTGGGCCAACGGACTGGTGGACGCCTATCTGGCCTCCCAATCGGAGCTGGCCAGCAAGACCGAGGAATTGGCCGCTCTCAACAAACTCGCCCGCGCGGCCAGCGATTCATTGGACCTGGACGCGCGCATGGCTACCATCCTGGACTGGACAGTGAGGGCCTTGCGCGCCGATGCAGGGATGGTCTTCCTGCAGGAGGACAGCCGCGCCGGGCTTCGTCTGGCAGCGCACCGCGGGATATCGCCGGACATGGCGCGCAAGGAATCGCGCCTGCGGCCCGGTCACTGCCTGTGCGGGGAGGCGGTCCGCTCGAGGCACATCCTCTACGCGGCGGACGTGCACGCCGATCATCGCTGCACGTCGGACGTGTGTATCTGTGAGGGCTTCCGCTCCGTCGCCTGCGCGCCCCTGCAGGTGAAGGGAAAGCTGGTCGGCCTGCTGCAGCTCGCCAGCCGGCAGAGCGGCCACTTCACTCCGGCCTCCAAAGACTTCCTGGCGGCGGCTTCCGGTCAGGCGAGCGTGTCCATCGAAAACGCGCGCCTGTACGAGACCGTGCGCACCTTCAATATGGAGCTGGAGCGCAAGGTCTCGCGCCGGACGCGCGAACTGGAGGCGGCGCGCTGGAACCTGGCCGAGAAGGCCCGCCAGTTGCGACAGCTCCTGAACGAGTCCTATCGCGTGCAGGAGAATACCCAGGCGCGCATCGCGCATGACATGCACGATAGCGTGACGCAGTTGATCATCGGAGCGTTGTACGAGACGCAGGCCGCGCGCCATGCTGTATACGAAGACCCCGACCGGGCCTCGGAGAGCCTAGCGCGAGCGCAGGCGCACCTCTCCGGGGCAGAGGCGGAGATCAGGCGGGCGATCTACGATTTGCACCCGCCGGTGCTGGACACGCTGGGTCTGGTGGTCGCCTTGAGGCGGCTTTGCACCACCTTTGAGTCCACCTTTGGAATCCAGGCCCGGGTCGAGGTGAGCGATCAGGCCCGCCGGCTGGCCACGGAGGTGGAGGTGGCCATCTACCGCGTGGTCCAGGCCGCGCTGAACAACGTGGCGGCACACGCTCAGGCTGACCGCGTCTGGGTGGCCCTGCGCTTCGGTGAGGATTCGTTGCAGGTCGTGGTCGAGGACGATGGGGTGGGATTCGACCCCGAAGAGGCGATCCGGGCGCCTGGCGAACATCTGGGCCTGATCGGCATGCGGGAGCGGGCGGAGGCGCATGGCGCCGCTCTGGTCGTGGATTCCACTCCCGGCCGGGGCACGCGCATCACGCTGACCCTGCCCTCGCCCGAGTACCAAGCCCCCGTTGGCGGTCTGCTCAGTGACGCGTCCAGGGCGTGACGCTTGTGGCCCCGACCGGGAGCCGAGGTGGCGGCGGCATGGTTGAGCAGCGGGATGTCGAGCGGGAGAGCATCCGCGTCATGATCGTCGACGACCATCCCGTCGTCCGGCACGGTCTGCGCAGCCTGCTGCAGGGGCATCCGGACCTGGCTGTGGTGGCTGAGGCCGAGGACGGCGCCGAGGTGCTGCCGCTCCTGGCCGATCAGGACGTGGACGTATTGCTGCTGGACATCCAGATGAGGGGGGTGAGCGGCATCCAGGTCGCCCGCCGGGTGCGCCGCGCTCACCCGCAGGTCAAGATCATCATCCTCACCACCTATGATGACGAGAACTACCTGCACGAGGCGCTGCAGGCCGGCGTGCACGCCTTCTTGCTGAAGAGCGTATCCCACGAGCAGCTCCCCGACGCCATCCGTTCGGTGATGGCTGGCGAGCGGCTGCTGACCCCCTCGCTGGTGAGCAGCGTCGTCGCCCGCTACCAGCGTCTGGCGCAGGACTGCGCCTTGCGCCAGGCGGGCATTTTGGCCGATGAACTGCGCATTCTGGAGGCCATCGCCGAAGGGGCCAGCAACAAGGAAATCGCGGCCAGGCTCTACTGGAGCGAGGCCACGGTGAAGCGCAAGGTGCAGGAGATCCTCGAGAAACTGGGAGCCGCCAACCGCGCCCAGGCCATCGCCGAAGCCGTCCGCCGCGGGTGGATCTGACACAGCGCGCAACCCCCACGATGAATTGACCCCATCGGCTCACGGATTGAGCCGGAGGGGAGTTGTCTGCAGGGGCTGAAATGCCGCAGAATGGAGACTGGCGAAGTGGGACCGCCGGTCTCTTTCCTTTTGCCCGGTCCCGGGGGTGCGTGGATGGTCTTTCGCGATCAGATCGAAGCGCTGAGCGGTCAGAACCTCAACCTCTGCTTCCAGTGCAGCAAGTGCTCCGCGGGGTGTCCGCTGGCCTATGAGATGGATCTGAAGCCGGCCCAGGTGATGCACAGCATCCGCCTGGGCCGCAGAGATTCCGTCCTCAACAGCCGGGCGATCTGGCTCTGTGTGGCCTGCGAGACGTGCACGGAGCGCTGTCCCCAGGGTGTTGATCCAGCAGCCGCCATGAACGCGGCGCGCCTGATGGCCTTGCGCGCCGGCCTCGAGCCCGGTGTGCGCGAGGTGGGCGTCTACTACAAAGGCTTCGTGACCAACATGCGCATGAACGGCAAGATCCATGACGCCTCGCTGGTCGCCATCAATCGGCTCGTGAGCGGGCGTCTCTTCGATGAACTTCCGCTGGCCTGGAAACTGCTGCTCAGAGGGCGCATCAAGCCGCCGCCTCTGCCGCTGAGAGGCGCCAGATTCCGCCGCATGTACCGCAGGGCGCTCGCCCGGGAAATGGACCAACCCTTATGAAGTACGGATATTACCCGGGCTGTTCGCTGGAAGGGATCAGCCTGGAATACGACATGTCCATGCGGGCCCTGTTCGAGAGCCTGGAGATCACCATCGAGGACCTGCAGGATTGGATCTGTTGCGGCACCCTGGCCGCGCCCTCGCTTTCTCACCTGCTGGGACTGGCGACGCCGATCTGGAATCTGGTGCGCGCCAGGGAGCAGGGTCACGAACAACTGGTCACCCCTTGCAGCGCCTGCCTCTATCACTTCAAGAACGCGGCCAAACAGGTGGAAGAGAACCACGGCCTGCGCATGGAGGTGGAGGCCGTGCTGGAGGGGAACCTCGACGACCTGCCGCCCGCCATCCATCCCCTGCAGTTGCTGAGCAGCGAGGGCTTCGGCGAGCGCAGCAGGGATCATCTGTCACCGCAGCGCGACCTCTCGGACCTGAAGGTGGTGTGCTACTACGGGTGCCACATCTCCCGCCCGGCGGAAGTGATGGGCTTCGATGACCCTGAGAACCCGCAGAGCATGGATCAGCTCGTGCGCAGTGCCGGTGCGCAGGTGCTCGATTGGCCCTACAAGGTGGACTGCTGCGGCGCGCATTTCAGCCTGATCAGGCCAGATATCGTGGTGGAACTGTGCCAGAAGCTGTTCAGAGGGGCCCTCGACGCCGGGGCGGACGCCATCATCGTCGCCTGCCCTATGTGCCACGCCAACCTGGACACGCGGCAGGGTGCCATCAGCGAGCGATTGGAGCAGGAGCTGGAGATGCCCGTGATGTACTTCTCCCAGTTGCTGGGCTACGCCCTCGGGCTGTCTCCCAAGCGGTTGGGACTTCAGAAGCACATCGTAGACCCGCTGCCGCTGATGCTGGAGAAATGCGGGGCGGGGAAGGGGCAGGGGGTGGTTCCATGAGTCCTGCGGCGGCGGATTTCCCGCACCCCTTGCAGGGTACGGATGAGGTCGTCGGGGCGGTGCTGGTGGTCGGCGGGGGGATCGCTGGCATGCAGGCCAGCCTGGATCTGGCGGACGCAGGCTTCAAGGTGTATCTGGTCGAGAAGCAGCCCGCCATCGGCGGGCAGATGGCGGCGCTGGACAAGACCTTTCCCACCAATGACTGCGCCATGTGCACCATCAGCCCGCGCCTGGTCTCCACCGCCAGCCATCACAACATCGAGCTGCTCACCTGCAGCGAACTGATCAGGCTGGAGGGCGCAGCGGGCGATTTTACGGCACGCGTCCGGCGCAAGCCGCGCTATATCGACGTCGACAAGTGCACCGCCTGCGGCGATTGTGCCACGGTGTGCCCGGTTTCGCTGCCGGACGCGTTCAACGACGGGCTGAACGAGCGCAAGGCCGCCTACAAGCTCTACCCCCAGGCGGTGCCCAACGCCTATGCCATCGAGAAGAAAGGCATCGCGCCTTGCCGCGATGCCTGCCCCGCCGGCCAGCGGGCGCAGGGCTACATCGCGCTCATCCGCGAGGGGCGCTATCGCGAGGCCATGCGGGTGATCAAGTTGGACAACCCCTTCCCGGGAATCTGCGGGCGTATCTGCAATCACCGCTGCGAGACGGCCTGCAACCGGGGCCTGGTGGACGATCCGGTGGCCATCGCCGCGCTCAAGCGTTTCGTCACCGATCAGGTGTACGCCGAGCCTTACGAACCGCCGCCGCGCGCTGTGCGCAAATGCGACGAGAAGGTGGCCATCATCGGGGCCGGCCCCTGCGGCCTGACGGCCGCCAGGGACCTGTGCCTGGCCGGCTACGGCGTGACCGTCTTCGAGGCCCTCCCGGTGGCGGGCGGCATGCTGCGGGTCGGCGTGCCGGAATACCGCCTGCCCACATGGATCGCGAACCGCGAGGTACAGGAGATCGTGGACCTGGGGGTGGAGCTGCGCCTCAACACCCCCGTGGAGAACCTGGAAGACGTCTTCGCCGAGGGGTTCGACGCCGTGCTCATTGCCGTCGGGGCGCACGTCGGCAAGCGCCTGCCGATCCCCGGCGCCGATCATCCGGAGGCCGTGACGGCGGTGCACTTCCTGCGCGACGCCCGCCTGGGGGAGGGGCCGGACCTGAAAGGCTGCCACGTGCTCGTGCTGGGCGGCGGGAACGTCGCCTTCGATTGCGCCCGCACGGCAGTGCGGCTGGGCGCCCGACAGGTGGACGTGGCCTGCCTGGAATCGCTCGAGGAAATGCCGGCTGACGACTCGGAGATCGAAGAGGCGCGCGAAGAAGGTGTGCGCCTCTTCCCGGCGCGCTCTTTCACACAGGTCCTGCGCAGGGATGGCAGCATCGTCGGCGTGGAGGCCGTGGACGTCTCCTTCATGCGCTTCGAGGCCGACGGTTCCCTCACGCTGGAGACGGTGCCGGACAGTGAGCACAAGCTTCCCTGCGACATGGTGATCTTCGCCATCGGTCAATCGGCTGGATTGGCTTTCGTCCCCGAGGACGACGGCGTAGGGATCACGCCGCGCAAGACGGTGGCCGTCAACCCCAACACCCTGGCCACCAGCCGTGATGGCGTCTTCGCCGCCGGCGACGCCATCACCGGGACGGCCTTCGTCGTGGAAGCCATCGCCACCGGACACAAAGCGGCGCAGAGCATCCAGAAGTACCTGCGGGGCGAGCGGCTGGAGACCAGGGAGCACGGTGACCTGCCGGTGGTGAAGATGACGCCCACGGAGCTGGCGGCGCGCGTCGCAGACGGCGAGATCGAGCTGCGCCCGCGCCAGCCCATGCGGGCGCGCCAGGCCGCGGCGCGCACGCAATCTTTCGAAGAGGTCCACCTGGGTTATTCGGAGCAGGAGGCCAGGGCGGAAGCGGAGCGCTGCCTGCAGTGCGGCGTGTGCTCGGAATGCCTCACTTGCGTCGAAAAGTGCGCTGCCGGGGCCATCGATCACGATCAGGTCGCGGAGGAGATGGACCTGCAGGTCGGAGCGGTGGTGCTCGCATCGGGGTTCGACGTCTACGATGCTCGCCTCTCGGGCGAATACGGGCTGGGGCGTTTCCCCAACGTGGTTTCCGGTCGGCAGTTCGAGCGCATCCTCTCCCCGAGCGGGCCCTACGGCGGGCATCTGCGGCGCCCTTCTGATGGCAGGGAGCCCAAACGCATCGCGTGGATCCAGTGTGTGGGATCGCGCCGTGCCGACCGCAACTGGTGCTCGGCGGTCTGCTGCATGTACGCCACCAAACAGGCCATCGTGGCTCAGGAGCACGCCCCGGGGGCCGAGTGCACCATCTTCTTCATCGACTTCAGGGCTTACGGTAAAGGTTTTGACGCTTACTACAGTCGCGCGCGTGAGGCCGGCGTGCGCTATCTGCGGGTGATGCCCTCGACGATCAGGCAGCGCTCCCCGAGCGGGGACCTCGAGGTGCAGTACAGCCTGCCCGACGGACGGGTGATCTCGGAGGTCTTCGACATGGTAGTGCTCTCCGTGGGCCTGCAGCCTTCGGCAGGCATGGGCGACCTCGCCGAGAGCATCGGCGTGGGGCTGACTGACGACGGCTTCTGCCGCACGACGGGCGAATCGCCGCTGAACACGACGCGTGAGGGCATCTACGTCTGCGGTCCCTTCGCCGAGCCGAAGGACATCCCCGAGACGGTGATGTCGGCCAGTGCGGCGGCGGCCAGAGCTATGACGCTGCTGGCCGCGGCGCGGCACACTCTGGTGGAGCCCAAGTCGTATCCCGAGGAGCGCGACGTTTCGGGAGAGCCGCCGCGCGTGGGGGTTTTCGTCTGCCACTGTGGTTCCAACATCGCCGGGGTGATCGACGTGGCGGCCGTGACGGAGTACGCCAGGACGCTTCCCGACGTGGCCTACGCCGAGCATTATCTATTCAGCTGCTCGACGGATTCCCAGGCCGAAATGCGGCGCGCCATCCAGGAGCACGGCCTGAACCGGGTGGTGGTGGCCTCCTGTACGCCGCGCACCCACGAGCCGCTCTTCCGCGACATGCTGCGCGAAGCGGGCCTGAACCCCTACCTCTTCGAGATGGCCAACATCCGCGATCAGTGCTCCTGGGTGCACCGCGACGCGCCTGAGGCGGCCACCGAAAAGGCGAAAGACCTGGTGCGCATGGCCGTCGCCAAAGCGCGCCTGATCGAGCCGCTGCACGGCAGGCAACTGGAGTTCGACCACAACGCGCTGGTCATTGGCGGCGGTCTGGCCGGGATGACCGCCGCGCTCGAGCTGGCCGATCAGGGCTTCAGCGTCTCCCTGGTCGAGCGGCAGGGGGTGCTGGGCGGCAACCTGCGCCGGCTGCGCTTCCTGCTGAATGGGGGAGACCCGAAGCGCCTGCTGATGGAGCTCATCGGGCGCACCGTGGCGCATCCCAACATCCACGTGCACCTGAACGCGACGGTGGAGTCCATCGACGGGAGCCTGGGCCAGTTTGAGACCCGGCTCGCCGGGGCTGACGGGAAGGACGGGGCCGTGATCCGCCATGGGGTGGTGATTGTGGCTACGGGGGCCCAGCCCTACCGGCCGACGGAGTACCTGTACGGCCAGGACGAGCGTGTGATGACGCAGTTCGAGCTGGAGGCGAAGCTGGCCGACAGCCCCGAGGCGCTGGAAGGCGTCCAGGCCGTGGCTATGATTCAGTGCGTCGGGTCCAGGACGGCGGAGCGCCCCTATTGCAGCCGCCTGTGCTGCAGCCAGGCGGTCAAGAACGCGCTGCAGATCAAGCATCTCAGGCCCGAGACCGAGGTCTACATCCTCTACCGCGACATCCGCACCTACGGCTTCCTGGAGAAAGCCTACCGCCGGGCGCGCGAAGCCGGCGTGGTCTTCGTGCGTTATGAGGAGGATAGCCCCCCTGTAGTGGATGTCGGCGCCAGGCTGACGGTCCGTGTGCATGACGGCATGCTGGACGCCGAGGTGGCCTTCGAGGTGGACCGATTGGTCCTCTCCGTGGCCACCGTGCCGCGCGACGACGCGGAGCAGGTGGCGCACCTGCTGAAGGTGCCGCGCACGGAGGACGGTTTCTTCAAGGAGGCCCACCTGAAGCTGAGGCCGGTGGACTTCGCCAGCGAGGGGATCTTCCTGTGCGGCATGGCGCATTACCCCAAGAAGGCCTTCAGCGAGAGCATCACGCAGGCAGTGGCCGCCGCCGGCCGCGCCTCGCGCATCCTGTCGCAACACGCTATCGAGATCGAGCCGACCATCTCGCACGTAGTGGAGGAGAGGTGCGACGGCTGCGCCTACTGTGTGGACCCCTGCCCCTTTAACGCCATCATCCTGGTTGAGTATCAGGACGAGAAGGGCCAGGTCAAGAAGCGGGTGGTGGTCGATGAATCGGCGTGTAAGGGATGCGGCACCTGCCAGGCCACCTGCCCCAAGGGGGCCATCTTCGTGTGGCATTTCAAGTTGGATCAACTGCGCGCCATGACCATGGCAGCACTGGAGCGCTAGGGATGTCCGGGGAAAAGGGTTTTGAACCCCTCATCATCGCCTATTGCTGCTATTGGTGTTCGTACACGGCGGCCGACCTGGCCGGCACCTCGCGCATTCAATATCCGCCCAACGTGCGCATCATCCGCGTGCAGTGCAGCGGCATGGTGCACCCGAACCTGGTGATCGACGCTCTGACCAACGGGGCCGACGGCGTGCTGATGTGCGGCTGCCATCCCGGCGACTGCCACTACCGCGAGGGGAACCTGCGGGCGCAGGCCAGAGCGGAGGCCATCGACATGATGCTGGAGGACTTCGATCTGGAGCCCGAGCGCTACCGGCTGGCATGGGTCTCGGCCGCCGAAGGGCCGCAGTTCGCCGAGACGGTGCGCGAGATGGTCGAGACGCTCAGAGAACTGGGGCCGAGCCCGTATAGCTGAAGGAGGTGCGCAGGGGAGAAAAGCCGGACCAGGCGTACGAGCCGATGTTGAATGTGCTCGAAGGGAAGGAGACAAGACCATGCCTGTAAGAGTCGCACAGGAATGGTTCGCCATATGCGGTGGCTGCGAGGTCACCATCCTCGATGTGGGTGAGCCTCTGCTGGATCTGCTGCCAGAGCTGGATTTCGTCCACATGCCCGTCATCATGGACCACAAGCTCTATGGCCAGACGGGAGAGCTGACGGAGATGGAGATCCCCGAGGCGGAGGTGGGCATCATCTCGGGGGGCATCCGCAACGAGGAGAACCGAGAACTGGCGATCAAGATGCGCGAGCGGGTAAACACGCTGATCGCCATGGGGTCCTGCGCCTGCTATGGAGGCGTCCCGGCGCTGGCGAACCAGTTCGAGGTGGACGAGATCTATCAACGCGTCTTCAAGGGGAACACGACCACCGAGCCGGGCGAGGTGCCGCGCGTGGGGGTGCCGCCGCTGACCGATCGCGTCTACGCGCTGGACGAGGTTGTTCAGGTCGACATCAAGCTGCCTGGGTGCCCGACGACGCCCGACATGTTCGTGGCGGCAGTGCTGCATCTGCTGAAGGGAACCCCCTTCGCGCTGCCCGAGAAGTCGGTCTGTGACGAGTGCCCGACCATCCGCGAGAAGAAGGCGGTGGCCACCCTGAAACGGCCGCTGGAGTCGGTGGAGGGGGTCGGCGAGGCGCTGGAGGCCGTGCGCTGCTTCATGGAGCAGGGTTTCCTGTGCCAGGGTCCGGCCACGCGCTCCGGGTGCGGTGGGCTGGAAGGCGGGGTGCCGCGTTGTATCCGGGCCTACATGCCCTGTCGCGGCTGCTACGGCCCCTTGCGGCATGACGCCAATCCGATGGTGGAGATGATGGGGGCGCTGTCGACCATCGGCCTGGATGCCAAGCAGATCCCGGACAGGGCCGCGCAGTTCAACCGCTTCGCTGGCGCGGGACGGCTGCGCCCCAGGCGCGCCAGGAGGTGAATGACATGGCCAAGACACTGGTCATCCAGCCCGTCACCCGCATCGAGGGCCACGCCAAAGTGACCATCCAGCTCGACGACAGCGGCAACGTGGCCGACGCCCGCGTGCACGTCATCGAGCTGCGCGGTTTCGAGCGTTTCTGCGTCGGCAAGCCGGTGGAGGAGATGCCGCGCATCACGACGCGCATCTGCGGTGTGTGCCCCTGGTCGCACCACCTGGCTTCGGCCAAGGCCACCGACGCCGTCTTCGGTGTGCAGATCCCCTCGGCGGGCGAGAAGCTGCGCCGGTTGTGCAACGCCATCGCTTACATGGAAGAGCACATCCTGCACTTCTACATCCTCTCGGGCCCGGACTTCGTGATGGGGCCCGATGCCGACTACGCCGTGCGCAACGTGATCGGCATCATCGGCGCCGTGCCGGAGGTCGCCCGGCGCGTCGTCAAGGTGCGCCACATGTGCGCCAGGATGCTGGAGATGGTGGCCGGCAAGGCCATCCATCCCGCGGCGGCAGTGCCCGGCGGCTTCAGCCGCCCGCTGCAGCCGGAAGAGCGCGACCAGCTGCTGCCCATGGCCGAGGAATGCCTGGACCTGGCCAAGTTCACCATCAGCTTCGCCAAGTCGGACATCTTCCCCAAGTACCTGGACGCGGTGAAGACCATCGGTGTCATCACCAGCGGATTCCTGGGAACGGTCACCGAGGACGGCACGCTGGACCTGTACGACGGCAAGCTGCGCATGATGTACGCCGACGGCTCCTACGAGGACTTCGCGCCCGAGGACTACGCGGAGTACATCGGCGAGCACGTCGAAGAGTGGACCTATCTCAAGTTCCCCTACGCCAAGAAGCGCGGGCCCTTCCAGCTCGAGGACGGCGCGCCGAGCCTCTATCGCGTCAACTCGCTGGCGCGCATCAACGTCGCCGACCGCATCTCCACGCCGCTGGCGCAGGCCGAGTTGGAGGAGTTCCGCTCCCAGTTCGGCCGCCCGGCCCAGCTCACGCTGCTCTACCACTGGGCGCGGCTGATCGAGCTGCTGCACAACGCCGAGGTGGTGCTGCAACTGCTGCAGGACCCGGAGATCACCAGCGGCGATACGCGCGCCAAGGTGACGCCGCGCGCCGCGCGCGGCATCGGGGTGGTGGAGGCGCCGCGCGGTACGCTCATCCACGACTACACCACCGATGAGGAGGGCCTGCTCACCCACGTCAACCTGCTCGTGGCGACCTGCCAGAACAACTCGGCCATCAACCTGTCGGTCAAGCAGGCGGCTCAGGCGCTGATCAAGGACGGCAAGTACGATCAGGGTGTGCTCAACACCGTCGAGATGGCCATCCGCGCCTATGATCCCTGCCTGTCCTGCGCCACCCATCGCATGGACGGCACCCTGCCGGTGCGTGTCGACATCGTCGGCCCGCAGGGTGAGCTGCTGGACAGCCTGGAGAACTGAAGCGAGCGATGATCTACTGCGCGCGGGGTGGGGCCTGAGGCCCTGCCCCGCGCCGGGAGCGGCCGTGCCCCTATCCCCCTCATCCGCGCAATCCCTGCCCGCCTTCTGCCGCGCCCGGGTGCTGGTGCTGGGCGTGGGCAACGTGCTCTTCGGCGATGACGGCTTCGGTCCGGCCGTCATCGAGCATCTGGAGCGTCACTACCAGATCCCCGAGGAGGTCTACGTGATGGACGTGGGAACGGGTGTGCGCAAGCTGCTCTTCACGCTGACCATCAGCGAAGCCGGCCCGCAGGAGATCGTGGTGGTGGACGCGGTGGACTGGGGGCAGGATGTGGGACGCGTCTTCGAGATCTCCGTCGATGAGCTGCCCGAGAACAAGATCGACGATTTCTCGTTGCACCAGGTGCCCACCTCCAACATGCTGCGCGAGCTGGAGCAGTACCGCGGCATCGAGGTGACCATCGTCGCCTGCGACGTGGGCGCCGTGGCGCAGGAGATCCGCCCCGGCCTCTCCGATCACGCCCGTCGGGGGGTGGAGCAGGCCGGCCGCCTGATCGCCGAGCGGCTGTCTCTGGTCCCGTCCCCGACCCCCGGCTGAGCCAAGTTCCCCTAATGGGATGAACTTGGGCGA